>JAZQFT010000030.1:0-64705 GCA_045539655.1 Ruminococcus sp. | reverse complement strand
ACACTTGCGTGTTGTCCGCAATCTCTCGATTGCTTACTGATGTTTTTAGTGTCATCTCACTTGTAATTTCTTGAGTATTATACTCAAAGTAATTACGGGTTCTCACTTACTTTTCGTTGTTTAATTTTCAAGGTCCTTTGTTCGCTTTGACCAAAAAGCAATGTCGAAATCTGTGATATTTCACAGGATTTTCGTGCTTTCCGTTTTTCGCGGAACATTTGAATTATATTACAAAGAGAATTAAAAGTCAAGCTTTTTTCGAAATTTTTTTCAATATTTTTTTCTGAAAAAATACACACAAAATATGGAGTTTTTAAAGCAGCTGAGGCACTATATGTAGACTAGATTATTGACAGGCACAACACAAGGCTGATATAATGTAGATACATTATATAATGTAATATAATAATAGGCGGTGAAGATATGGCTTTTTGCATGAAATGCGGTACACAATTACCAAACGAAGCCAATTTTTGTCCGATTTGCGGGACTAAGAATGCGGCTTATAACAATGCCGTTGTTCCACAACCACAAGAATCCTTGACTGGTTCCGATTCAGAATATGCTCCCACTCAAACACAACCCAATAAATCTGTAATCGTTCCAAAACAAAAGCGTAAGCTGTCCAAGGGTGCAATTATAGCTATCATTGTCGGTGCAATAGTCGCTACGCTGGTTACAACAATTTTTATCGTATGGGCTGTTTTAGACGCATACTATGTCAGACAATTTGAAGAATCATCGAGTAGCTATACCTCTCAATATGATGAATACGATCTTGACAGCTATATAGACGGCACCTATGACAACACAACAGATACTGGCGCTGATGACACGGATACGGATGTCTATACAGATCACATATTGGCTATGTCTGAATATGCCGGTGATATAGTAGAAGACATTTCGGAAGATAAAGAGTATATTGACTCAGGGTACTACGATTCTTGCGCTGTGCTGACAGATGCTAACGCCGACGATATCTACGAACTTTATGCTGTTTACTATAAGAACAAAAATGGTATCCCAACAGCATATTGCGAAGTGTGGTCACTCGAAATAGGAAACGAAAAACTTCTCTTGCAAGATAGCCTGTATAGTGAAGTCGGAGGAAACTCGGGCTCACTGAGCGTTTGTGTAAACTCGGGTGAAATATACGTTGGGGTTACCAAATGTGCACCACAGGGCGAAAGAGCTAATAACAGCTTCACCTATATTCCACTAAACGATTTAGGGAAACTTTCTTCAAACAGCCATGTTTTTAATGAAAACGGCGGTTATACTATCGACAACGAATCCGTAAGTAAAACTGCTTTTGATAATGAACTTGAAAAGTACTACACTATCTTTTCTATTCCTGACAACAGCAGTGACAGTGCTATGGTTATGACTTTTGAAGAATTTATCACTATATACGGATAAGTATTCCAAGGAGGTTTCAGATGAACAACAATTTTCAGACACAATTCAATCCTTATCAACAGAACATCGCAATACTGAAATCATATTTCAGAAAGCCAACTGTTCTGACTCAAGGTATATTGTACATAGCATCTATTATTTGTAGTGTTGCTTCACTATTCTTCATGATGCCGATTATGAACGAGTACATCAATGCGATTCTCAATACACCTCAGATCAAGGCAGATATGACCGCAACAGAATTCAGTTTTTTCGACACATTTATGACAGCCTATACTAATATAGTTATGACTGCGTCAATTATCCCCGCAATCATTCTGACCGGTCTTTCAGCGCTAGCATTCTTTATTATTTATTTCAAAAGCAAGAACGATGACCCGTCTTCTAACCCTAAAGCAGGGGTGACCATATTATATGTGTTGTCTATCATACAGCTTATACCAATCATACTGATGTGTCTTATCATTGCACTATGCATTATCGTTATCATTGTTGCGGCTATAGCTACAAGCTTTGACTCATATGCAAAAGACGACTCTGTGTTCTTAGGTGTAATAGCGGCTATTTATACAGTTATATTCGGCGGCATATGTGCTATTATGCTTTTGTACTTCATCAATCAGGTCAGATACTATAAATCCATCCTGAATGGTTTTAACAGCGTCACACTGTCGTACAAGGGTGCTGGTGTCTTCGGTGTGTTCAGCATCATTTATGGTATTTATGTCGTTTTCAACGCTCTATCGGGCTTTATCGTGATCCCAATTTTCGATGCTATTGCACAGTCTGTGCCGGAAATGGCGTTCATGACTGATCTCGTAGAAATCATTTCTCCTATGTTCGTTTTCTCCGCTATTACATCAGTCATCTCTGGTGCAATTTCGATAATAAATGCAGTGATAGCTCTGGGCTATAAAAAGCACATTAGAAATATCACAGACGGTTTCGGTAACGCCGATGTAGAACAGAATTTTGTAGCACCAAATAACTCTTATGCAGTACAGCAACCAAGCGTCCCTGCTATGCAAGCACATCAAATCCCGAGATGTCCTCAGTGTAATGCTAGTGTTAAAGCTGATGACATTTTCTGCAACACCTGTGGATATAAACTAAAGTAATATATACACAAAAAAGCCTGACCGTATTGGTCAGGCTTTTATTTTATTATAAACTAATCAGAACTTTTTAAACTCTTCAATGATTTCAGAATAATCAAATGTGCTGTTTACAGGGTAAAGCATTACATACTTTTTGCTATCTGACACTGCGCCCTTGACATCTTCAATACCCAGCACGTTATATGTTTCGTCAGCTGTGATAGCATCAAATACTTTCTGTGCCTCATCAGGAGTAGCTTTTGTATCAAACTCATAGAACTCTACAAAATGCACCGCATCGATCTTATATCTGACACCTTGTTTTGCACCAATAACATCAGCCTGTGTAATGGTTTTGTCTTCATCTTTAGAGCTGATGAGCTTGAGCTCCTTCAGGTATGCCTGCATACCATCAAAATTTTTGTCGAACTTGTTGATGTCAACCTTTGGAGCTTCTGTTGCTGCTGATGGATCCTGGTTGAGCTTTGTACCATCAGTACCCATAGTACAAGCAGAAAGCGATACCAAAACTAATATAGTAAGTAATAACGCAACTAATCTTTTCATCATTATTTCCTCCGTAAAAACGTGATACGGCTATTATACGATATTTTACTTTTTATTTCAATAGTATTATAATAACATAAAACCTCTTTTATTTTTTTACTTTTTGTTGAGGGTGACTTTATGAAACACATATGCTCGCTGATGCGAAGTGCTATCGACACATACAATATGATAGATGAATACGACAAAATCGCTGTCGGTGTATCCGGTGGCAAAGACAGCCTTGTGCTGCTTTATGGTCTGCATCTTTTATCAAAATATTATCCAAAAAAGTTTTCTATCGTAGCTGTAACGCTCGACCCGTGTTTTGAAAACAAAGATTCCGACTTTTCAATGATAGAAAAGTTCTGTGAAGAAAATGAAATAGAGTATCATATCAAGCGCACTGAACTCTATAACGTTGTCTTTGTAGACAGAGAAGAAAAGAATCCGTGTTCGCTGTGCGCAAAAATGCGTCGGGGTATTCTGCATGATATGGCAAAAAAATACGGGTGCAACAAGATAGCACTCGGTCATCACGAGGATGATGCAGTGGAAACATTTTTGATGAATCTTCTGCAAGGCGGAACGCTGAGTTGCTTTTCACCACTGACATACCTGTCAAACAAAGATATATATATGATAAGGCCGATGATTTCTCTCTCTGAAAAAGAAATCGAAAATGCGTGCAAAAGAAATGCTTTACCTGTGACAAAAAGCAACTGCCCTGTTGACAAAGAAACTGTCAGGGAGGAAACCAAAAATCTCATCAAAAAGCTCGAAGAAGACTATCCTCAATTAAAAACAAAAATTATCCACGCAATGAAAAAGCAAAACATATCAAACTGGGGCAATCAATAAAAAAGGCAACGCTAAAACGTTGCCTTTTTGTTTTATCTCAGGATATATACTTTCACATTACGTCGACCGAAGTTGATGCACTCATCATAGCTTGACATATACAGGTCAACAAGTGCAGACCCATCCATCAACGCTCCTCCGGTATCTACAGCGGTAGCATAGCCGTAAGTGTAGCCATCGGCTTCGATATAGAGCTTGCTACCATATGGTATGATGTTCGGATTGACCGCAACACCGCCGACATATGCGGGTACGCCAGTTGAAGTGAGTGCACCGTGTGATGCTGTGTATGCTGTCGCTGTGCCCGTGAGGACTTTAGAATATGAAAGTCCGTTTACAGTCCCTGCTGTGCTGGTTTTGTTATTTGACCCTGTGCTCAATGTAGCACTCGTGAGGTTTGATACTTCAGCGGTTTGTGCCGTACCCTTGAGCACTACTTTTGGATTTGGTTTTGCGATAACATTTTCGACTTTTCCGCACACTGAGTCAAACTCTCCGTTAACATATTTATATGTCGTGGTGATTTCGCTTTTTCCGTTTTTACCTTCATCAACCACTTCTTCATACCCCTGAGGATAGTCTTCTGACTCCTTATGTACTATATCGTGCTTCAGGATTTTTTCTTCAGTCTTTTTGATATACTTCACTTCATCTATCACGATATCCATACCATCGTACACCTGTGTGTCACCTGACACGTTGATAACATCATCAACGCTCATATGTATGTCAGCTTTTTTGAGAACATCAGCTACCGCACCACCTGTTACAAACTCAACGTGCTCCATATTGTGGTATGTCATATGCACCGGAAACGCACGTAGTACATCAATATAGATGGTATCGCCACTCTCTTTGCGCTTTACTTCATCCGCAAAATCAAGAGTCACGTCAGCCTGTGACAATATTTTTTTAGTAGATGTTTTGTATGTCTGTAGCACAAGTTCACGCTCACCATCTGTAAGCCTGACATTTTTCATTGCGTTTGCAGTGAGTACAGCACATGAGAGCACTATACAAAGTGACAATGCAAACGCTACAGCTTTCTTCATCTTTGCTATTCTTAAAAGCTTTTTCATAAAAGCCTCCTCTCTGTGTTTCCACGAGGCACATTATACAAAGTTGGTTTCGTACGGTCAAAGCGTGTTATCCGCCCGATTTTATACACATTTCACAACCGCACACACGCAAAGCTGTGCATTTTCACATATACTCTGCCAGTTGTGGAAAACCCTAGAAAACCGATTGTAAGAACTCTAAAAACTCACCACGCAGAAGATACCCCCAGTATATGAAAAAGCTGGAAACTTTATGCACAAATAAAAATCCCCGAACAGAGCGTTCGGGGAAATTGATAGACAATATGAATTTATCTCTTTGAGAACTGTGGAGCTCTTCTAGCTGCTTTGAGACCGTATTTCTTACGCTCTTTCATACGTGGGTCACGTGTGAGGAAGCCAGCCTTCTTGAGTGTAGCTCTGAGTGCGTCAGAATCGTACTGAAGAAGTGCTCTTGAAATACCGTGACGGATAGCGCCAGCCTGACCTGTAACACCGCCACCTGCAACTCTACATACAACGTCGAACTTTTCGCCTGTCTCTGTCAGAACGAGAGGCTGTCTAACGATGAGCTTGAGTGTCTCAAGACCGAAATAATCGTCGATATCTCTGTCGTTGATTGTGATTTTGCCAGTACCCTGATAGAGTCTTACTCTAGCAACAGAAGACTTTCTTCTGCCTGTACCGTAAAAATATGGTGCCTTATCGTACATTTAAACTGCCTCCTCTCTTAAATTTCAAAGTTCTCAGGCTTCTGAGCCATGTGTGTGTGCTCAGCACCTGCGAAAAGTCTTAATCTGAGCATAGCTGCTCTGCCGATAGTGTTTGAAGGAATCATACCCTTAACTGCGAGCTCCATAGCCTTTTCAGGACGTGTAGCCATAAGTGTTGAATATACAGTTTCCTTCATGTGGCCGACATAACCTGTATGACGGTACCATTTTTTCTGTTCGAGTTTCTTACCTGTAAGGACAGCATCTTTACAGTTAATGATGATAACGTGGTCGCCGCAATCAACGTGTGGTGTGAAAGTTACCTTGTGCTTGCCTCTGAGGAGTACAGCAGCCTGAGCAGCTACTTTACCCAGTGGCTTGCCAGCAGCATCGATAACGTACCACTTGCGCTCAACCTCGCCTTTTTTTGCCATAAAAGTTGACATAGCGATTCCTCCAAAATTACAAATTTCTTTTGTGCTAACAGATAATAACACTATTGAAATTCAAAGTCAATACCTTTTTACAAAAATTTTAATTTACAATGCAACTTGCTTTTAAATGCTTTGTTTTGCTCTGTTTTACTCACTTTTCCTCGTTCGCTATTTTTGAAATTCACAGTAAGCAAAATCAGAAAAACAACGGTTTTTTCTCTTTTTTCATTTCTGTAGACGATGTAGATGGAAAAATAATAGGTTTTATTTATCATTCTTTATATATGCTAACTTTTTATCGTCTACATCGTCTACAAAGCCAAATTATTATTCACTGTTAATTCATACATTGTTCATGTGATTTTACAAAATTCTTCATAACCACGTGTTATGATGAGTATAGTAAAAACAGGGAGGTGATATGATGAAATCAAATAAGAAGCCGTCTGTGCTTGTTTGTGTGACAGGTCAATATGACTGCGACAGGCTCATAAATGTCGGATATGAAAAAGCGCAGCGTATGAATTGTGATTTACACGTGTTGTGCGTACATACTCCTATCAGCAACGCATCTTTTCTGAGTGATGAGATAGAGTATCTGTATCAAAAGGCCAAAACCCTGGGTGCTGATATGACGATAGCATTCAACAACAATGCGCCACACACCACAGCCGACTTCGCCAAAAAAATCAACGCAAAAGTAATTGTCACAGGTATGCCGGATAATCGTGAAAACGGTTTTGTGGATACTTTGCACGGGCTTTTGCCAAAAACACAGATAACTATGGTAACAAAACAAAACGAGCTGCTGACCTATAATACAGATCTTCCGGTCAGAGCTTCTGCATAACAAAAATAGTCAAAATATCAAATAATATATTATAATGCTTTTAGATGACGACCTCACTTTTTGTGGGGTCGTTACTTTTTTAAAGCCTCATAAATATTTTTGTAAAAACCCTTTTATATACTAATTGTTTGTGATATACTCTATTTATACAATATTTGAGAGGTGTATATATATGTATAGCGTAGGTATTGATTTAGGCGGTACTAACATTGTAGCGGGAGTAGTAGATGGTGAATATAACATCATAGCTAAAGCTGAATGTAAAACTGCTATCCCACGTCCTGAGTCCGATGTATGTGACTCAATGGCTGCTATTGTCAAAGAGGCTGTAAAAAAAGCTAAAATCAAAATGGACGATGTTGACTATATCGGTATAGGTGTTCCGGGTGCTGTAAACCCTGACACAGGTATCGTCGAAACTTGTCCTAACCTGCTCTTCAAAAACTGGGACATCAGAAAGATGATGAACGACAGAACTGGTAAATACATCAAAATCGAAAACGATGCTAACGCTGCAGCGCTCGGCGAATTTTTAGCAGGTTCTGCAAAAGGCTGTCGCAACGCTGTTGCTATCACCTTGGGTACCGGTGTTGGTGGCGGTATCGTAGTAGACGGAAAAATCTACTCCGGCTCCAACTTCGCAGGTGCAGAGCTCGGCCATATGGTTATTGTCAAAGACGGCAAAGAATGTGGTTGTGGCAGAAAAGGATGCTGGGAAGCATATGCTTCAGCTACTGCACTCATCAATATGACTAAAGACGCTATCCGCAACGAAAAGCCGGAGTTCTCATATATGCTCAACTTGTGTGAAGGCGACATCAATAACGTTAACGGAAAGACTCCGTTTGATGCTATGATGGCAGGCGACCCGACAGGTAAAGCTGTTGTTGATGAATATATCAGCTATCTTGCGTGTGGTATTGTCAACGTCATCAACATTTTCCAGCCTGATGTACTGTGCATCGGCGGTGGTGTAAGCAAACAGGGCGATAACCTCTTGAACCCTGTCAGAGCTATCGTAGAAGCTGAAAGAATCACTAAGCACAACGATAAGCAGACACATATCTGCTGTGCAACACTCGGCAACGACGCAGGTATCATCGGCGCTGCAAAGCTATAATAAGTGTGACATAGAAACGCCATAGAAAGATGTAATAGGTACAGTATCTGTAGCTAAAATCCTGCAGATACTGTATAATTTTCACTTTTTCGGTAAAAGTATTTATAAAAAACTTGACAAAGACAAAAAGTTATAATATAATCATTCTTGCTAATTTGAATTTTTTAGTTCTATGGCGGAATAGCTCAGCTGGCTAGAGCATTCGGTTCATACCCGAAGTGTCGTAGGTTCAAGTCCTATTTCCGCTACCAAATGGCCCGGTGGTCAAGCGGTTAAGACACCGCCCTTTCACGGCGGTAACACGAGTTCGATTCTCGTCCGGGTCACCACTTACCCCCTGTCATAACAGGGGGTACTTTTTTTACACCAGCCGGTGTGGTGGAATAGGCAGACACAAGGGACTTAAAATCCCTCGATTATTGCAATCGTACCGGTTCAAGTCCGGTCACCGGCACCATAAAAGGGTAGATACCAAGCGGTATCTACCCTTTTATTTTTCAACGCATAAGACTACCTGCACCACGTCATCCAGACTCGAAATATCTGCGATGATTTTATGCAAAAATCGTGCATCTTTTTGCATTTTCTAGAAATTTATTGCATATCAGTTTTCCTTATGATACACTGATTCTATGGAGTGATTTATATGCAGAAAAAAGAGATGTTGATTTCATGCATTACTGTTTTAGCTGTTGCTTTCATTATAACCGCAGTTGTTTTCTTACTGCCTTGCAAACACGAATGGGTAGAAGCGACTTGCACTGTTGCTAAAACATGTTCCAAATGCCAGGAGGTTGAAGGTGCGCCTTTGGGTCACAGCTGGGATGAGGCAACCTGTGAAAGTCCTAAAACCTGCTCTATTTGTCAGGAAACTGAGGGCAAGCCTTTGGAGCATGACTGGAAAAAAGCTACCTGCGAAAAACCTAAGACCTGTTCACTTTGTCAGAATACCGATGGTGAACCTTTAGGACACACTTGGAAAAAAGCTACGTGCAATAAACCTAAAACCTGTAAGAGATGTGATAAGAAATCCGGCAAACCTAAAAGCCATAACTGGCAACAAGCAACTTGCCAAAGGCCAAAAACCTGCTCTATATGCAATAAGACCGAAGGTTCTGCAACAGGACATTATTATGTAACCAACTCATCTTTCTATGGCGGTCGCTATCGTGTTTGTGCTTATTGTAATAAAGTAGAACCAAATGTAATATGTCCTGTCTGTAATTGGTCAATGTTCACTACCGGCGTAGGAATTGACGGCATCACCTGCCCTGATTGTGGTTACAAAGTCGTTTGATTTATATAAAATTTTACATAATCTCAAGGTGGACGGACAAACTCAACCATTATCAACTAAAGAACGTATAACTAAAAACAGCCAAAAGGTATCGACCCTTTGGCTGTTTTATTTATAATTATACTCTATGCAGTTATTTTAGTTCCATTTGCATGGACGACAAGAATCACTCACTTACCAAAATATCCATCAACACAGTTGGAATGCCAGAAACTTTATCTTGAGATTTGGTGGTTGATACAAAGATATTGTATCCGTACTCTTCGTTAAAATAATCTAATGACACATAGGCACCAATACCACCTGTGTGACCTTTTCCTTTTTTGTACATCCCCATCAAGCCATAACCGTACTGACTGCCCATATCTTCTGAATAATCAGCTGTCATTTCACGATAGCTTTCGTCAGAAATTATCTTTCCACTTACTAAACCCGTCATCCACTTATCCATATCAGGAGCAGTTGATATTACGTCTCCTGCACCTTTAGTTAGTCCCTCTGCGTCATCATCAACAGTAAATGTTTCATATGTTAATCCACTTGAGAAGAATTCATTATTTTTTACTTCGTTTACAAATCCGGAATGCTCCATCTCAAGCACTTCAAAAATATTCTCTCTTATAAAGTCGTTGTAATGTTGACCTGATACCAGCTCGACAATATTTCCTAGCAAGAAGTAGTTGGTATTCGAATATTCAAATTGTGAGTCAGGCTCAAAATTGAGTGGTTGTTCAAAAGCCCACTCTTTTATTATGGCAACATTTTCACTCTCTGTTTTGTCAGCAGAATGACCTTGTGAACCGGCGAGCATCTCAGGTATTCCTGAACGCATTGTGAGCAGATTCTTGATTGTGATGTCTTTTCCGAGTTCATATTCAGGGAAATACATATCGAGTTTGTCATCGACACTCAGCTTACCCTGCTCTTTGAGCATCATAATAGCAGTTGCACAAAACTGTTTTGAAATAGAGCCTATGTACATCGGCGATTCAACTGTTAGTTCGTTTCCGTTTTCATCTTTACCGTTTGCCTGACTATATACAGGCGTTGCGTTTTTAGTGATATAAACAATACCCTCAAAATCATCAAGCTTTTTTTCAAGTTCTTCTTTCATATCGTCGCTGATTGTTTCTGTCACATTCGAACAAGCAACAACAGATAAAGCAAGAACAAAACATAAAACTACAGCAATTATTTTTTTCATTATAATAGCCTCCTTTTCTTATATCATTATTATAAACCTACAGTAGAATTTTTACAAACAACTTGTTGTTTAAATATTCAACCAAAGTAAAAAAGCCTCAACTGTAGGTTTACTACAGCAGAGGCTTTGTACGTGTGAAAGACCATATAAAGTCATAGAAATCGGTTTGGGCTATTTCGTCTGCATAACATAAAAGCGGTATTACCGAGCTTTCTTGATTGAACATATACGAATACATCTCACCATCAGCAGTCGAAATAACACTTTTTGTAGCCAGATTATTTTTGCACAAAAACTCCATACACCTGTCAACCTCGTTCTCCGCAAGTCCTGTATTTTTGCTGATAAGAGAAGTTGCTATAGGAGTATTAAGTCGTGAGTACATATAGAAAATTATACTGAAAAGTTTTTTATCCGCAAAAACTTCAAATACTTTTCTCAATGTTTCTATATCTGAAAGACAATTTTTGATTCCGCTTTTTGGCTCCTTCATTAAAAAGAAGTAATGAAAATCAGGTGACAGTCTTGCTGTCGCCATACCGTTATCAGTCATTATTTTAGAAAAGTAAACCGACTTATTATTATCATTTGCCAATCGCTCTACAAAACTATCAAAAAATTGCTCAGGCATTATATAATCGTGCATCATTCCATTTTCTATGGCCCAACAAATGTTGAACGCAAAACGATACGCATCTTCATCAGTCATCTGACTGATACGACGAGCAAGTGTCAGCGAGATACTCTCCTCTTCTTTGCCAAACAACGTATCAATACTCACCAACAGTACCTGCGATAATTTCGGCAACAGCTCTGCATCAGGTGTTCCTCCACGTTCCCATTTTGATACAGCCTGAGTGGTAACCCCCACGAGCTGACCGAGTTGCTCCTGAGTTATTCCTCTTGCAATACGAAACTTTTTTATTTGCTTACCGATAACGTTCATCTGTAAACCTCCAGTTGATTGTTTTGATTTTATTCTACCAACTATCAAGGAGTTTTGCAAACATTATTATAAACCAATGTCAACACTTGTCTTATATCATCTTTTATACAAGCAAAACCGCCGAGTAAAATTCCCGGCGGCAACTTTTTATTCACTTTTCTGTTGTTTTGAAAGTGTTCTCCAGTTAAAAAATCCATACAAGTCATTGGCTAAAAACATCACAAAACACATAACCATCGGCAGATATGAGATGTCTTCGATGCTCGCTAATATCCACAAAACGATAAGAACTATGTCGTTGAGCCCATACCCGATACCATAAAACGGCGAACGCAGATATGTAAGAAACGCTGCCATAAAGCTGGTTGTTATTGAAATTGTCGAGAAAAAGAGGTTCGGTGTATCAAAAAATTTCAAAATAAAATAAAATACAACGGTTGTAACAACCCCAAGCACGCACATAACTAAAAGCTGTTTTTTTGTGACCTTGTTTACCTCAACAACATTGGTATTTTTATATGGGTGTCTTATCCACTCAATCGTTGCAAAAAAAGCAATCGGCGCAGACATAAACAGATACGTTATCATCTCACCATAATAATGAAACTGCATAGACACTATACCATACAACACTGAAAAAACGACCGTCATCGCCTGACCGATAATCAGTCCTTTTGCAACAAAAATCAGTGCTGTTACCCCCACAAGTGATGCTATCATTTCAAGTATAGAACCTCTGCCGGATACAGCTGAAGATATGATTATCGTAATCACCGATAATCCCCACAATATCCACTCAAAAAGATTCAGTGATTTAAACGGATTTGTAAGCTTCATTCTTTCCTCCAAAAAAACAAGCATCCGACCACATCTTCTAAGACCTAACGATGTGTGACGAATGCTCTATTTGCATTTCTCTACCCGGTGGCAGTTTTATAAAAATATTATATCAGACATATAAGAACATTTCAAGTTTCTTGCATAAAAAGAGAGCACGATATTCGTGCCCTCATTTTTAATATCAACTAGATTTTTACGTGTTTCCAAGGCTTTTTCACAGCCATAGCACCCTTATAGTCAACGCCTACATTTGCGTTGTAGCTGACAGCATAATAATCAAAGTCGTGATGTCTGCTCCACTCAGGATCATATACCAGACCATTGATCTCAGCCCAACCGTGACCACCACTGTGGCATGCATAAACTTCCTCGTAGCCAATAGCTTTCGCCATATATGCAAAGCACGCTGCATAGCTGAAGCAGTTACCCACTCCACGCACAAACATATCGTTAGCATAAATGATCGGCCAGTCTGTTCCGTTATAATGTGGAATTCTTGGATTTTTCTCTGTGTAAGCATCCATTACGTACAGATAACAACGACGAAGCTTCTGTTCCTTTGTAAGTCCTTTTTTGCCCTTCAAGGCTTTATCTACTTCCTTGAAAGCTCTGTACAGAGTTTTGTCTGCTTCGGTTTTGACTTTGTATGCTTTGCCGTCGAGCACGTTGTACTGAACACCGTTTTGTTCTACTGCTTTTCTGGCACTGTAGTCAATTTTTCCGTTTTTATCTGCGTAGCGATAACCGTCCTTGCTGTTGCCGACGATACCGTTTTTCTGAATAACGCCATACTCATTGTAGTAGTATGTGTCACCGTCTATTTTTACATATCCCTGCTTTATGTAACCATCAGCAAAAGTATATGTGTTTGAGTTATATTTGATTTTTCCATCAGCAAGCTCACCGTTATAATAATACTTTGTATTTGAGATGTATGAGCTCACCAAATTGCCATTTATATCTACGCAACGCAAGGTATATGTGTACGGTGTATCTGTCAGCGTATTTGTATCAGTAAATGTTGTGGTACTTGTTTCGCCGATAACTTTCCATGAACCCGCAAAGCTCTTTCGATAAATTTTATACGAAGCAACATTTGCAACACTGTTCCAGCTTATGACCATATTTGTGTCGTTTTTGCTGACTGAAGTTATCTGTGGCGGTGCAATATATCTGTTTGTATAGCCCGTAGAGTTATAACCGCTGATATACTTGCCTTTGCTGTTCAAAGCACGAACTGTGTAGGTGTACTCTTTGTTGTTAGTGAGGCTTTTGTGAGTAGCTGAAAGCGAAGCTGTATCAGTGATTTTTGTCCAGCTTTTTGTACCATCTTTCTTCACAAAAAGTCTGTACTTTGATGCACCTGTTGTTTTGCCCCAAGTGATTTTTGTGCTACCGTTTTTATTTTCAAACTTTGTGATCTTAGGTGCTGCAACAAATTTTATTGTGAGTCCGTTTTTGTTGTAGTGGCTGGTATGTGTTTTTTGATCAGCTGATACACAGCGAACAGTGTATGTGTATGCCTTTGAGCCTTTCACGCTTTTGTCGGTGAAAGAAGTAGAGGTTGTGTAACCCTTTGTTTTCCAGCCATCAGATGTTTTGATATAAACCTTGTATTTTGATGCACCTGTCACCTTACTCCAGGATATTTTTACTCCGGTGTAGGTATTCTCGATTTTTGTGAGCTTTGGCATTGCAAAATACTTGTTGGACCAGCCTGTGGAGTTATATCCGCTGACATATTTGCCTTTGCTGTCGAGCGCTCGAACTGTGTATGTGTATTCTTTGTTATTTTTAAGTCCTGTGTGTGTAGCAGAAAGGGAAGACGTATCCTTAACTTTTGTCCAGCTTTTTGTTCCGTCTTTCTTTACAAAAAGTCTGTATTTTGATGCGCCTGCTGTCTTGCCCCAAGTGATTTTTGATCCATTTGTGATATTGGTAATACCTGTGATTTCTGGAGCTTGCACAAATTTGACGCTCTTACCGTTCTTTGTATAAAAGCTCAGGTTATCGCCGTCAGCTGACACACAACGTACGGTGTAGGTGTATGTTGTGCCTGATTTTACATTTTTATCTGTATATGTTGTTGCGGTAGTTGTCGCTAAAGTCTTAAAGCTTGAACCACTCTTAATATATACTTTATAGTTGCTGATACCCTGTACTTTGTTCCACTTAATTCTGACTCCGGAAGCGGTGCTTTCTACAGCAGTGATTTTCGGAGTAGAAAAGTAGACTTTGCTTACGCCCACTTTGTCATATGTGCCTATATACTGACCATTTTTGTCTAGTGCGCGGACTGTATATATATATCGTGTATTATTTTTCAAGTTTTTATGTATGAATGAAAGCGTAGAAGTATCGCCGATTTTCTTCCACTTTGCACCGTCACCATCGTTTTTGATGAAGATTCTGAATTTTGTAGCTCCTTCAAAAGGTGCAATAGTGATTTTCAATCCCGCAGAAGCCGGCGTAATGCTATTGATAATAGGCATTTGCGGTACGTTCTGCTCAGGCTTACTCTGCGTAGGTACGTATGATTGTGTTTCTTCCTGTGTTTCCGGTTCGGAAATGGTTTCTTCTGCTAAAAGTGAAGTGTTTTCTTCTACATACTGTGTTGCTTCAACAGGTTCGTCATAGTTTTCTATCTGTTCAGCAGCTGCAACCGTAATAGTTGAAAAAACAAATAGCATCGCTAAAAACAGCGATAGTATTCTCTTTCTCATTTTGTTTCCTCCTAAATACAATATATTTTGAACAAGATTCATTATACACAACATATTGTGTTTATTCAATCATTTTTCAGCGTTTTGAGCACAAAATATTTAAAAATTTTTTCTTTTTCGATTTTTCTCTGTGATAAAAAGAAAAAAGGCGGTCCAATAGACCGCCCAACAGTATAATTATAGCAAAACATCGTTTTATATGTCAACGGGTTTTAGAGAAATACTTTGCAGATATCCTCTATTTCTGCGTTTTGCACTAGAATTTATTGTGTATTTTATACAAAATTACATATTGAAATATAGGAAAATCTATGCTATATTATAGATGAAAAGAGGAGGGCGAGTCCAATGTACAGTTAATACATCAGGCTTAAACACCAAATACGGCGAGATTCAGATGCTATATATATAAAATATAAGCAAACAATCCGTAAACAAAAGACAAAAGTTACTCCTTTTTATTAAATAATATTACAACATCTGAGTTTCGAAAATGATGTAAAAGCCACAGAAAAGCTTTAGACCAAATTTATAAACAGTGTTTCTCAAAAGAGAATGATGCGATGGCTAAACAACACCAAGTAGTAATCAGTGAGTCAAAGCGACGATACTGTAGAAAGAGAGGATAATATGAAGTTAGATACTAAGAATGACCTAAAATAACCCTTGGTTGATGTGTAAAGAAACACAACCAAGGGTTATTTTATTTTAAGCGACGAGTGCTGAAGCTTTTCAAATTTCAATGCGACGAGTACAACTCGTCTTTTTTATTGCAAAAAAACACATATTATGCTACACTTTTAACAGAAAATATTCTTTTGAGGTGTACTATGTCGACTGCGGTTCTCAACAAAAATAAAAAGAAAACCAAAAAAATCGATGCAAAGAAACCCTCTGCTTTTTCTCGCAAAACATACATTGAGGTTATGCGAATTGTGGCAGCTTTTCTGGTTATTGTCAACCACACCAACAGCGACGTTTTTCTAGAAAAATGTGAGCCGCTATCGTTTACTTGGTTTTTTTCTTTGACTTTGTTTTTTGTCAGCAAAATAGCAGTGCCCGTGTTTTTTATGATTATGGGTGGATTGTTGCTCCAAAAAATCGATACTCCAAAACGTTCAATACAGCGTGTAGTGCGTATCGTGATAGTAACTGTTATTTTTTCAGCAGCTTATTATATCAAAGCAAACTGGGCATCACCTGAAAATATGAGTTTTATCAAATTCATAGACACAACGTTCACTTTCAGACATGCAAATGCTTACTGGTATCTGTACGCTTATATAGGTCTGCTCATACTGTTACCTTTGCTACAACGTATGGCACAAGCTTTTTCAAGACGGGCTACCCTTTACTTTGTGATACTCTCCATGGGAGTTATGGGACTTATCCCACTTATCAAACTGTTTTTTGAAAAAACTCCTCATCATTATGTTACTGATATGTTTTTTGCACCACATCTAGGTATTGTATTTGCGGGTTTTTATATAGAGAAGTATCTCAAAATCAATAAAAAAGCTTTTGCTTATGCAGGCTTGGGCTTTGTGACACTTCTGACTTTTCAGATTATTTGTACATATACATTTTATAATAAGAACCCAGAATCTTACACCCAACTTGATAACTGGCAGTATCTGACCATCACCGCATCAGCTATGTGCTTTTATATCATGATAAAGTACTTATCAACTGTGGTAAGTGTTAAGGAAAATGTATCAAAGGTAGTGTGCTACATCGGATCACTCACTTTCGGTATCTATCTGATATCCGATATGATGATTTCATTGACAAGACCGCTATATGCTAACTTACAGCAAGACGCTCCTATCATGATTGCAACTATTCTTTGGGAAATCATTGTTTTTACGCTGTGTGGTTTTTGTACAGCGATACTCAAGCTGATTCCGGGATTTAAAAAGCTGTTATAATTACTTTAAAGTTTATAGTAAAATAAAAAGGCTCCCATAAAGGGAGCCTTAAATTTTTTGAATCAAAACTACAATGCTTAAGATTAGCCGTTAGTAGAATAGTTAGGAGCTTCTTTTGTAATCTGGATATCGTGTGGGTGGCTTTCTCTGAGACCAGCGCCTGTGATTTTAACAAACTGAGCTTTGTTGTGGAGCTCATCGATAGTAGCACAGCCAGTGTAACCCATACCGGATTTCAGACCACCTATCATCTGATAAATTGTATCAGAGAGAGGACCCTTGAAAGGTACTCGACCTTCAACGCCTTCAGGAACATACTTTTTGTTAGCAGCCTGGAAGTATCTGTCTGAGCTACCCTTGTTCATAGCACCGAGTGAACCCATACCACGATATACTTTGAACTGTCTGCCCTGATAGATTTCTGTGTCACCAGGTGACTCTTTACATCCTGCAACAAGTGAACCAACCATACATACTGATGCGCCTGCAGCAAGAGCTTTTACGATATCGCCTGAGTACTTGATACCACCGTCAGCGATAACAGGAACGCCGTATTCTGCAGCAGCTTTTGCAGCATCAAAAATAGCTGTGATCTGTGGAACACCGATACCTGCAACAACACGAGTTGTGCAGATAGAACCAGGACCGATACCAACCTTAACACAGTCAGCACCAGCTTCTATCAGTGCACGTGCACCCTCAGCTGTAGCGATGTTACCAGCGATAAGCTGTACATCAGGGAATGCTTTCTTGACTTTTGCTACGGAGTTTATAACGTTTGAGTTGTGACCATGCGCTGAGTCAAGTACAAGTACGTCAACCTGTGCATCGACCAAAGCCTGTACACGCTCAAGCACGTCAGGTGTAGCGCCGATAGCAGCACCGCAGAGAAGTCTGCCTTTTTCGTCTCTTGCAGAGTTTGGATACTGAACAGTTTTTTCAATATCTTTTATTGTGATAAGACCTCTCAGGTTACCATCGTTATCAACGATAGGAAGCTTTTCGATTCTGTGAGCGCGAAGTATAGCCTGTGCCTGCTCAAGATCAGTACCAACAGGTGCAGTAACAAGGTTGTCCTTAGTCATAACACCGTCGATTTGCTGGTCAAAATCAAGGTCACTCATAAATTTTAAGTCACGGTTTGTAATAATACCAACGAGCTTTGTACCCTCACAAATAGGAACACCTGAAATCTTATACTTACGCATGAGCTCGTCTGCTTCACGAATAGTGTTAGTAGGAGCTAAGAAGAATGGGTTAGTAATAACGCCGTTCTCACTACGCTTTACTCTGTCTACCATGTCAGCCTGCTGTTCGATAGACATATTCTTGTGGATAATACCGATGCCGCCTTCTCTTGCGATAGCGATAGCCATATCAGACTCAGTAACAGTGTCCATCGCAGCAGTCATAAGCGGTGTATTGAGCTTGATTTTTTTAGTGAGATATGTCTCAACGTTGACATTTTTAGGCTCGACATCGCTCTCACCTGGGATAAGCAATACGTCATCAAATGTCAGTGCTTCTTTTACAAATTTTTCTTGAAATTCACGATTTATCATTGATACCACTCCCATATTTTTTAACCCTAATTATATCAAAGGATTTTTACTTATGCAAGGCTAAATATCAGTTTTTTAAAAATTTATTGACTTTTTATATATATGTACTTAAAATTGGGTGTATAAGCAAAAAATATAGTGAACTTACATTAAGAACGGAGATATTATGAAAAGATTTCTTGCTATTATTATGTGCATTTTATGCGTGACCATACTGTGTGCATGCAGTGATAACAATCAAAACGATGCTGACACACCAACGAACCCTCAAGACGTCACAGAAAACACAACAGCTACTGACAGCACAAAAATCATAGGCACCTGGGTATGTGACGAAATAAGCGAAGAATGCTACTTCATTTTTGAGGAAAACGGTGATGCTTTTGCAAAATGGGGCACATCGACTGTTTATGGTTACTACGACTATGATGACGAAGCGTCACTATATGACATTGATATCCCGAACTTTTTATATAACGAATACGAGGCACATATCGGCGGTGATGTTATGACGCTCAAAAGTGATGAATCGAGCTTCACTTTTGAAAAAGCCCAGATGCCTCAGGTTATTATCAAAGCACCTGACAACCTTAGCATCGATGAAAAAATCATCGGCAACTGGCAAAGCCCTGATAACTTTGAATGCTATCTTTTCAATAGTGATGGTACTGCGGTTATCACTGATATGTATAACTACGCAACCATCGACTGTAAATTCTCATGTGCTGACAATGTTATCACCATGTACTATATGTCAAGTGATACTAAAGACGGTAGCAGAGAAGTAACATACAGCTTTGAAAGTGATAAACTCATCTTGAATGACTATACATATGAAAAGGTAACAACCGAATAATATGAAAAACCCCGCCCGAATAATCGAGCGGGGTTTTCTATTTCATTTTTATTTATGTGGTCGCTTTTTCCTTTGTGTATTTGGACATGCGCACTATCAAGCCGATGATGAGTGTCATACATATAGCAACAAATTCAATGATAATCGCAACATGAATCTCGGGTGGTGTTGCCGAATAATTCATCACTATATCATAAATCAAAATATGTAGGTCGCTTTCTATTAACAAAACAAGGCTTATCAAAAACAAAGTCAGTCTTAAAAACAGTTGCAGCACTGTCGGCTTTCTGAAGGAAACAGCAAAATAAGCAATTGCAATATGAAACGGCAAAAATAGTAACGCTAGTCCATTTCCACCAAAGGTCAATGTATCGACTATGATGAGCAGATATGAAGTCAATGCTCCGAGAAATCCCAACAATATGCTGAATACAAGTCCTTTTTTCATAACATTGCTTCCTTTATGGGGTGATTTTATCTTTGCCACCCATATATGGTCGAAGAGCCTCTGGAATATTGATAGAGCCATCTTCATTGAGGTTATTCTCAAGGAAAGCGATGAGCATTCTAGGTGGAGCAACAACTGTGTTGTTAAGAGTGTGAGCAAAGTATTTGCTACCATCTTCACCATGTACTCTGATTTTGAGTCTTCTTGCCTGTGCATCAGAAAGGTTAGAACAAGATCCAACCTCAAAGTACTTCTGCTGACGAGGTGACCACGCTTCAACGTCGATGGACTTAACTTTTAAGTCAGCTAGGTCGCCTGAACAACACTCGAGTGTTCGAACAGGGATATCGAGTGAACGGAAAAGATCAACAGTGTTCTGCCACAGTTTGTCAAACCACATAGCCGACTCGTCAGGCTTACAAACAACAACCATTTCCTGCTTTTCGAACTGGTGTATGCGATATACACCACGCTCTTCAATACCGTGAGCGCCTTTTTCTTTTCTGAAGCATGGTGAGTAGCTTGTAAGGGTATAAGGAAGATCTTTTTCTTTGTTAATAGTGTCGATAAACTTACCGATCATTGAATGCTCTGATGTACCGATGAGGTAGAGGTCTTCGCCCTCGATTTTGTACATCATAGCTTCCATTTCTGCAAAGCTCATAACACCTGTTACGACGTTTGAACGAATCATGAACGGTGGCACACAGTAAGTAAAACCACGATCAATCATAAAATCTCTTGCATATGAGATAACTGCTGAATGAAGTCTTGCGATATCTCCCATGAGATAGTAGAAACCGTTACCAGCTACTTTTCGAGCAGAGTCAAGATCGATACCATTGAGCTTTTCCATGATCTCTGTGTGGTATGGAATCTCAAAATCAGGTGTGATAGGTTCGCCGTAACGCTGAACTTCAACGTTTTCGCTGTCATCTTTACCGATTGGAACTGACTCGTCGATGATGTTTGGGATAATCATCATGATATTATTAACTTTTTCTGAAAGCTCTGCTTCCTGCTTTTCAAGCTGTGCGAGTTCCTCGCCTTTTTCTGTAACGAGCTTTTTCATTTCTTCAGCTTCATCACGCTTGCCCTGTGAGAATAATTTACCGATTTCTTTAGAATACTTGTTACGCTGAGCACGCAGATCGTCAGCCATGCCCTTGATTTTTCTTGACTCAGCGTCTAGTGATATAACCTCGTCTACCAAAGGAAGCTTAGTATCCTGAAACTTTTTCTTTATATTTTCCTTGACTACATCAGGGTTTTCTCTCAAAAATTTAATATCAATCATTTTGTTTCTCCTTAATACATGTGTGTTTTGCTATTATATATAATTTTTTTATTTATTGTCTTCGAGTTTGTTTGCGAGGTCTTTTAATTCTTCTAAAGAATAAAAGTCAATTGATAGCGTGCCGCCTTTTCCATCTTTGCTCGGAGTAACGACGACTTTATTACCAAGATACTCAGTAAGTGCAAGCTCAACTTCCGCAAAATATGATGGCTTTGACTTTGCACTGCGTGTTCTGGTAGTCGGCTTTTTTGTGAGGTCCTTGACAAGCTTTTCGACCTGACGGACAGAAAGCCCTTTTTTGACCACTTCTTCAGCCACAGCACTCATCAGCGCTTTGTTATCTAGAGCAAGCAGTGCTCGCGCGTGACCGCCTGAGATGGTACCTTTTTCGACCAGTTCAATAACATCATCAGGAAGTAAAAGCAGTCGCATTGTGTTAGCAATAGCAGGACGTGATTTGCCAACAGTCTGTGCTACTTGTTCCTGGCTCATTGCATAAGTATCGATGAGGGTTTTATATCCTTTTGCTTCTTCGATAGGAGTGAGATCCTCACGCTGTAAGTTCTCAATAAGTGCGAGCTCCATGGTTTCGTTATCGGAAAGCTCACGAATAACCGCAGGGATTTCAGTGAGTCCTGCCATGCGAGAAGCTCTGTATCGACGCTCACCGGCTACTATCTGATATCCACCCTCAATAAGAGGTCTGACCAGAATCGGCTGTAATACGCCAAACTGCATAATGCTCTGTGACAATTCAGCGAGAGCTGCTTCATCAAAGTCTTTTCGAGGCTGGTCACGGTTAGGTTCTATATCAGATATGCGTAAAGTCACCGCTTCGTTACTGTTTTCAGAATCGTTTTCTATAAATATTGCACTCAGGCCCTTGCCCAAGCCACCCATTTTCTTAGCCATACTGTCGCTCCTTTTTCAGAATCTCATGAACTAGATCAAGGTATGCGTGAGCACCCTTGCATGATTTGTCATAGTAAATGACCGGCATACCAAAGCTCGGTGCTTCGGATAGTCTGACTCCTCGAGGAATAACGGTAGAAAAAACCTTTTTAGGGAAGAAACGTTTTACTTCTGTCACTACCTGCTGTGTGAGGTTGAGTCTTCCATCGTACATAGTGAGCAGCACACCCTCAAGCTCTATATGCGGATTTGTCTGGCGTTTCACACGTCTTACTGTGTTCATCAGCTGTGAAAGTCCTTCGAGTGCGTAGTATTCACACTGAATCGGCACCAAAATAGTATCCGCCGCTGTCAGCGCATTTGTTGTAATAAGCCCAAGAGACGGTGGACAGTCAATAATGATGTAGTCAAACTCGGCTTTGATAGATACAATAGCCTGTTTCATACGCTGTGCTCTGTTCGGCAGATCAACGATCTCGAGCTCTGCAGCCGCAAGATCCATACCAGACGGCATAATGTAGAGGTTTTCAAACTGTGTTTCTACTATGATTTCCTGCGCTTTAGTGTCACTCACCAACAAATCGTATGTGGTGTACTTGCACGAACGCTTGTCTATGCCGACACCGCTGGTAGCATTGCCCTGAGGATCGACGTCTATTAAAAGTGTCTTTTTCTTGTTGAAACCAAGACAGGCTGCGATGTTTACAGCAGATGTGGTCTTGCCGACCCCGCCTTTTTGGTTTGCAACAGCAATAACTTTTGCCACAAAATCACCCATTTTGAGAATTTGTGCATCAATTTGCACATTATAAATGTAATTTTATCACATATCAGAGGGAAATTAAAGTGTTTTATTAAAGTTTATGAGAAAATATTTGCGAGAAGAAGAACGAATACTTTCCGTAGGGGTATGTTTCACGTGAAACGTAGCCTCACTGTTTTTTGCTTATTAGCACTCGCAAAATAATACTCGGACTCTTGATAAACGCCAAAAGGCCACACGATATCTCGTGTGACCTCTGGCAAGGGGTTCAGATAAGGAAATGGGTATGAGTGGATAGATGCTCTTGCATCTAGGGGAAAGCTTTTTATGAAGCTCTGTCCTGAGCTTTTGGTATTTTGACGGTGTACTCTATGTATTCGTCGGTTTCTTGTTTTGAGCTGGTTGCGTTGATGCCTGAAAGTCGCATGGTATCAACAGCTCTATTTATTGTATTAACAAAGATGCGTACATCTTTGACTATTATCTTTTTCTCTGATTTTGGCTTGTCTACTAACTTTGAAACGCTGTTTTTCATCAGCACATCTGTAACAAAAGCTTCTGTCTGAGAAACATTGAGATTGTCCGAGATAACTCGGCTCAAGGCTTCTCTGCGCAGTGCCTCATCGTCTATTCTGAGCAGTGCACGTGCGTGTCGTTCAGACAGCGATGCGCTGATGATCCATTCCTGCTCTTCAAAAGTAAGTCGAAGAAGTCTAAGCTTGTTAGCTATAGTGGATTGCTTTTTTCCTAGGCTTGTGGCGGCCTGTTCCTGAGTGAGTCCGTATTTTCTGATGAGTCGTGCAATACCTCGTGCTTGTTCAAACATTCCTAAATCTTTGCGTTGAATGTTCTCAATAAGCGCAAATACTGCGGACTCTTTATCAGAACACTTTAGCACAACACACGGAACTTTTGTAATACCGGCCATTATTGCTGCACGAAGTCTTCGTTCTCCTGCTATCAGCTCAAATTCAGTTGAGTTGATGCGACGTACCGACAAGGGTTGGAGGATCCCATTTAGAACTATCGACTGTGATAGTGACTTGAGCTCTTCTTCATCGAAAGTTTTTCTTGGCTGGGTTTTATTCGGTCTGATTGAAATTGTGGGTATTAAAAGAACTTTGTTATCATCTCTACTCAAAAAACTCATTGTATTCTCCCTCACAGGTTGTCCCCGCAAGATGATAATACCACTGTGTGTACATATATTTTGTAGATATTTGTCTGCGTATATAATTTTGTTTTGTATTTTTGCGTAAAAAAACGGTGCATCTTGTCGATACACCGTAAATTTATATATTATAGTGGTTTTGATTTTATTTTTGCTGATGTGCGAGGATACTTATTATCGGTTTTTGTTACCTTTAAAACATTTATGATAGTACGTTCTGATGAGTCCGCAAGACTATATGTGCTCACCTTCTGGGTTTTTCCTCCAAGATTTTTTATAGCGGTCTTGGCGTTTGCGATTTCTTCTTCGCTGTATTTGCCTTTCATTGCTAAGAACGATCCGCCTACTTTTACATATGGCAAGCAGTATTCTGACAGCACATTGAGCTGTGCAACAGCACGGGAAGTAGCAAAATCAAATTTTTCTCGTAGTTTCGGATTTTTTGCACCATCTTCTGCACGAGAGTGAACAATCTCTACATTCTGTAGATTGAGCTCACTGACAACTTCTTTGAGAAAAACAAGTCGCTTGTTTAGGCTGTCAAGCAGACACAATTTTATATCTGGACGCATGATTTTGAGCGGTACTGACGGAAAACCAGCGCCTGTGCCTACATCTATAAGTGAGCTGTTCTCCGGAATATCCGCATACTTCAAAAGCAAAACGCTGTCACAAAAATGCTTTAGTGCAACGTCGGTTTCTTCAGTGAGCGCTGTGAGATTCATTTTCTCGTTCCATTCAATAAGAAGTTCATAATAACGAGTAAAGTCTTCAACCTGCTTTTGTGTAAGCTCTATATTCGATTTTTCTGCTTGTTCTATTAAGATGTCCTTAAACATTAGCATTTTCCTCTGGTTTTATTTTATCATGCGAGCTTTTTGCAAGCCAGATAAGCAGTACGCTGATGTCCGCAGGTGACACACCGCTGATACGTGATGCTTGTCCGACACTCGCAGGTCTTATTTTGTTGAGTTTTTCTTGTGCTTCGAGTCGAAGTCCGGTGAGTGTTTTATAGTCAACATCTTTTGGGAGTCGCTTTTCTTCAAGTCTACGCATCTGCTCAACCTGTGCAAGTTGCTTTTTGATATATCCATCGTATTTTATCGCAATTTCTACTTGCTCAAACACATAGTATGGCAAATCCGGTCTATCTGTGTCGACTTTTTGAAGAATTTTGTAGTCAAGCTGTGGTCGCTTGAGCAATTCGATGAGCCTGATAGAGTTGCTGACTGCTGATGTCCCACGTGAAACAAGTATATCGTTGAGCTCGTCAGTACAAGGGATAACTGTGTTTTTCGCACGCTTTAGTTCCTCTTTTATGAGCTCTTGCTTTTCTTTGAAACGCTCAAATCGTTTTTTGGATATCAGGCCAAGCTCGTATCCCAGTGGCGTAAGGCGCTCATCAGCATTGTCCTGACGCAAAATCAAACGATATTCGCTACGGGAAGTCATCATACGATATGGTTCGTTGGCGCCCTTTGTGACAAGGTCATCAATCAAGGTGCCTATGTATGAGCTAGCACGATCAAGTACGAACTCTTTTTTGCCCTGTACCTTGTGAGCGGCGTTGATACCTGCTATTAAACCTTGTGCCGCAGCTTCTTCATAACCTGAGCTTCCGTTGAACTGACCTGCACCGTAAAGTCCGGGAAAATCTCTGAACTCCAGTGTTGCGTTCATCGACGTAGGATCGATACAATCATATTCAATCGCATACGCTGGACGCATGATTAGAGCATTCTCAAGTCCCGGTATAGTGTGATAAAACTGCAGCTGAACCTCTTCAGGGAGTGAAGATGACATACCCTGTAGGTACATTTCTTCTGTATCAAGACCACATGGCTCGATAAAAAGCTGATGGCGTTCCTTGTGTTCAAAGCGCACTATTTTATCTTCCAGACTCGGACAATATCGTGGTCCGACACCTTCGATTTTTCCACCATAAAGCGGTGAACGATGTATGTTTTCTAAAATTATCTTCTTTGTTTCTTCATTTGTGTAGCTGATATGACACACAACTTTGTTGTCAGGAAGACTCTCGGTTTCGTAAGAAAACGGTAACGGTGGTGTGTCGCCCTCTTGAACTTCGAGTCTGTCTAAATCAATAGTACTACGTTTTACTCGAGCAGGAGTACCTGTTTTGAATCTGCGAGTGGGAATACCTAGTTTTCTCAGGCTCTCACCCAAAAATGCTGCAGGAAAAACTCCGTCCGGTCCTGACTCAAACGATACTTCGCCGATGAATATTTTACCACCTAAATATGTGCCCGTCGCAATTATTATCGTTTTTGCTACAAATTGAGCAAGCATACGAGTAGTGAGTGTCCAGCTACCATCTTCGTTTTGTTCTATATCTGTAATTTCAGCCTGACGCAAATCAAGGTTATCACAAAGCTCAAGCTTGTGCTTCATAACGTCCTGATACTTTCTTCTGTCAATCTGTGCACGCAGAGAATGCACTGCAGGGCCTTTACCTAAATTGAGCATACGCATCTGCAGAAAACACTCGTCCGCGGTTTTTCCCATTTCACCACCAAGTGCGTCAATCTCACGTACGAGATGACCTTTTGCTGTGCCACCGATAGACGGGTTGCACGGACAGTTGCCGACAGCATCCATATTTATAGTAAAAATCGCGGTTTTGCAACCGAGTCGGGCGGCAGCTAGTGCTGCTTCGATTCCTGCATGGCCAGCACCGATAACTGCTACATCGTATTCTCCTGCAAAATATGTACTCATAAAAAAACCTTCTTGTTTAGCGCTTTAAATCGCTGAATTCTTCGTGCACTATATAAATATACTGTAATGATTATTTGATGAATTGTTGCTCGTATTGTTTTCTGTTTTTCTATAAAACAGTATTCGCATCAATCACTTGCCGACACAAAATTGATGGAAAACATTATCAACCACAGTTTCTGTGACACGTTCTCCTGTGAGCTCGCAAAGATGTGAGATAGCTTCTTCGAGAGCTACTGTCACAGCATCATATGTCATTCCATATTCAAGTGCAGAAACAGCTTCCAAAAGAGAGTCATACGCTGATTTTGCAAGACTTCGTTGACGCTCGTTAGATAACACAGCAGATGATGGATCAAAATCAGCAGTACCTGCTATATTTTCAACAGCATCTTCAAAATCAGTAACACCTTTTGAGTTTTTAGCTGACATATACACGATATGATCTGTGACTTCTTTTATCTTTTCGACATCTATTTTTTGTTCTAAATCTTCTTTATTTATAACAGCGATACAAGTACTGCCTTTTATACTATTTAAAAGTGAAATATCATCTTCATCAAGTTCTTTTGATGAGTCGAAAACTGCGATAATAAGCTCTGCAGTACCTAGTCGGTTTTTGGCTTTGTCTACACCGATTTTTTCTATAGTGTTATCTGTATCATGGATACCTGCTGTATCACTCAGATGCAGAGTTATTTCCCTGACAATAGCTGTTTCTTCGACAATATCACGAGTAGTGCCTGCAATCTGCGTGACAATGCTTTTTTCATACCCTGTGATAAGGTTCATCAGTGTTGATTTACCTACGTTAGGTTTACCGACTATTACTGTGTCGATACCATGGCGTATAGCTTTACCCTTATCGTAATTGTTGAGCAAATTTTGAAGCTTATTTGCTCCATCATTGAGTGCATTTTTAAGTATATCAAATTCAATTTCTTCGATATCTTCTTCAGGGTAATCAGCCCAGGCACAAAGATGTGCAGCTCTGAGAACAAGGTCTTCTTTTACTTCGTTGATATTCTTAGAAAGTGCACCATCATGTACAGACAAAGCGGACCTAGCTGCGGTGCTTGATTTTGCACCGATGATATCCATAACAGCTTCAGCCTGTGTAAGATCAAGCTTTCCGTTCAAAAAAGCTCTTTTTGTGAATTCACCTGCTTGAGCACAAACAGCTCCGTTATCAAACGCTGCACGTAATACCTGTTTCGTGATATAAATACCACCGTGACAAGAAAACTCAACAACGTCTTCACCTGTATAGCTGTGTGGAGCCTTAAAAACAGTTGCAATACACTCGTCAAGTTTCTCGTTTTCAAAGAAAACGTGACCAAAATGCGCAGTATATCCCTTAGCACTTGAGAGCTTTTTGTTACTAAAAGCCTTGAATATTTTGTCAGCAATTTCAATAGCTTTTTCACCTGATATTCTGATGACACCTATACCGCCCAAACCCTGAGCAGTGCTGATAGCAGCGATAGTTGAATTATGCATAAAAACACCTGTTGTTTTAATAAGTAAAAAGGGCGGAAAAATCCGCCCTATGAAAACTATTTATCAATTCTGCCGTAAAGACCAAACTCGCCACCCTCGTTGAGAGGTTTGCGATCAGGATTAGGCTTTGATTGTGTTCTAGGTTTTGAAGAGCCTCTGTATGGCTTTCGACCACCTCTGTTCTTATAGTTGCCCTTGGATTTTGGATCAGGGCCAATAACAACATGGCGGTTGATGTTCTCACCCTCACTCCAAGAAATAGCACCGTTGATTTTTTGAACAGCTGTGTGGATGATACGTCTCTCGTATGGGTTCATAGGCTCAAGTGAAGATTTTCTGCCTGTTTTTGCTGCTTTGATAGCAAGTTTGCGACCCAGAATTTCGAGAGTCTTTTCTCTTTTTTCTCTATAGTCACCGGTATTGATAGTAACTCTGCAGTATGAGTTATCCACATGGTTTGCAACTAAACAAGTGAGATACTGGAGTGCATCCAGTGTTTCACCACGTCTGCCGATAACAGAACCAACATCTTCACCGGAGATATCTATATTTATGATATTCTTTTCTTTTTCTTCTACATTCATAGAAATATCACTAAGACCCATAGCCTTAATGATAGCATCAAGATAATCAGCAGCAGCCTGTGCAGGAGTTGTTTTGATAAAAACTCTAACCTTTGCAGGATGACCACCGAACAGACCTAAGAACTTCTTAGACTGCATTTCGATTATTTCAAAATCGACGTTATCGTCATATGTTTCAACGCCGAGCATTTCGCATGCTTTTTCTCTTGCTTCTTCAACAGTAGCGCCTGTTGCAATAGCTTCTCTATTCAAATTTGCACCTTCTTTGCATTATATTGCATTTTCTTTTCTAAAAATCAGTAATTATCTGTTATACTGTGCGTTTTTTTCATCTAACTCAAGTCTTGCGATATGCTGTGCTTCCAGCTTAGCATTCAAAAGATCAGGTGAATAGAATTTGTTCATAATAAGTGACTGTATAAAACCGAAAACAGTTGAACAAATCCAATAGAAACCTACAGCTGCAGGTACTGTATAAGCAATCCATGCTGTCAGTACCGGAAGTGCAATAAACATATACTTCATACATCCTTGTTGCTGGCTCATAGGATTACCCTTCATAAACATCATAAAGACCTGCGATCCTACAGATGTTACAAGACAGAGAATAGGAATAATCAGTATCCATCCACCTGCAAATTTAGGAGTAGAAAGCAAGTCAAGTCCGAAGAAATTGAAACCACCGGAAAGCAAGCTGATTTTCTCGATTTCGTCGCCTGTCAGGATATTTGTAACAGCCTCTTGAGTAGATATTTTGTCAAAAACTCTGATCAGCTCGATTTCTGAATAAAGTGAGCTAGAGTTCAAGGAAACGCCCGGAAGTGTATTTATATACTCGGACAGTGCTGTAACCTTATCTGAAGCTATATGAATCACATTGGATAACGGTCTTACAACTGAATAGTAAATACCGAGCATAATAAACATCGGCAATAATGATGTGAGACAACCGCCAAACGGTTTTACATTTTCTTTTTCATAGAGCTTCTGGAGCTCTTCGTTGTATTTTTGTTTATCATTTGGATATTTTTCTTGTAATGCTTTTTGCTTAGCCTGAAGCTTCGCATTGGCAGCCATAGACTTCTGTTGTTTTACAGAAGATGGAAATAAAACAATTTTAAATACCAATGTGAAGATAATAATAGCAATACCAAAATTGTTAATAAGATAATATGCTGCCCAAAGCAAATAGCCGAATAAGCTACCGAAAATGTTAAAAAATTGCATCATAATAAAAATCCTTCTTTATCACTTGTGTTTTTCAGGTACGGGATCATATCCTCCTTTTGAAAAAGGATTGCACCTGAGTATTCTCCACAAACTCATAAAAAAACCTTTGAAAGCACCATATGTACTGATAGCTTCTATCGCATATTGTGAGCAAGTAGGATAAAACTTGCACTTACTTTTGCCCATAAGTGGAGAAATATTACACTGATAAAATCTGATTAGTGAGATAAAAATCTTTTTCATTTTAATTTTTCAATACCTTTGCCTGTTGCAAATGGTTTTTCATAGCGCTCAAAATATCGGTGCTTTTCACAAAAGGAGTTTTCGCCCTTGCGACAAAAACAATATCGTAGCCGTCTTTTATTTGAGGTTTGAGCTCAAAAAAAGCTGCTCTGATGATTCTTCTACACCGATTGCGCTGTACAGCTTTGCCTATTTTTTTTGAAGTGGTTATTCCGATTTGAAGGTTATTAGTGTTATTTTTGATGACATAAGATACAAGACAAGGACTCACAAAAGATTTTCCTCTTTTGTAAGCACGCTGAAACTGTCTGTTTTCTTTTAGTGTGAGATAAGCTCTCATCTTAACCACCCTTATAGGTACACAGTCAAATTAAGTAGTGAGAAGTGGAAGTGACTGTTTCGCTGTAAAAACTTGGATAAAAAGAAAGACCACTGCCGACAGTGGCCTAATTCTTAGTATGATAATTGCTTTCTGCCCTTAGCTCTTCTTCTTGCAAGAACCTTGCGGCCGTTCTTTGTAGACATTCTTTTTCTAAAGCCGTGCTCCTTTTTTCTATGAAGCTTTTTTGGCTGAAATGTTCTCAGCATTCAAAACCCTCCTTTCGGGTACATAACCTTACAATCTAGCATTATAGCTTAAAAATCCAACTTAGTCAACAAAAATTTTTTGCTCTTATATAGTATTATATAACTTTGTGAAAATGCTGTTTTTTTGCCCCACTATATGTAGTATTTATTACAATTCTAAACCACAATTTACAGACTATAAAAAGTTCTTAAAATAAGGGTATATTTTATATAGTAAATATTTACTTTATAATGCATTTTTATATTGATTTTTCAACAAGTTTTTGTTACAATGTTAAATGTGATAATGGACAAGTATAATATCAATGAAATTTTGATTAGATTTTTTTGAAATAGGAGGATAAAAAATGGGTTCTTTCGATGAAGCTTGGCAAGTCATCTGTGACTATTTTCAAAAAGAAAAAAAGATAACTGACGTTGCATATAAAACATGGATCAGTAGAATTGAGCCAAAGAATATTGACTTTGAAAAAGGCGAAATTACTTTAGTTGTTCCTAATGACTTTCATAGAAAAACTTTGATGCGTTGTTATATGCCTATGCTCGAAGATGCATACAAAGCTGTTTTTGGTACAACTTTTGAAACAATCTTTATCGTTCCTGATGAAATAAACAATACAAAAGAAAAGTTTTTATCTAATGAACAATCAGCTGATGCAGGATATGAATTTACTTTTGATACTTTTATTGTAGGTCAATCAAATAAATTTGCTCATGCTGCTTGTCTGGCTGTAGCACAAAATCCTGCAGGTGCATATAATCCTTTGTTTCTATACGGAAATTCAGGACTCGGAAAAACACATCTGCTTTATGCTATCGGCAACGATATTAAAAATAACCATCCGGATAAAAACATCATTTACATAAAAGGTGATGATTTTACAAATGAACTGATTGAATCTATCCGTATGGCTACTACTTCCGAATTCAGACAAAAATATCGTCAGGCAGATATGCTTTTGGTAGATGACGTACAGTTTATTGGAGGTAAAGAAAGAACACAGGAAGAATTCTTCCATACATTCAATTCTTTATTCGAAGCTAAAAAACAAATTGTTCTCACATCTGACAGACCACCAAAAGAAATCAAAATTTTGGAAGACAGACTTCGCTCTCGTTTTGAATCTGGACTTCTCGCTGACATTCAGCCACCTGATCTAGAAACACGAATAGCTATTATCAAACGTAAAGCTGAGATTTTAGGTCTAGATTTAGATGATGATGTGTGCGAATGTATTGCTCAAAAGCTAAAATCAAATATCAGACAGCTCGAAGGTGTTGTCAAAAAACTTAAAGCCAGATTTTATCTGACTGGTGAAACTCCTACTATAGCTACTGTTACTGAAGCAATCACAGATATTTTGAACAATGATGCTCCACCTGAACTCACAGTAGAAAAAATTATTGATGAAGTTGCTCGAACTTTCGGAGTTGAATCTGATGATATCCGCTCACAAAAATCACGTAGAGCTAATATCAATAAACCTAGACAGATTGCTATCTTTATTGTCAGAGAGCTCACTTCTCTTTCTATGGAAGCAGTGGGTAAGGAATTTGGTGGTCGTCATTATTCAACTATTGTATATACGGTACAACAGGTTGAAAAAAATATGAAGACTGATTCTAACCTCAGAGAAACAGTTGAGGACATCATAAAAAATATCAGAGATAGATAGTCAAAAACTGACAAAGTTTTCAATATTTTCATAAACATTAACTTCACACAAATTAACATAATGTTGATAACTTGTCCTTGAATATTTATTATTCACATTTATTTAATTTTTTTCTCAAGAACTAATCTTCTATTTTTGTGATAAATACTCATTGATTTTGATTATCAACATTTTAACACTGCCTACTATAACTACTCTAATATATTATTTATTAGATTTGATTAGATTTATTTTTGAAAGGATAATAAAAATGAAATTTACTTGTTTAAGATCAGAACTCTCAACAGCTGTATCAAATGTTCAAAGAGCTGTATCATCAAAAGCTTCTATTCCAGCACTCGAAGGTATTTTAATTAAGGCTTACGGTTCAAAGCTTGTATTATCAGGTTATGACCTTGAAATAGGTATTACAACTACAATGGATGCAACAGTAAATGAAGAAGGAGAAATCGTAGTATCTGCAAAGCTGTTCTCTGATATTGTCAGAAAGTTGCCTGAAGAAATAGTTTGTATTGAAACTGATGAAAGACTCATCACATATATTACAAGCGGTCAGGCTGATTATCAGATAGTTGGTATATCATCAAACGAATATCCTGAACTTCCTAAATTTGAACAAACTGATAATATAATTGTCAATGCAGAAATTCTCAAAAATATGATAAGACAAACTATCTTTGCTGTATCTGATAATATGGCAAAGCCTATCTATACAGGTTCACTTTTTGAGATCGAAGATAAAGTTCTCAGAGTTGTTTCTGTTGATGGTTATAGAATGGCAATTAGAAAAGAAAATATAGACAACGACAGCAAAACAAAATTCGTTGTTCCGGGTAAAACTCAGAGTGAAATATTAAAGCTCATCACAGATGATAAAAAAGATGTTGAAATCATCGTAGGTCAAAGACACATCAGTTTTAAAATTGAAAACTATTCTATTATTTCTCGTCTTATTGAAGGTAACTTCTTAGACTACAAAACTACAGTTCCTAAAACAGCACAGACTGAGCTTGTTATCAATACAAGACTTCTCTCCAATGCAGTTGACAGAATGTCACTTCTAACAAGCGAAAAAATTCAGTCACCTGTAAGATGTTCTATCACATCAGAAGAGATTAAACTTTCTTGTTCTACTGCTGTAGGTAAAGCTAATGATGTACTCTCAGTGTCTACAATCGGCGCTGACGTTGAAATAGGCTTTAATAATAGATATTTACTCGATGCACTCAAAAACAGCGATACAGACGAAATTAAGCTTGTTTTAAATGGTCCTTTAGCACCTATGATAGTAAAACCTGTTAATTCTGACAGTTTTACTTTCCTTGTAGTACCAATGAGATTATCAAATGAGGGCTAAAATGCAGAAAGAAATTATAACAATAAATGATGAATTTATACGTCTTGATAATCTGTTGAAATTTTCCGGTATTGCACAGACGGGCGGACAAGCTAAATTTCTCATTCAAAATGGAGAAATAATAGTCAACGGCGAAATATGTACAATGCGCGGTAAAAAAATGCGTGATGGTGACACAGCACAGTTTAAAAACAGAGTCGTTGAGGTGGCTGTAGATTGATAGTAAAAAAACTTAGGTTTGAAAATTTTCGCAATCTTTCTAACAATGAGATAATTCCATGTGAAAAAGTTAATGTTATCTACGGCGATAATGCTCAAGGCAAAACTAATTTACTCGAAGCTATATGGCTTTTCTGTGGAGGACATTCTTTTAGAGGAGCTAAAGAAAACGAGCTTATTACTTTTGATGACAGCTTTTTCAAGCTTACGATGGATTTTTATTCATTTGAAAGAGATCAGAACGCAGAAATTATTTTTACTCAGAACAAAAAGAAAATAAAAATAAATGGTGTAGAAAAAAACTCCTCATCTTATCTGACAGAAATTTTTTCGTGCGTTGTTTTTTCTCCTGAAAATATGACTCTTGTCAAACGTGGTCCATCACTAAGACGTAAATTTTTGGATGGTGCTATATCTCAACAGCGTATCAAGTATGCTGCAGCTCTTTCAAAATATAATCAAATCATAAATCAACGTAATGCTCTTTTAAAGGATATATACAAACATAAAGAACTGAAAGATACTTTGCCTATTTGGGATGATTCGCTGTGTGTTTGTGCTGCTGTTATTTTGAAAGAAAGACTTGAATATATTAAAAATCTCAAAATATATGCTAAAAATTTTCATGATGATATTTCATCAGGAAAAGAAAATTTGGATATAGAATACATATCAAATTGTGGCGCAAAAGAAGAAGATTCTATAGAAGTCATAACTCAAAAATTAAAAGAAGCTTATCAAAAATCACGCAGTGAAGACTATCACACAGGATATACAAATATAGGTCCACATAGAGATGATATGGATATAAAAATCAACTCTATATCCGCAAAAACATTTGGTTCTCAAGGACAACAACGTTCAGCCGTGCTTTCGCTCAAACTTGCACAGGCACAGATGCTGTTTGAGAAAAACGGTGAAAAACCTGTTATTTTGCTCGATGATGTATTATCTGAGCTTGATTCAAAGCGCCAGGACTTTTTGCTCAATAAAGTTGACTCATATCAAGTGTTTGTAACTTGTTGTGAAGAGTCAAATAAAGAACAACTAAAAAACGGAAAAGTTTTTTATATAAACAGCGGAGAGGTTAGATAATGTATCTTCATTTAGGAAACGAAACGGTAATAAAAACCGACGATATAGTTGGTATTTTTGATCTTGATACTTCGACTGTTTCAAAACATACCAGAGATTATCTCTCATTATCTGAAAAAAATCGGCAAGTTTTTACTGTTTCGTTTGAACTTCCAAAATCTTTTATACTATGTGATGATGGCAAAAATCAGAAAATTTATATTTGTCAGCTGTCATCAAAAACTCTGCAAAAGAGATTGTTATCACGAAAGGATGCAAATCTATGAAACTTACAAAATGTCCATACTGTTCAAAGCCGGTATCGTATATGCAGGCATTTTTAATGAGAAATCGTGGCGAATTTTTCTGCAACAAATGTAAAAAGGAATCAAATATTCTGATAAAAAAGACACTTCTCATTCCTTTTATTATAGTTGTTGTTTTGTCACTTCTGATACTCGCTCTTTTTTATTTTCTGACAGATAAAACCAACCTTTGGTTTATGCTTTTTGTAGCAGTTCCTTTCATTGGTTTTTATATAGTGACTCCGTTCTTTATAGTACTTAAACCACGTAAAAAGCACATGGATGTTTTATATGATACAGGAATTATTGAAAGTCCTATAGCAGATCCGGACCCTACTATGGCAAAAACATCAAAAGTCATACCTACTTTTGTAGACGACGTAGTACTCACAGATGACGATAAACCTGTTATTAACGCTGATGTGTTCAATGCTATCAAAGAAGAACGCAAAATTATGGAAGAACAGTCCAGCGGTGACACAAAAAGCTTTTCAAAATTTGAAAATATTTCGAGCTCAAATGATGCTCAGGCTACTATGCCGGTAAAAAATCTGAAAGAAATAGCTAATAACACAGACACAAAAACTGATGTAAAAAAGAAAAAGTTTGACCGTTCTTATGACTTGTCAAATTTTGAATAAAATAATAAGCACGAATATAAGAATATAAGTATTTTTTGGAGGTTGTACTTTGGATAATTTAGAAAAAAATTTGGAAGTTAATGAAAGAACCAAAGTTGAAAACGAATATGGTGCCGATGAAATTCAAGTTTTAGAGGGTTTAGAAGCTGTAAGAAAACGACCTGGTATGTATATCGGTTCAACAGGTGAGCGTGGTTTACACCATCTTGTATATGAAATTGTTGATAACTCTATCGATGAAGCGTTGGCAGGTTACTGCTCAAAAATAGAAGTATCCATTTTGCCGGGCAACATCATTCGTGTTAAAGATAACGGTCGTGGCATTCCGGTTGGTATTAATCAGAAAATGGGTCTTCCTGCTGTAACAGTTGTATTTACAGTACTTCATGCCGGTGGTAAATTCGGTGGTGGCGGATATAAAGTATCCGGTGGTTTGCACGGTGTTGGTGCATCTGTAGTAAATGCACTGTCAACCTGGCTTGAAGTAAGAGTTTGTGACGGTGAAGATATCTATTATCAGCGCTATGAACGTGGCGTTATTATGAATGACCTCGAAAAAATCGGAAAGTCAAATGAAAGAGGTACAGAAGTACTTTTCAAAGCGGATGCTGAGATTTTTCAGGATACAGATGTATATGACTATAATACTCTTGCAAAAAGACTCAGAGAACAGGCTTTTCTTAATGCAGGCGTGAATATTGAACTCAAAGATGAGCGTGATCCCGATAATATTATCTCAAAGACTTTCTACTACAAAGGCGGTATCAAAGAGTTTGTTGAGTATATCCACAAGAAAAAGGGTTACACACCTATTCATGAGGATATTATCTTTCTCCATGCTGCAAATGCTGAAGATACCTGTGAAGTAGATATTGCACTTCAGTACAACGATAGCTACAACAACGATATCCGCTCATTTGCGAACAATATACATACAACCGACGGCGGTACACACGAAGAAGGATTCAGACGCTCACTGCCTAGGGTTATGAATACCTACGCTACAAAATTCAATAAAATCAAAGATAAAGACAAAGATTTAAAGCTTGAGTTTGAAGACTATAAAGAAGGACTCACTGCTATTATTTCCGTGAAAATAACTGAAGCTCAGTTTGAGGGTCAGACAAAAGCAAAATTAGGTAACACTGAAGTCAGAACTCTTGTTTCTAAGCTTATCAGCGATAAATTTGCAGAATACTTAGAAGAAAATCCGACTTCTGCTTCTGCTATTTTGGACAAAGCTTTAGCATCAGCAAAAGCCAGAGAAGCTGCACGAAAAGCAAGAGAATCTGTTAGACGTAAGTCAGCACTCGATAGTGCTACTCTTCCGGGTAAACTCGCTGATTGTCAGTCAAAAGACAGCTCTGAAACTGAAATTTACATCGTAGAGGGTGACTCTGCGGGTGGTTCCGCAAAACAGGGTCGTGACAGACGTTTTCAGGCTATTCTCCCTCTTTGGGGTAAGATGCTCAACGTTGAAAAAGCTCGTCTTGATCGTGTATATGGCAACGATAAACTCACTCCTGTCATTACAGCACTGGGTGCAGGTATCGGTGAAGAATTTGACCCTGAAAAGCTCAGATATGACAAAGTTATTATCATGGCCGATGCTGACGTTGATGGATCTCATATCAGAACACTTCTTCTGACATTTTTCTTCCGTTTTATGCGACCTCTTATAGAACAAGGCCATGTGTATATTGCTCAGCCACCACTATATAGAATTACAAAAGGCAAAGAGCACCACTATGCTTATTCTGATATCGAGCGTGATGAAATACTCTCAAAGCTCGAAGGTAAGACTGATATCCAACGATACAAAGGTCTTGGTGAGATGGACTCAGAACAGCTATGGGAAACAACTATGAACCCTGCTACACGTACTATGCTTAGAGTAGAGCTTTCTGATGCTGAACTTGCTGACGAAACATTCTCTATCCTTATGGGTGACAAGGTTGAACCACGTAGAGAGTTCATCGAAACAAATGCTAAGTATGTTCAGAATCTCGATATATAAGAAATGTTAAATTTTAACCATTGGATAAAATACGACAAAGATTGATAGAAGGTGCTAAATTTGGATAACGAAAAGAATTTAAATAATACAAATGAAACAGTAGAAAACGAACAAAATACAGCTGTGGGCAAAGTTATAGACGTAGACATAAATCGAGAGATGAGAAAATCGTTCCTTGATTACTCTATGAGCGTTATCGTATCACGTGCTTTGCCGGATGTAAGAGATGGCTTGAAACCTGTTCACAGACGTATTCTTTACACTATGTTTGAAAACGGGCTAGAGCCTAACAAACCTTATCGTAAGTGTGCTGATACAGTCGGTAACGTGTTGGGTAAATATCACCCACACGGCGACTCATCTGTATATGATGCGATGGTAAGACTTGCTCAGGACTTCTCAATGAGATATATGCTTGTTGACGGTCATGGTAACTTCGGTTCTGTCGATGGTGACCCACCTGCTGCTTACCGTTACACGGAGTCAAAACTGTCAAAAATTTCACTTGAGATGGTCACAGATATCGACAAAGAAACTGTCGATTTTATGCCTAACTTTGACGACCGACTCAAAGAGCCTACTGTTTTGCCAAGTAGATTTCCAAACCTCCTTGTAAACGGTTCTTCAGGTATTGCTGTAGGTATGGCGACAAATATCCCACCTCACAATTTAGGCGAAGCGGTTGATGCTATGTGTATGCTCATCGATAACCCTGACGCTGAAGTTGCTGAAATTATGGAGTGTATGCCGGGCCCTGATTTCCCTACAGGCGGTATCATTATGGGTCGTTCGGGCATCAGAGCTGCTTATGCAACAGGTAGAGGTAAAATAATTGTTCGAGCTAAAACAGAGATAGTCGAAGCTAAAAATGGTAGATTCAAAATCATCGTTACTGAACTTCCATATGTTGTCAATAAAGCAAGGCTTATTGAAAATATCGCTGAACTTGTCAAGGACAAGCGTATTGAGGGTATCTCAAATATCGAAGACCATTCCGATAGAAACGGTATGCATATCGAAATCGATATAAAGCGCGAGGCATCCCCTCAGGTTGTGCTCAACCAGCTATTTATGCTGACACAGCTGCAGTCAACTTTCGGTTGCATCATGCTTGCTATTGTAAACGGCGAGCCTAAGATCCTGACATTAAAAGAAATGCTCCAACACTACATTGATCATCAGGTTGATGTAATTACTCGACGCACTATCTACGATTTGAGAAAAGCCCAGGAGCGTGCACATATTTTAGAAGGCTTGAAGGTTGCTATCGATAATATCGACGAAGTTATCTCTATCATCCGTAAGTCTAAAGATCAAGCATCTGCAAAGCTCGGACTTATTGAAAGATTTAATCTCGATGATGCACAGGCACAGGCAATCGTTCAGATGCGTCTTGGTCAGCTGACTAACATGGAGCGCGGAAAAATCGAAGACGAAATCGCCGCTCTTGCTCAAAAAATCGCTGAATACAACGAGATTTTGGCAAGCGAAACACGCCAGAAAGAACTCGTTAAAGAAGAAGCTATTGCTGTTAGAAACAAATATGCTGATCCACGTAGAACAGAGATTTGTGCTATCAGTGGCGAGGTTGATATCGAAGACCTCATTCCAAAGGAAGATTGCGTTGTTACTATGACAAAATTCGGCTATATCAAGCGTATGGCTGAGGATACATATAAGCTCCAGCGTCGTGGTGGACGTGGTGTATCAGGTATGAGCAGAAAAGAAGACGATATTGCTACCGAGATGTTTATCTCTAACTCACACGATTTTATTCTGTTCTTCACTGATAAGGGCAGAGTTTATAGACTCAAGTGTTATGAAATTCCTGAGGCATCTCGTCAGTCAAAGGGTATGAATATCCTGAACATTCTGCCAATTTCAAGTGACGAAAAAGTTACTTCTATGATTAGAGTGCCTGAGTTTGATGAGGACAAGTACCTCATCATGGTTACTCGTCAAGGTATCATCAAGCGTATTGAACTCAATGCATATAACACAGCTCGTAAAGGCGGCCTTATTGCACTCGACTTAAACGAGGGCGATGAGCTCGCATGGGTTAAGATGACCGATGGAAATAACGATGTTATTATTGCTACCAGACTTGGTATGGCTATCCGTTTTAACGAGAACGATGTTCGTCCTATGGGACGCCAGGCTCGAGGCGTAAAGGCACTCAAGCTCAAAGAAAACGACTATGTTATCGGTATGAGCGTTATTGACGAAGACGGCTATGTGCTCACAGTTTCTACTACAGGTTATGGTCGACTTTCCTCACCTACTGACTATCGTACACAGAGTCGTGGCGGTAAGGGTCTTACAAACTACCATGTTGAAAAATACGGCGAGGTTGCAGCACTGAGTGTTGTATCTAAGGACGATGATATCATCATCATTTCTGCAAACGGCGTTATTATCCGTATCAAAGCCGATACTATCCGTCAGTGTGCTCGCCCTTCTAAGGGTGTTACTGTTATGAAGATCAAGGACGACAACGAGGTCGTGACAGTTGCAGCTGTTCCTCATGATGAAGAGGCTGAAGAAATAGATACAGACGCTACAGAAAATGCAGAAGAAAGCGCAGAAAATCAAGAATAATTTTACAGATGGGCGGGGATAACTCCGCCCACTTAAAAGGAAATACTATGAAAAAAATTATATGTTTAGTGTTGGTTTTGCTGATGACACTATGCACGTGTGCGTGTAGTGACAAAAACAGTGCTCAATCTGATAAGCAAAACGACAGTGTTGTAGCAGCCGATGAGTATCCGCTACCAAAGGAAATCACTTTTGAAGAAAGCGAAAACAACCTCGGTGCACGATACATTTTCACACTGCAAGCATTCAACGACAAGTTGAATGCTGCGTGTAAAGAACTCGGTACAAAAGATGTACAGGAGTTTTTTGACTTTGAAAACTGGCAGATTATGTCGAGTGAGCTCGTTGATGATAACGGTATTGAGTACACATCTTTTTACTATCCAACCGATACATTGACTATTACAGCAGCGGTTGAAAACAAAAGCCAGAAAGTGATGAATATAGGCTGTGGCAACACATACGAAGAATTTGTGAACTCGGATGCCGAGTATCAATACACTGTTATGCTTACAGCTGCTATTATTGCTATGGTAGCAGGTGGCTATACCGAAAGTGATATTGAGTTTTTGTATGATATCTTTTTTGATTCTGCTAAAAACAACGTTCAGTTTTTTTACCAAAACGCTGTGTATATGATGAATCTCAGCAAAGCTGAAGGTGAAGAAGGCTCGGTTGTGTTATTCATGACATCACCGTGCAAGGACAAAATCAAGAGCGAGTGGGAACTCACTGACTACAGTGAATTTGAAGGAAAATATAAAAGTAAATAATGTGTCATTTGATACATCGAATATAAAAATTTTGCAAAGCAAGGGGTTTTTAAAATGGGCGAAATTTATATTTTGAGAGTACTTTCAGGTGTTAGATTTTCGAAACTCAACAAGGTGCTCGAAACAGTAAAAGAAAAGTCAGGTCAAAGCAAAATCAAAACTTTTTTTGACATAATCAACTGTGCTATCCGCTATGGAGCAGGCTATAATGACTATGATCTGTATCAGTTCTACAACATCGACGCAAAAAAGCGTAAGACTTACGTAACACGAGTAATAAGTAAAAAAATCATTATGAAATGTAACGACCAGACTGCATGTGATGAGTTACATTACAAGAGTCGTTTCAACAGAAGATATTCAAAATACTTAGGCCGTGAATGGTTTGATATGGAGCGTAGCACATTTGAAGAGTTCGAGAAATTCTGTGCTGACAAAGAGTACCTTTTCTGTAAACCTGACGATTTGGATTCAGGCAAAGGTATCGAAAAGCTCAAAATCGCTGACTTTGAAAGCATTGAAGTTCTTTACAACTACTGTAAAGAGAAGAACTTCGGCGTTGTGGAAGAAGTTGCTAAACAGCACCCAAAGATGGCATCACTGCATCCTGAATCAGTCAACTGTATCCGTATCCAGACTATTGTTGTGGACGGAAAACCACATCTGGTTTTTGCTGCGTGCAAAGCAGGTAACGGCGGACATTTTGTGGATAACTTAGGTTTTGATGGCATCAACATTCCTGTTGATAAAGATACAGGAAAGCTCGTTAAAACAGGTCGCACTGAGCACCGTCAGCTTTACACCGAGCATCCACGCACAGGCGTAGTTTTCGAAGATTTTGAAATTCCTATGTTCAAAGAAGCTGTTGAACTGTGCTTCAAAGCTGCCCTTGATACACCTGAAGTAAGATATGTTGGTTGGGACTGCTACATCGGCGAAGATGGTCCCGGCATCATTGAAGCAAACGACTACTCTGACTACTATTTCTGGCAGTTGCCTGAACTCACTCCTGACAGAATTGGTCTGCTCCCACGTTTTGAGGAACTGTTTAAGCAGAAAATCACACCATATCGCAAGATAAAATAAAGCTTTGAAAGCCACAGTATAATGCTGTGGCTTTTTGTTATGGAGAATATTTGAAAAAATTTCTTGTATAGTGAACCCTTAGCGGTTACTCAGTGGATTTTATTTATGAAGGGGGGAGCAAATTGAGCGATGTACAGTTTTTCGGGCTTAGTTATGAACAAGTCATAGAAAAGTACAAAAAGACTGTTGGTGCAGTATGTGTTATGCGGCTACAAAACTGGGCAGACGCTGAAGATTGCTTCCAAAACACCTTCTTCAAGCTCTTTAGAAGTGCTCCTGACTTCAACGATGAAAATCACTTGAAAGCATGGCTCATACGTGTCGCTATCAACGAGTGTAATAAGTACATACGCAAAAATCGTCAACATGTTCATATTGAAAAGGTGAATGATGATAGCGTTGATTTTCCGCAGGACAGCGTGGATATGTCGTGGGCGTTGATGCGCCTTGATAAAAAGTATCGAGAGGTACTGTATTTGCACTACTGCGAAGACTACGAAGTGAAAGAAATAGCAGAGATTTTGAAGAAGTCCCCAAACACAGTCAAAACTCTACTGCGACGTGGTCGAGATAAGCTCAAAAATCTTTATGGAGGTGAGAGCGTATGAGAGAATTTAATTTCGACAAGCTGAAAAATCTCGAAATACCTGACTCTTGGGTTGATGGTGCGCTCAACGTTCCATCAAAGAGAGAAAAATCCCCCATAGTTTTTGTTAGCTTCACTCGTTCTTTTGCGTCTGTTGCTATGTTAGTTTTAGTTTGCTCGCTGAGCTTATTGCTATTTTTCCTGGCTGATGATAACGCTACCCCTCAAATTGACCAAAAAGTGCCAACAAGTGAAACATTAGTTAAATCAACTGAAAGCTATGACACAAATGACAGTACAGAAAACACAGAAAAAGAGCTGTCCACTCCTTTTAGAAGAGTAAAAGATTTTATTTACAACCTATTTGTAAAACCAAATCAAAAGCCTTCTTCACCAACTGAAAAAGATAAAGAAACTTTAGGTTCAGTTCAACCTTCCAAGCCGAGCGAAGAAACAAGAAATGAGGAGGTAAGTAGTTCAACGACCTTGCCATCGACATCTATTGAAACACAAAGTGTTGCAACGGAGCCACAAGAGCCTACACATCAGGTAAAACCAACGCAGGCACCTACTATAGAGCCGACCGAAAAACCCGATGTAAAGCCAACCGAAGTTCCTACACAACCGCCGACACAAAAGCCTACCCAAAAACCAACACAAGAACCTACAACGGGGGTTGAAAACTTTCCTGATGAACCATTTATTATCATCAGTAGCTATCCTGTCAGCGGTTGGAATTCTACAACAGAAGTGGTTTATTGTAGGCTCTATGATGCAAGTGGCAATCTGGTGGGTGACAGCGACTTGTACTCTTCTCAGCATCTGGCAAAAATAGATTCTCAAGACAGCAAAAGAGTATATGTATCATATGATCCTCAGGCAAGAGGACTTATGATTCCAGTGGGAGAGTACAGCTTCTGCTTCTACAATCTTTTGGGAACTGTACTGGTACAAGGATATATCTATATATCCTGATAACCAAATTTAATGCGAAAAAGTAAATGAGGTGTTATTATGAAAAATTTGTTCAAGAGTATTTTATGCGTGGCTTTATCAGCACTTATGCTGCTGAGCCTTGCACCAAGCGTATTCGCTGAAGCTGTGGGTAAAGAATGGCCGGCTGACTATATGCCGGGTACTGTACTCGTCGGTGTAAAAAAAGATGCTCCGCTACTTCAGGAGATTATTCCTCAGTTTGAGATCGAGAGAACAGAGCTAGCTGAAATGGACCCTGTATATATTTCGTATGTCAACTCACCAAAAGCAGATGTGACATATGTAAAGCTTGTTTTAAAAGAGCAGACAAAAGAGATCGTATGGGAAGCTATTGAGGCTCTCAAACAGAGCGAGTATGTAACAATCGCAGAACCTTTCTACTGTGTATATATGAAGTATGCTCCTGGTCGAGTCATTATAAGCTTAGAAGAAGGAGCAACTCTTGGCTTTTTGCCGGATGGTCTAAATATAGCTGATACAAGACTTCTCACTCCGGGTTCAGGTCGAGGTGTATATCTTTTGTATCTCGAAGAACAGACTAAGGAAATCGTTTGGGATGCTATTGAGGTACTAAGTGCAACAGAAGGTATAGAGTATGCTGAACCGGATTATTATGGTGAATTCGATGTTGAGCTGGAGTACACACAAGGCGATGCAGATAACAACGGTAAACTATCTATAGTTGATGCAACTATGGTGCAGAGATACCTTGTGGATTCAACAGTAGCTATGAATATGGAAAATGCTGATATGGATTGCAACGGAAATATTACTATCATTGACGCTACAGCTATTCAGCGAAATCTTGCTGGACTTGACCTATAAAACATAATATTGATTTAGTGCTGAAAGCCCGACGAGTTAGTGTCGGGCTTTTTTCTATGCTATTGTGTAACAATAAAAAAACATTTATTTATGAAAAATTACAATGCTTTAGTAATACTTGTTATGTTGCCATTTTTTGTTATATAATTTAGTCGGTAAAAAATCATTTGCAGAGGTGCTATTATGGAAAAGAAAAAGGTAACTGTCTTTGTAGCAGGACACAAGCTCAATCTCTTAACAACTGAGTCTGAAAAATATGTTACAGATATCGCATCAAAGGTTGATACAGCTGTGATGTCAATGCTCACAAGCACAAATATGAGCAAAGAAAAATGTGCTGTTATGGTGGCTCTTGACTATTGTGATGACGAAGCAAAGCAAAAGACAGCACTCAACGAGATAAAAGAACAGGTCAAAGACTATATAGATGATGTTGCTAAACTTAAAGCTGAAAATAACGAGCTCAAAGCTGAAATAGAAAAGCTGAAAGCTGAAAAGTTTGAGCTTTTGAATTCAAAGAAAACAATGGTTGCATCTGCTGTTGAAATGAAGGAAGAAAAAATCGAAGAAAAAGTACAAATCAGCGCTGATGATGACCTTTCTTTCGACCTTGATACAGAAGAAAAAGCAAAGGCGGTAGTTATCGAGCGTGAAACACCACCAACTGTAGCACAAGAGGAAAAACCTGCTGTCCCTGCACCAGTTGCAGTATCACAGAAAAATGTATCACAACCTGCTACAAAAAATGACAAAAAACGCCATCAGCACAACCATGTGAATCCATACAAAGAGCGTTTTATGCAACAAAAAAATGATCAGAAAGGCTACACACCTGTTCGCCAGTACAGCTTTTTTGATGAAAAGGATAACTGATGAACAAAATCGAAATACTCGCTCCTTGTGGAGGTTTTGACAGCATTTATGCTGCGGTGCGCAACGGTGCAGATGCTGTGTACTTAGGTGCAAAGGACTTTTCGGCACGTGCATCAGCTCATAATTTTGATATAGATGAGCTTTCTAGTGCCGTGAAATACTGTCACGCAAGTGGTGTGAAGGTGTATCTTGCACTCAACACTCTGATTTTTGATGACGAGATGGATAGTGCGCTTGAGCTTGTCAAAAACGCTGCAAAAATTGATATAGACGCGCTTATTACACAGGATATCGGACTGGCACAGGCTGTCAGAAAAATAGTACCCGAGCTGAAGCTCCATGCTTCGACACAGATGAGTGTACATACTCTGAGCGGTGCGAAAGCTCTCAAAGAGCTCGGTTTTTCACGTGTGGTGCTCGCCCGTGAGATGACAAAAGCTGAGATAAAACAGATCGCTGACAACTGTGATATTGAACTCGAAGTGTTTGTGCACGGTGCGTTGTGTATGTGTGTTTCGGGTCAGTGCTATATGTCTGCTATGCTCGGCGGTCGTTCCGCAAACAGAGGTATGTGTGCACAGCCGTGCCGACTTCCGTTTGCTGTGTCAGACAGTACTCACGCACTGAGCCTGAAAGATAACAGTATTGTTGAATATATAAAAGAGCTCGAAGAAATCGGTGTCACTAGTGCAAAAATCGAAGGTCGAATGAAGCGACCTGAATATGTCGCATCTGCGACAAAAGCGTGTGTTCAGATGCGTGACAACGGGTTTGTCGATGAAAAAACAAAAGAAGATCTACAGGCGGTTTTTTCACGCACAGGTTTTACTGACGGATATTATACTAACAGACGTGGCAATTCAATGTTTGGATACAGAAAAAGAGAAGATGTGGTGTCAGCTACAGAAAAGCTTTTTAAAGAAATCCGTACAACCTACAAAGATGAGTTGCAAAGAGTAAGTATCGACTTCAGCTTGACATTAGAAGTGGACAAGCCTCTCTCACTGACCGTCACTGATTCAAAAAACAATGTGTGTGTTCAGTCAAAAAATGTTGTAGAAAAAGCAAACAATGCACCTATTACAAAAGAAAAGCTCATACCATACTTGTCAAAAACGGGCGATACTCCGTTCAAAGTCAAAAATATAAATACTCAGATAGTTGGCGATGCCTTTGTATCTGCAAAGGATGTAAACGCTCTCAGGCGCGAGGCACTCGAAAAATTGCGAGTTCTGCGTGAAAAGTGGCACGACTATGAGATATGTGATTTGTCATTTGCTGATTTGGTACCTGAAAACAGAGTTCAAAAATCAAATGTGAAAAAGCAACGTGCACGAGTCAACGACTTGAATATTCCAAAATCGTTCAAAGATATGGAATATATTTTTGCACCGCTGTTTTTGTGTGATAAAAATAGTGACAAGGTGCAAGAATATATAGGAAACGGTTATAACATTGCTCTCGAAATTCCACGAGGCATGTTTTCGCTCGATGAAAAGATAGAAGGTGCGCTGAAAAGGATGAAACAGCTCGGTGTTACACACGTGTTGTGTCATAACATCGGAGCAGTTTACCTGTGCAAAAAGGTTGGACTTGATGTTCACTTTGGTTTTGCAATGAATATTGTTAATTCGATGTCGCTTTCATTTGCAAAATACTATGGCGCACAAGATGTTGAGCTGTCCTTTGAGCTCGATATTGATAGAATCAACTCACTGAGAAGTGAAATTGGAATCGGCGTTATTTCATACGGATACTTGCCACTTATGATGACCCGCAACTGTCCTGTGAAAAGTAGCAATCTTGACTGTGCGACTTGCAAAAAGACTCAAAAACTGCAAGACAGAAAAAGCGAGCGCTTTGAGCTTGCTTGTGATGGAAACGTGGTCGAAATTTTGAATTGCGTTCCACTTATTTTGCCTTTTGAGATTTATAAATCAAAAAATATTGATTTCACGGTTTTCCACTTTTCTGTGGAAAACTCTGTGGAAAACAAGGAAAAAATCCTTGAAAATTTGAGTGAAAAACGTAATTTCGCGCGTTTTACACATGGTTTGTTTTTAAGAGGTGTTAAATAATTCACAATCTTTTAAAGAATTATTTTGAGAAAAACGCCAAAATTCCGATAAGAAATTAAGTTTTTGTTTTACTTTCTTTTAAGTAATTTTAATTTAGAACTATCTTTTTGGTTTTGCAAGAAGATATATGGTTTTGCAAGAGAGGTGCTGTTATGCAGATATTAAAAGTGAAGAAACTCAGAGAAAACGCGAAGATGATAAAACGTGCGACAAAAGGCTCTGCGGGCATGGATTTGCACGCATGTATTGATGAGCCTGTCACAATAAATCCGGGTGAAATCAAAGTTATTCCGACAGGGCTTGCTATTGCACTGGAGAATGAAAATTATGTAGCATATATATACGCTCGTTCAGGGCTTGCGATAAAGCACGGTGTGACACTTGCTAACTGTGTTGGAGTTGTTGACTCCGACTATCGTGGTGAAGTGTGTGTTGGCATGACCAATATATCGAACACTCCATATACAATCGAAAAAGATGAGCGTATTGCACAACTGGTTATTGCTCCTGTTTGTATTTGTGATGCAACAGAAGTGGATGAACTCGACGATACTGCACGAGGCACAGGCGGTTTTGGTTCTACAGGCAAGAGATAAGTTGTGATGCAGTCAAAAAATTAACATTTAAGTGCAGAAATAATATTGAAATAACCACGCTTATGGGTTATACTAAAAAAGAATAGGTTATGAGTAAATAAAATGAGATGATTTTCTCGCAAAGGGGAATTTTTTATGCTATTTTCTAAAGATATCGGTATCGACTTAGGTACTGCTAATACTTTGGTATATGTCAAGGGTAAAGGCATTGTTATGCGTGAACCTTCTGTTGTTGCAGTGGACGTTAGAAAAGACACCGTAGTTGCTGTCGGAAAAGAGGCTAAAGATATGATCGGCAGAACACCGGGTTCTATCGTTGCTATCCGTCCGCTCAAAGATGGTGTTATCGCTGATTTTGAGATAACCGCTACTATGCTCAAGTATTTTATAAAGCAGGTAGTCAAGTCAAACTTCCTGTGCAGACCGAGAATAGTGATTTGTATCCCAAGTGGTGTTACAGAAGTTGAACGTAACGCTGTTGAAGATGCTGCACGTCAAGCGGGCGGCAAATATATCGAGCTTATCGAAGAACCTATGGCTGCAGCTATTGGTGCAGGACTTCCGGTCGATCAACCACAAGGTAGTATGGTTGTTGATATCGGTGGCGGTACTTCTGAAGTCGGCATCGTATCTCTTGGAGATATTGTTGCATCTTGTTCGGTGCGAGTAGCCGGCGACAAGTTCGACGAAGCTATCATCACTTATATCAAGAAAAAGTATAATCTTCTCATTGGAGAACGCACAGCCGAAGATATCAAAATCGCTATCGGTTCTGCATACCCATACGAAAACGAAGGCGAAATGACTGTCAAGGGCAGAAATCTAGTTGATGGTCTTCCTAAGAACGTTAAAATCACAGCGGCAGAAGTCAGAGATGCACTTGCTGATCCGCTCTCTACTATTGTCGAAGCAATACTCACAACACTCGAAAAAACTCCACCTGAGCTCGCAGCAGATATTATTGACAATGGTATTATGCTCACTGGTGGCGGTGCGCTGCTTAGAGGACTTGATCTCCTTGTTATGCAACAGACAGGTATGCCTGTGTATGTTGCTGAAAGACCGCTTGATTGTGTTGTAGATGGTACAGGCAAGAAGCTCGATCCTAATTTTAAGGTCCAGACAGCACCTAAATTTATCTAAAATTATATGCATATTTCAGCACCGTACTTCACGTGCGGTGCGTTATTTTATAAACAGGAGGACAGCATGAAAGATTTTTTTAAATCAGGCACTTTCAAGGTGTTTTTATCTACAGTGTTTGTAATTATCGTTATATCGGTTTTTACAAATTCAATAGAAAACAACCTTCTGTCTTCTACAGTGAACTCTGTTACCTATCCTTTATCAAAGGTAACAGCTGCTACAAACCTAGACAAAAACGACAAGAGCATAGAAGAACTTATCGCTGAAAATGAAAAGCTGAGAGAAGAAAATGCACAGCTGAGAAACCAGCTTGTGAACTACTACGATACATTGACAGAAAATACAAGACTATGGAAGTTCTATGACCTTAAAAAGGAAAACCCTAACTATACAATTGTTCCGTCCATTGTTTTGCGTAGAGATTCTAACGACGAGTTCTACTCTTGTACTTTGGACAAGGGCACAACATCTGATGTATCAGTGGGAGATCCTGTTGTGTCACAAAATGGACTTATAGGTTGGGTTAGTGAGGTCGACTTACATACCTGCAAAGTTATAACGATATTATCTCCACAGACAAGTGTGGGAGCCATCGACAACAAAACAACCGACACGGGTGTTGTCAGCGGCAGTGCAAAATATTGCGACAAAGGACAGACAACTTTTGCTAAACTGTCTGCTAAGCATAAGGTGAAAAAGGGCCACATTATCACTACTACCGGTATCAGCGGACTATATCCTAAGGGGCTTATAATCGGTGAAGTAATAGATGTGTGCTATGATACGTATGATACGTCTTATTATGCAGTGGTAAAGCCGTATGACGATATTAAAACAATAAAAGAGCTGGCTATCATCACTGAATATTCCGGTCAGGGTGAAGTGCTGATAAATGCAAAATCGGGGAATAAACAATGAAAAATATAAGGTTCTTCAGATATCTGGCTTACGTTATTGAAATATTGCTTTTGTTTGTTCTTTCGACTACACCTTCGCTTTTGCCGACTATATACGGAGCTACTCCGTGTCTGCTTTTAGCCCTTTCGCTCACCATTGCTGTTTTTGAACCACCGGTTGAGAGTATGATTTTCGGTATTGTCTGTGGTGTGTTGACGGATTTGGGTTTTTCTAATTCTATCGGCACTTTCACAATAGGGCTTGCTATTGTTTGCTTTGTACTAGGATTTTGTGCGAACAACTTTATTTCGGCGAATTTCTTTAACGTTATGCTCACAGCTGTGGTTGTGGTTTTTGCGTTGTTGTCCATACATTTTGTATTTGCGATACTTATTAAAGGATATGATGATGCAAGCACGTATTTTATGAACCACTATATCTCACGTATTGTACAGACAATAATATGTACAGCTGCGTTGTATTTTGTTAATAAATTTATCTTCTCTACTCTGAACGAAGAGAGGTAAAATTGAGATTATTCCTAAAAAGGGGGCGACTGAGTGAACAAAGAGAAGAAAAATTCTAACGGTAGAGTTATCTTTTGTCTTATTCTGGTCGTCCTTATTTTTGCGTTTTTTGTTGTACGACTTTTCAATTGGCAGATATTGAACAGTGACCAGTATAAAGAGATATCGGCACAGTCAACATCGTACACAGAAGTGTCCGATGCAACACGTGGCGAAATATTAGATAAAGACGGCAAAGAGCTCGCTGTCAACAAAACCGCATATAACATCGTTATCAATAAAATTTATGTCAAAGAAGACTCGACCAACGATATTATTTCAACACTTTTAGATTTGTGTGCTTTGTGTTATACAAAATGGGTCGATGTACTTCCTATTACCGTGTACAATGATGTAGTTGAGTTTGAAAATGACTCTTATGCTGAGCTTGAATATATCAAAGGCGAGAGTATGCTCAATGATGAAGACTTAGTTACAGCACAAGATGTGCTTTTTGCTCTTGCAAAAAGATATAAAGCGGATAACATCGAAGACTTGAAACGCATGCGTGATGTGGTATCGGTCCGCTACAATATGGAAAAAAGTGGATACTCGTATTCTCAAGCCTATATTTTTGCACAGAATGTTTCGCAGGATACTGTTGCAGTGGTGTCAGAAAGAACACAGACCATCGCAGGTGTTGACATACGTGTAACTAACGAACGAGTTATCAAAAACGGCACACTTATCCCTCATATTCTGGGTGTGGTGGGATCACTTTCTGCTGAAGAGTACGAAGAAAACAAAGACAATGGATATAAAATGAATGATGTTATCGGCAAATTTGGTATAGAAGCTGCACTTGAAAGTACCTTAAAAGGACAGTCAGGAACAAAAACTATAACAAAGGATGAAAACGGTAATATTATCAGCGAAACAGAAACCGTGAAAGCTAAACCGGGTGATACGGTGTATCTTACTATTGATTCTTCTGTACAAGAGGTAGCGAACTACTCGCTCCAAAAAAACATCAACAAAGCACGTGCAGAAGGTGTCAATGCCGTAAAAAGTGCAAAAGCCACAAACAGCAAACAAAAGTCCCGCTTGGGCGAAGACTGTTATTGCGGAGGCGCTGTGATGCTGTCAGTTAAGGATAATTCCGTTATCGCTGCAGCGTCGGCACCGAACTATGATGTATCAAAATACTATGATGACGAGTATAACGCATGGCTTAATACAAACGAGCACGCACCAATGTTTTCTCGCAGTTTCAGTGGAGCGTTTTCTCCGGGTTCTACTTTCAAGCCCTGCGTAGCGCTCGCTGCATTGCAGGAAAAAATCATTGTTCCATCTACTTCTATCACTTGCACAAAACACTATGATTACTATCCTAAATATGTTGTAAACTGTATGGGTACCCACGGATCTATTGCGTTGCATAGTGCGATGACATATTCGTGTAACTATTACTTTGCAGAAACAGGCAGAAGGCTAGGTGCAACCACACTTTATATGTACGCAGAAAAATTCGGACTGGGTGTGAAAACGGGTATTGAAATTGACGAGTCTATCGGCGTGCTTGCGGGTAGGGATTCGACCACTTGGTACGAAGGAAATACCGTACAGGCAGCTATCGGACAAAGCGATAACACATTTACGCCTATGCAGCTGGCGACATATACATCTGCTGTTGTCAACAATGGTGTCAGATATAAAACTCATATGGTCAAAAAAATCGTAAACTACGAACGTGATGAAACAGTGCTGTATAATGACCCGAAAAAACCTGAGATACTTTCTGATGCCGGTATTTCGAGCAGCAACGCAAAGATTGTGAAGAACGCAATGCGAAGCGTTGTTACAAGCGGTACAGCAACGCTGGTTTCGTCCTATCCTAAAGCAGTAGCAGGTAAAACCGGCACAGCAGAAAATGCCGGAAGTGACCATGCACTTTTTGTTTGTTATGCACCGTATAATAAACCTGAGGTTGCAGTAGCGGTTGTACTTGAGCACGGAGTAAAAACAAAATATGCGATGTACACAGCCATGGATATGATGGATGCATATTTTTATAATAAGAGCGTAAAACAAGTAAAATCTAAAGGCTGGGGAGATTGATTTTGTTTTATAAACAACTCTTTTTATCCAATTTGCCTAAATTTTCAAATGATTATTCTACGTATAGAGCAACGAAATTTCGTTGCTCTTTGTTTTTATTTGTGATAGAATATGATTGAGGTATTATTATGAGTCAGGTAATAGTTGTCGCATCAGGCAAGGGTGGTACCGGCAAAACAACCGTATCGACCTCTCTTGCGTTGGCGCTTGTTAGAAAAAATAATAGAGTTCTGATTATTGACTGCGACAGTGGTATGCGTGGCACAGATTTGATGCTGGGTGTTACTGACAGGTTGGTTTATGATGTGTCGGACGTGATTTGTGGTACTTGTACATACGAGGACGCTTTGTATGAATGTACTAACGCCAGAGGACTTTTTACACTTGCTGCTCCTATTTCTGCAGAGGACGAGATAAGCCCTCAGGTGATGAAACAGTTTGTGAACGAACATAAAAATGAGTACGACTATGTTATCATTGACGCACCTGCGGGTGTCGGTTCGGGTTTTGAAACGGCGGCTATCGCAGCGGATAGAGCACTGATAGTGGTCAATACCGAACCCATCAGTATCCGAGGCGGCATCAACATCAGAGACCGATTGCTTGCAATGGGAATCGAAGATATGCGACTTATTATAAACCGATTTGATAAAGAGAGATTCCTTTTGAACAGACTATACGAAGACCTCGACCAGGTTATCGATACTGTAGGGGTTCAGCTGATCGCACTTATTCCTGAAGATATGCGCATAAATGCGCTGGCGCAAAGGGGCGCTCTTGCTACTAACTGGGCATCTTCGTCGGTTATTTTTGACAGTATTGTACAACGACTGCAAGGACATAATATACCGTTAGCTATAAAGCTTTAATATGGTTCAAATATTTTTAGTTATGGAGGGTTTATATGAATATCGCTTTGATTGCTCACGATGAGAAAAAAGAACTTATGGTGCAATTTTGCATTGCTTACTGCGGAATTCTGAGCAGGCACAATATTTGTGCAACAGGCACAACAGGCAAAATGGTCAGCGAAGCAACTGGTCTTGAAATACAGAAGTTTCTGGGCGGTTCACAGGGTGGCGATCAACAGATTGCTGCACGTATTGCGTGCAACGAAATTGATATGCTCATATTCTTCCGTGACCCTCTCACCCCAAAGCCACACGAGCCTAATGATATGAACCTGCTGCGTTTGTGTGACATGCACAACATCCCTGTTGCTACAAACATCGCAACAGCCGAGGTTCTTATCCACGGTCTTGAGCGTGGTGACCTCGACTGGAGAAATATCGTGAGATAGAATCATAAAATTTCGGCTCCTCTGCAAAGAGGAGCTTTTTTGCTTTGATAATGGATACAAAAACTAACCCCGTATCGTAAAAGATACGGGGTTTTATATTTACAGTTCATCTATAAGGCTTGCGAGGTATTGTTGGATACGATTGGCATCCATAATAGTCAGCTTACCGTCATTGTCGACATCGCCCACAGACTGTTGTTTTTCTGTCAGCGTTATGTAGTCAGCAAGATACATCTGGATTGTCGTAGCATCAAAAACAGATAATCTGTAGTTGTAGTCGACATCTCCCGAAAAAGTATCTTTCGATTTTTTTACGGTGAACATAATGGTGTTCTTACTTTGTGTGGAGCTGTAGCTGTTGCGTGAGATTACATATGCTTCGTAGTCGCCTTTAGGCAAATCTACGTTGCAGTAAGTTTTCTTCAGGCCTTTGAGTTCTATGTATGGATCGCCTTGAGCAATATCCGCATAAATTCTGACATCGTAAGAAGTGGTGTCTGTTGAAGCGTCCCACCATATATACGATGATGTATCTGAAGTACCCGGTATGCAATCAAGAGACGTACTCCCCGCAGGACTCAGTTTTTTTATAGAGAATTTTTGAGTAGAAGCACCGTCTGAGTATATGCATACATTGGTTCCATTTTTAGAAGAAGATGTCCCACCATGCACATCTAAAAACAGATCAGCACATTTCGGTTTGAATCTGTATTTGCCTGAGCTTCCATAAATAAACCATCTTTTTGCAGGAGAGTCAGAGTTGCCGTACACCCCGACGTTGGTGCCGGCTGTGGTGCCTGAGTATGATACGTTGAGCACTTTAGAGTCAAAACAGGTTCTGATGATGTAAGCACCGTCGGATTGTCGCTCGAACTTCCATACTTGGTTTGCGTCCCCTGTCAGCGACCTTACGGATACATTTCGGTTATCGTTGGTGAGATATTTTTTAGTTACATTATTGACTATATATGCATAAAAGTCCGTGCCGACATCGACGTGTTTTTCGACAGGATATCTCAGTATTCCCTCCCAGTTAGATCTGTTAGAGTATGTGACAGGACATACTTCGAGTCCTGTGCTGTCGCCGGGATCATTGTAGTCATATATATCGTATGTACCATCGTGGGCACCGACTTGTGTGTTGTTGCCGATGTAAATTTCGGTGTGACTTTTTGTATTGAGAAGTACGTCACCCGGTTTGAGTGCGTTTGAATTGCTTAGGTCGATTTTTGTATTAGGAATCCATTCGAATCCTTCATCAATAAATGCTTGCTTCATATTACCACAATGTGCGGCGGAACTCAGCTTAAAGCCGACGCTTCTGTACGCACAAATAACAAAAGATGCACAGTCGAAGTCGGGAGTGCCCCATCTTCGGTCAAGTAGCTGAGAGTAGCCGTGTTTGTTGTTGTTTGCGGTATCAATAGCCCACTGGACGACGTTGTCGATGGTTTTTGAAGTGACAACCATCGCATTTGTCGACACAGCGAAAGCAGAAGTTAATAATATCAAAGCAAGTAGAGTACACAGGAATTTTTTCATTGTGCTCACCCCAAATAACATATTGCTTTATTCATTATAGCATAAAAACAGTGACTTGTGTTAATATTTAGTAAAAAGTGTCGGATACGATCGAAATAAAATCGCAACTCAGTATGAGAGCATAACAATAGAAAAAGGATTTGGCATAGGGCATGTACAATATTTTTATATACCCTATTGGAAAACGTGACAAAATGTGATATATTATATACTAGATAAGTTTGTACTATAGAGAGGATTGGAAACAATGGCGATACTTTATAAAAAAGTAAGAGGAACAGAAGATGTTCTGCCACGTGACAGCTACCGCTGGCAGTTTGTTGAAGATATTATGCGCAAGGAATCCGTAGCTTTTGGATATAAAGAAATCCGCACGCCTGTGTTTGAACACACAAAGCTTTTTGCACGTGGTGTTGGTGAAACAACTGACGTTGTACAAAAAGAGATGTACACCTTTGATACAAAGGGTGGCGAGTCTATTACACTACGTCCTGAGGGTACTGCAGGTGCGGCAAGAGCGTTGCTCGAGCACGCTTTGTACAACGATGGGCTCCCTGTGAAAGCGAGCTACTTTGTATCGTGTTATCGCTATGAAAAGCCACAGGCAGGACGTCTGCGTGAGTTTCACCAGTTCGGTCTTGAGTGCTACGGTACAGAGAACCCTGCGGCTGATGCAGAGCTCATTTGTGCAGCCAAGTCGATTTTTGACAGACTACAGATAAAAAACCTCAGACTCGAGTTAAATTCCATCGGTTGTCCACACTGCAGAAAAAAATACCACGAAGCACTCAAAGAGTATTTTGAGTCATACAAAGACGACTTGTGTGAAACCTGTCTGGGAAGACTCGAGCGTAATCCGATGAGAATTCTTGACTGCAAATCGCCTGTATGTTCAAAAATCGCTGATAACGCTCCTAAGGTGATAGACTATCTTTGTGAAGAGTGTAGCACCCACTTTGAAAAAGTGAAAGCACTGTTGGATAAGGCAGGAGTAGAATACATTGTCAACCCTACTATTGTACGTGGTCTTGACTACTATACAAAAACAGTTTTCGAATTTGTGTCGACTGATATTGGTGCACAAGCAACAGTCTGTGGCGGTGGCAGATATGATGGTCTTATCGAAGAGCTCGGCGGTCAGCATATGCCATCACTCGGCTTTGCGCTCGGCATTGAGCGACTGCTCATGCTCATGGATGCACAGGGCATTGAGATTGAAAAGCCGAACACCTGTGATATTTATTTTGCTTCTATGGGTGATGCTGCTCAGGCAAAGGCGTTTGAGCTGACTCAGAAGGTTCGTTCAGCGTCCCTTTTTGCTGAATGCGATGTTGTGGGCAGAGGTCTTCGTGCTCAGATGAAATATGCCGATAAAATCAAAGCTAAGTTTTCACTTGTTATCGGCGATGACGAAATTGCAAATAATAAAGCTAATCTCAAAAATATGCAGTCTGGTGAACAGCGTGAGATTTCACTTGATGAGGAATTTCTCACACAGTTTTATGATGCGTTATTCGATGCACAGGCATCAGATATGAAATAAGGAGTGACTAAAATGGCAGAATTTATGACAGGACTCAAAAGGTCACATTACTGCGGAGATCTGAGAATCACCGATGTAGGAAACGAAGTTACAGTATGCGGTTGGGTACAGCGTCAGCGTGATTTAGGTCAGCTCATCTTCATTGACTTGCGTGACCGCACAGGTATAGTACAGCTTGCGTTCAACGATACAACTGATAAAGAGATTTTTGACAAAGCATTTTCTGCACGAGCTGAGTATGTGCTTTGTGCGAAAGGTGTTGTCAGAGAGCGTAGCTCAAAAACTGACAAAGTCGCAACAGGAGATATCGAAATCGAGGTTACAGACCTCCGAGTGCTTTCAAAGGCACAGACCCCTCCTTTTGAAATCGTCGATGATTGCAAAACAAGCGAGGATATCAGACTAAAATACAGATATCTCGACTTGCGTAGAAAACCTCTTTTTGACAATCTTTACCTTCGCTCAAAAATCGCAAAGGTAGCAAGAGACTATTTCTATGAGAATGGTTTCATTGAGATTGAAACACCGATGCTCATCAAGTCCACTCCGGAAGGCGCAAGGGACTATCTCGTTCCTTCCCGTATTCATAACGGAAAGTTCTACGCACTTCCACAGTCACCACAGATTTACAAACAGCTTTTGATGCTGTCTGGCTTTGACCGCTATATTCAACTTGCAAAGTGCTTCAGAGATGAGGACTTGCGTGCTGACCGTCAGCCTGAGTTCACTCAGATTGATATGGAGCTTTCGTTTGTTGATGTTGAGGATATCTTGGAAATCAACGAAGGTCTTTTCAAGAGACTTTTCAAGGACGTACTGGGTCAGGAGCTTGAGACTCCGTTTGAGCGTATGACATATGCTGATGCTATGAACAAATACGGTTCTGATAAACCTGATGTCCGTTTTGATATGCAGATTCAGGATCTCTCAGCGCTTGTCAAAGACTGTGGTTTTAAGGTGTTCACAGATGCTATCAGCAACGGTGGTTCAGTACGAGCTATTGTTGCAAAGAATGCGGCATCAACACTCACTCGTAAAGAAATCGACAAGCTCACTGAGTTTGTCAGAGGAATCGGCGCAAAGGGCCTTGCTTTTGTCAGATGGGTTGAAGATACACCATCTTGTTCTTTCGCCAAATTTATGGCAGAGGGCGAGCTTGAGAATATACTCAATACACTGGGTGCCCAAAAAGGCGACGTTGTGCTTATCGTTGCTGACAAGGATATTGTTACACTTCCGACTTTAGGTGCACTTCGACTCAACGTTGCGAAGAAACTCGACATCATTCCTGATGTATTCAAGTTTGTATGGATTGTTGACTTCCCGTTCTTTGAACAGGACGCAGAAAGCGGAGAATGGATTGCTATGCACCATCCGTTCACTATGCCGAAGGAAGAGTGTCTCGAATTCCTCGACACAGATCCAGGTAAAGTTATCGCTAAAGCGTATGATCTCACACTCAATGGCACAGAGCTCTCTTCTGGCTCTATCCGTATCACTGATTATGAGCTACAGCAAAAGATGTTCAAAGCACTCAAGCTCACCGACGAAGAAATAGAAGCAAAATTTGGTTTCTTGGTAGAAGCGTATAAATACGGTGCACCACCACACGGTGGTATGGGTATCGGACTTGATAGAATTGCTATGATTTTGTGCAAGTGTGATTCGCTCAGAGATGTTACCGCTTTCCCTAAAGTACAAAACGCTAGTGAACTTATGAGCGATTGTCCGTCATTTGTGGACAAAGAAAGCTTGGATGTTCTTTCTATCGCAATAAAGGAAACAGAAGAATAAACGATATACAAAAAGCCTGCATCAAACGATGCAGGCTTTTAATGTTATTAAAATTGAGTTATTATCTCAGCGACATACATCTGGATTTTTGTGGCATCTACAATAGAAATAAAACCATTTCTATCAGTGTCAGCTACTTGCTGTTGTACAGAAGATAGCTCTTCGAGTGACGCCAGAGATCGCTGAATATGTGTGGCATCAACAACCGTGATGATACCGTCGAGGTCTATATCACCGAGCTTGTATTCAACCTGTGGCTCAGTAGGCTTTTCGTCCAGTGCAGAAAAATCTCTTTCATATTTTGTGGCATAGCTGTGAGCGGTAGAATCAGTGTATCCGTAAATCGTTGCATTGTCCGCCACAGTATTTATGCTGTCATATATAGTGCACTGTGGGTTTTTTATAGTAATACTTTTGAGTGAGTCACAAGCATAAAAAGCATAGTCGCTTATAGCTTTTGTTTTATCACCTAAAACTATATTTTCCAGACTCAGATTCCAGCCGAATGCGTATTCACCGATAGTGACTTCACCGTTTCCGATAGTAAGGTTTTTCAAATTAACACAGTCAGAAAAAGCATAGTCTCCGATAGAAGTGATGGTATCCGGTATAGAGGCGCTTGTCATATTCTGACATCTGATAAATGCGTTGTTTGAGATGGTGGTAACACCGCTTGGAATATCAATGCTGCTGAGCACCTTGCAGTCTGCAAAAGCCCTGTATCCAATAGAAGTGAGCGATTCGGACAACTCGACAGTTGTAAGCTTCTGACATGTATCGAAGGCTCTTTTGCCTATAGTTGTGACGGTGTTTGGCATGGTGACTTTTTTGAGATTGTGACAGCTATAGAAAGCTTTGTCACCGATAGCGGTGATTGTATATCCGTCAATTTCCGACGGGATATTGAATTCTGCATCAAGGCTGTCGTATCTTGTGATTTTTGCTGTGTTGCTGTCAAGCGCTTCATATTCAAGCACAGATAAGTCGTTATCCGTCTGGGCATATGTTGCTAAAGAAGAGCCAAAAAAAGCTGAGCACAACACAAGAATACACAAAAAACTGCTGATTAATTTTTTCATAAAAAGACTCCTTTTGAGGATTCCTATAACTTACCTTTTGATTATACCATCACGCAGGTTTTTGTCAATAAAGAAAATAAAAACAGCGGAGATATCTCCGCTGTTTACTATTTTACGCATCGGAATCATCAATAATGGGTGTGCAAATCGGGAACAAAAACCAGAAATCGCTGCCTGTACCGATTTTAGATATTACGCCATATTCACACTCGTATTGATTGAGTATATTCTTAACGATAGAAAGTCCAAGTCCCGTGCCGACCAGCGCACGCTTATGTTCTTTATCAACTTTGTAGTATCTGTCCCAGATGTATGGAAGATTATCTTGTTCGATGCCTACTCCGTGGTCGATAACTTCTATTTTGACCCGATAATTCTGAACAGTTTGTTTGACTATGATAGTTTTGTCTTCACCCGAATAATTAATAGCGTTGTTGATAAGATTATACATAACCTGAGATATACGCAGACTATCAGCACATATGTTTACATCACAGTCGTGCTCAAACCTGATTGTATAACCATCTTGTTCAACAAGCTTTGTGTAACGCTTGAAAATATCCTTAATACAATCTGTCAGACAAAAAACAGAGTTGTTGATGGTGGCTGTTCCTGACTCGAGTTTTGATATGTCGAGAAGATCGTTGACCAGCTGGGAAAGACGATTTGCCTCATCAATAATTATCTGGATGTTTTGTGGACTATTTTCGCCGGGAATATCACGCATAACTTCGCTGTAGCCCGTTATCATCGTCAGTGGAGTGCGCAAATCGTGAGATATATTTGCGATGAGCTCACGTCTGAGGTCGTCTACTTTTTTCAGTTCATGGGCTGAATATGTCAGCGTATCATTGAGCTCGCACAGCTCACGATAGTTACCGCCATAGAATGTCAGATCGTAGTTCTGGTTTGCGAGTTGTTTTGCTTTTTTGTTGGTCTCATTCATAGGCTTTGACAGATAGTGCGCTGTGAATAAAGCAATGAAAATACTGATAACGATCATTATCAGTGTGATAATGTACAGCTGGACCTTCAGCGTGTCGACTGTGCTTGTAACAGGAGAAATGTTGGATTCAACAATAATCAGATACTGTGATGAACCAACCTCAGCAATAACAGCACACGACAAGAGCTCACTGTCTTGTCTCTCCAGTGGAGGTGCAAAGTCAAAATTATTGAACGGTAAAACCTGTTCATTTTGTGACTTTACTGTTATTGAACCTCCGTTTTCTAAACATGATTGATACATCTGATAAACAGAGCTCATATTTATGAGCGAATGATTGCTCAAAAACTTATGCGGTGTATATACAGGTGTGAGCATGCCTGTGGTTGCATCATAAATTGATACATCCATATTATTCTGGTCTTCAATTTCTTTAAGCATCGAGCCGAGCTCGTCATCGTCAATGTTATGAGCGACACTTTGTACACAGCGTTTGGCTTGTGATGCTTTTATTGTGCTGTAAAAGTTGTCAAAAAACACCGTTTGGAAAAGCCACATTATGATGATGAGCACCGCTGAAAATATGAGAAACGAAAGAGAAAGATATGCTCTAAGTGATAGCTTTTTGCTACTGGGCTTCAAATCTGTATCCCACCCCTCGTAGTGTTACAACAAGGCTAGAATATTCGCCTAGACTTTTTCTCAGCAGCTTGATGTGTGTATCGAGTGTTCGGTCATCACCAAAAAAGTCATAACCCCATACCTTGCTGATGAGCGTTTCTCGTGAGAGAGCAATTCCTTTGTTTTTGACCATAAAAAAGAACAGATCGTATTCTTTCGGAGTCATATTGATACGCTTGTTGTCTATTTCAACGGTGCGTGCAGAAAAGTCTACACATAGCCCTTTGTATATAAAACGGTCGTTTGTTGAAGAATCCTCCTGTAGTGAACGCTTTAAAATAGCGTTGACTCTCATCATAAGCTCTTTAGGAGAAAAAGGTTTTACTACATAGTCGTCCACACCTGTTTCGAATCCGTGGATACGGTTGTATTCTTCACCGAGCGCTGATAGCATAATGATAGGCGTTGAAGAGGTTTTGCGTATTTGTTCACACGCTGAAAAACCGTCGAGTTGTGGCATCATAATGTCCATAATGATTATGTCAAAGCTCTGGTGCTTGCACATATCGACAGCTTCAATCCCGTTTTCGGCTTCAAAAACAGTGTGTCCCTCATATATTGCATATTTTTTGATGAGTTCTCTGATTCGAAATTCATCATCAACTACAAGTAGTTTGCTCATCACAGACGCCTCCTTTTAGAATAATGTAAAGCACAAATGTGACAGGAATATGTTGAATTTATATTTTGTTTTTTAATATTACTATAATATCACAAAGTCTTTCATATTGAAATATATCGCAAAATATTTTATACTTATTGTGATTGAGGTGATTTTTATGAGAAAACTCAACGCACTGGATATACAGAACACAGTCAAAGAAATGTTCATCAGTCTTAACTGTAATATAGGTGACGATATAACAAAAGCTCTCAAAAACGGACTTGAAACAGAGGATACAGCTACTGCAAAATCAGTACTCACTCAGCTTTTGAAAAACAACGAAATCGCAAGGAATGAACAGATACCTATCTGTCAGGACACCGGTATGGCAATACTTTTTGTTGAATATGGCGACAAGGTGATTGTTGATGGTGATTTTAATGAAGCAATAAACCAAGGTGTAAAAGAGGCATATACACAAGGGTATCTTAGAAAGAGTGTTGTTGCTGATCCTGTTTTTGACAGAAAAAATACTGGGGACAATACACCTGCTATTATTCATACAAAAATAGTGTCTGGTGATGTTTTCAAAATCACTGCTATATCAAAGGGCTTTGGCAGTGAAAATATGTCAAAAATCAAAATGCTCTCCCCATCAGCTTCAGTTGAAGGCGTGAAAGAGTTTGTGCTCGATACGGTCAAGTGCGCCGGACCTAATCCGTGCCCACCCATTGTTGTGGGTGTTGGTATCGGCGGTACTTTTGAAGAATGTGCTCTGCTTTCAAAAAAAGCAACCGCTAGAGCAGTTAATTCTAAAAATCCTGACGAAAGATACGCTGAGCTCGAGGACGTGCTTTTGAAAGAAATCAATGCACTTGGCATCGGTCCAGCAGGACTCGGCGGAAAAACCACTGCACTGAAAGTCAATATTGAATATGCGCCGACACATATTGCATCTATCCCTGTAGCAGTAAATATTTGTTGCCATGCGTGCAGACATAAAACGGTTGAATTATAAGGATATATTATGATAAAGAAACTTACATTTCCACTGAAAAAAGAAGATATAAAAACACTCAAAGCGGGTGACAGCGTGGAGCTCACAGGAGAGCTGTACACAGCACGAGATGCGGCCCATATACGCTTTTTTGAAATGCTTCAAAAAGGAGAGAAGCTCCCATTTGATATAAATAATCAGACAATATACTATGTGGGCCCTGCGCCTGCAAAAAAAGGCTATGCTGTAGGCCCTGCGGGTCCGACGTCGTCATACCGAATGGATAAATATACACCGATGCTGCTCGATATGGGGCTGAGCGCTATGATAGGCAAAGGCGAGCGTAGTGATGAAGTTATAACTTCTATAAAGAAAAACGGTGCAGTGTATTTTGCTGCGATCGGTGGTGCAGCTGCGCTTATTTCTAAGAGCATTATAAAAAACGAGAGCGTGTGCTTCGAGGACTTAGGTACAGAAGCGGTGCATAAATATACGGTGAAAGATTTTCCGTGTATTGTTGCTATTGATAGCAACGGCACTGATATTTATAAAAGATGAACGGTAGCTCACTTTTGTTTTACGACCAAAAGTTAAAATTTTGTAACTTTTGCACAAATAGCAGGTGGAATTTTCTACCTGCTGTTTTTTCGTTTTTATTGCATCTAAAGAATTTTGGGAGTATAATTATGCTAACATCTTTAGGAGGTAAAATCATGAAAAAACTTATATGCTTAGTATTAACACTTGTAATGCTTCTGAGTGCAGTGTGTATTCCTACTTTTGCTGCACCAGCAGATGTAGCAGAAGTTTCAGAAGGAAATGTGCTGAACTTTGATACATCAACAGTAGACTGGGAAGTAAAGACATTCTATTGTCACATTTGGGCTTATGGTGGAGAAGGATTTCACCAGTGGCAGTCT
>JAZQFT010000029.1:0-27554 GCA_045539655.1 Ruminococcus sp. | reverse complement strand
TGCCTGTCGAAGAAATACAACGCACGGTGTAAGTGTATGTTTTTCCTGATTCTGCTGCAGTGTGAATATAGGATGTAGAAGTAGTATCCTTGAGCTTTTTCCAGCTTGAACCACTCTTTACAAACACTCTGTAATTAGTAGATCCTGACACCTTGTCCCATACTATCTTAGGACCCTTCGAGCTGTTTGTGATAGATTTGATTACAGGGGATGCGATAAAGGTATTGCTATCTCCTGCGGATTTATACGCACTAACATATTTTCTTGTACTGTCATATGCACGCACACGATAGCTGTAGGTTGTGCCCGATTTTGCGTCTTTGTGGGTATAAGAAGTGCCTGATGTTTCACCGAGCTTTTTCCAACTTGAGCCTGACTTTACATAGATATTGTATTTATCAGCACCCGCTACTTTAGAAAAAGTTATCTTTGCACCATCATTTGTGTTTGAAATCTTGCTTACCTTAGGAGTAGCCAGATATAAAATCGACAATCCGTCTTTATCATATGTACTGTATGTTGGTGAGCCGATATACTTCACGGTGTATGTATATTTTGTACCTGATGAAACGTCTTTGTCAGTATATGATGTTCCTGTCACATCAGCGACTTTGCTCCACGATTTTCCGGTAGTTTTTTTATAGATACGGTATTTGCCCGTCACATCGCTGAGGTGCTTAAAAGTAATTTTCACACCATCTGTAGTGTTGTTGACTGAAGATAAAACTGGCGCAGGAAGAACATATTTCATTGAGTAGGTCGCAGCATAATTATCAGCAAGCGAATAAAGTGAACCTATCACGGTAAAGTCCGTGATAGCATAATACACTGCGTTATCTTCAAGACAACCAAAAGCCGCAAAACCAATTTTTTCGATGCTATCTGGAATATATATCTGCTCCATGCTGAAACAGTTGAGAAACGCTCCTTCAACAACCTCTTTGAGCCCATCGTTGAGAGTCACCTCACTGAGTCTGTAACAGTTGAGAAAAGCACCATCATCAATGGTCTTGCAAAGCGACGGAAACTTTATGGACTCAAGTGACACGCACCCGCCAAAAGAGCTGACACCTATATATGTGAGCTCCGAATTTTTTGCAAAAGTAACTTTTTTAAGATTTGAACAACAATCAAAAGCGTTGTCGTTGATTTTTACAACGCTGGCAGGAATAACAATACTCTCGAGGCTTTCACATCTGGTGAACGTCCACGCACTGATTTCTTTGATTTGAATTTTGTCTTCAAACACAACACTTGACAGGTTATTACAATCTGAAAATGCTGATTCGCCTATAGTTTTAATACTGTTTGGAATGAAAACACTTTTCAAATTATTCGATTTTATGAATGCATTTCTGGTTATTCCTACTACAGGATAACCGTCCACCTCTTTTGGTATAACGAGTTCCTCTGATAGTTGATCCTTCTGAACACCCGTGATATACAGTTCGTTATTTTCATCGATAGCATAGATAACACCGTCTTTTTCGATTTTTTCGTACAGATGCTCCATCGTCGACGAATATGCGGTATCAGCGAGTTCCTGCTTTGAAGAGTTTTTCACAGTAAAATCGTTGACTGTATTTCCTGTATTTGTAACTGTTATATTTTCAGTGAGCCTGACTGTATTCTTACCACAGATGATTTCAGCCCCAGCTGAAAATGGTGCTGACATAAAAACCGTCAGTAGCATAACCATACATAAAAATATAGAAAAAATGCGTTTTGTCGAGATTTTAAAATTCTCCATTTTTATACCTCCATGTGCTAAAAATTTTTAACCCCATTCGCTATATAGTGCTCCGCCTAGAGTGTTAGGATTTTTCAACGAATTGGGATTCTGGGATACGTCCCAAGCTATTTCGCCCGGATTTGAATATGCATCAGAATATGATTGTGAACTTATTCCGGAATCGTTACTTCTATTGGTTTCAGTCCATTCTTCTATGTGCTTCAGATTCTGGTCCTCGAGCAGCTGATTTAGTGATTCTTCAGCATGCTCAATAGCATAACTATCAGTATATTCAGAATTGTTGTTATAGCCATTATCATAATGGCTGTTGTTGTACGAATAGTCTGTGTATTCCTCGGTGTAATCTATCTCAGCTTCTGAATAATTATCCGATATTTCTACAGGCTGTGTCGGTTTTTCTGTCGGAGGCTCAGTGGGAGCCTTGGTAGCCTCCTCAGTAGGTGATTGAGTAGGTACTTCGGTAGAAGCTTGAGTCGCTGACTGCGTAGGCACAACCTCTTGCACCGCTTTTGCCTCGCTTGAAATAGGGTTTGTCATAAACAAAGCTAATACAGCTGAACACAAAGCAACCGATGTCACTACCATAACAAGAGGCGGCTTCTTGTATTTTAAGATGCTTTTTATCCTCTGTTTCAGGTTGCTTTCAGAAAAAGCCAACGGACACTTTGACATTTTGTGTGTTGTAAGTCCACACTCGAGCAATACGGTGGAATACTCTTTTTTGCCCTGTGCGCTCAGGGTTTTGATGACGCTTTCATCGCAAAAAAGCTCAATATCTTTCACAAAAAGAGCATATGCGACATAGCACAGCGGATTGAACCAATACACACAAAGCAACAAAAAGCCAAGTGGTTTGAAAATATTGTCATGGTGTTTTATGTGGGTCTGTTCGTGTTCAATAATGTAGCGTGCATCGCTCTCACTCATAGCAGAATTGAGAAATATCTTCGGCTTTATTATTCCGAGCACAAACGGACTTTCGATATGGTCACAAATATATATATTATCCCTGAGCTTCACTTTTTCTCGTACGAGCAGATGAACCCTCACATAGCTTATGACCATATACAAAATCATCAAAATAGCTACCGCTATCCACACATAGCTCAAAACAGTCATCACATCAGGAGATTTCGGTGCACTTTGTGAAGCCTGTAATGAAAGTGAATCAGGTGCTATATATGAGGTGGAGCTTGTACTTGTGCTGTCAATTTTCTGTGCATTTGGAATAACGCTTATGCTACTCTCAAAAGAAAACGGAATGAGCAGTCGCAGTGCGACAGTTCCCCAAAGTATGTATCGTATCCACTTGGGGGCTTTTGCAAAGACAAATCGCAGAATAATAACCATAAGTATCATAAAAGATGCAGGAATACTGAGGTTGAGTATTTTTACAAAAACTGCTGTCATAGCTTATTCCTCAAAATCCTTTATCATCTTTTTGAGTTGTTCGACATCTTTTTTTGACAGGTTGTTTTTTGAAGTGAACGCTGTCAGAAAAGCTGGCAACGATCCGCCGAAGTTCTCCTGTACAAAATTTTCGCTCTGCAAAGCAGTGAATTCATCTCGAGAAATGAGAGCTGTAACCACGCCGTTATCGTTTTTGAAAAGGCCTCTTTCTGACAAACGCTTGAGCACAGTATAGGTCGTAGTACGCTTCCACGAAAATTCATCTTCACATATTTTCACAAGCTCTGTCGTTGCAATCGGCTCGTTCTCCCAGATAATGTCCGCAAAGCGTGATTCTATAACCCCTAGTTTTGTTTCTACCATAATTACACCGTCCATACATTAGTACTATATATTTAGTCTACAATTTGTAGACAATTTTGTCAAGAAAAAGCACTGCCCAAAAGCAGTGCTGTTGATTATTCTTCAATTATTTCACACTCATTTATCCCGTAATAAGAAAAACACGAAAGCACTGACTCATCAATCAGCTCGCCACTCACTACTACGGGCACCGCAGGCGGACACGACACCGTCACGTTGCCTGCTGTTTTTCCTACACTGTCTTTGACTGCTACAGTCTTTGATACGGACATCACAGCTTCACGTATGCTCATCACTTTTTGTGGTTCTTTGAGAACCGGTGGTGAAATGAGTATCTCACTGCTTTTTTCAATCTCGTACAATACTCTGTAAATATAGTTTACGTCGTCACCGTTGCTGGGAGCTAGCATAAGCACTACAAAATCGGGATCAGAAAACTCGCACTCGATGTCGTATGAACGCAGGATATCCGCAAACTCTGTGCCCAGATACCCGTATTTTTTTGTGTTGATAGTGACTTTCAGCTTCTCATCGCCAACGAAGGTATAGCCACGCTGTGAAAGCTTTTCTTTCAGTAACTTCACGTTTTCAACACTTCTCTCAAGTCGCTCGCTATATCCTTTTTCGATATATTCGTTCGCTTTGTCAAGTGACTGGAGTATCAGATATGACGGAGAGGTGGAAGCAAAAAGCGAGAGTGCACTTCTTGCTTTTTCACAAAAGAGATTGTCAGCATCTTTTGAGATGTGCAGATACGCACCACCTGTCAAAACAGGCAAAGTTTTGTGTGCACTATCACAACATATTGTAGCTCCCATATCGATCGGGTGTTCTGATTCTAAAAGAAACTTCAGATACGCTCCGTGAGCGTTATCAACAAGCAGCAACACGTCGTGCTTTTTGCACACTGCTGACAGTGCTTTTATATCCGCCATATTTCCTAAATAATCAGGGCTTGTTACATAAATTGCAACGGGCTTTTCGCTCATTGCGCAAAGCTTTTTTTCTACTGTATCTGCAGATACACTGCACGACAAATACGAAGAGTCTTCGCCAAAAAGCCACTCAACATCAAAGTCGAGTAGTGCTACTGCTGACAAAAAAGCTTTGTGTACATTTCGAGAAGCTAGAACAAGCGGTGCTCTGCCACTCTTTTTTGCATAAAGCAAAGTCAGATACAGCATCGCTCTGATACAAAGCGAAGAACCCTCTGTCGAGTAAAATGTGTGTGCCCCAAAGAGCTCACTTGCGTTTTTTTCGCTTTCTTTTATGATAGAACTTGCTTCAAAAAGAGAGTCCGCACCCTTTATCTCAGTGATATCAAGGCGCTCAAATCCCAGCACATTTTTACCTTTATGGCCGGGCATATGTGCTCTGACTGTATTTTTATTTGAATAGCTTTTCACAAAATCACAGATAGGTGTGTTCATATTAACCCTCTAAAAGTCTGTCTACTTCTGCCATAATCGCACATTCCATACGCTTTTTGAAAAGCTCACAACCGTATTTATATACGCCTTTTACTGAGCCTGTGGCATGGTATGCGTTGGCTGCACATCCACCTGAACAGTAAAGACGTGCCCAGCAGTCCCTGCACTCTTCTCTGGAGTACACGTTGCACTCCATAAACTCGTCCTGAATAGCGGTGTTTTTCACACCGTCGAAGATGTTGCCGAGTAAAAACTTATCGTCACCAACGAACTGATGACATGGATACAGATCACCCCAAGGAGTGACCGCCATATATTCTGTGCCAGAGCCACAGCCTGAAATACGCTTATAGATACACGGACCACCCTGCAAATCAATCATATAGTGATAGAAAGTAAATGGAGCCCCTTCTTTTCTGCGTTTTATCATAAGCTCAGAGAGTTTTTCGTACTGTTCGAGTACAATCGGCAAATCGTCATAAGTCAAAGCAGCCTCATCACCCTCTGCACATACAACAGGCTCCATAGAAAGCTCAGTAAAGCCTAAATCAAGCATAGTTTTGATGTCTTCTAAAAAGTCTGGGTTGTGGTGAGTGAATGTGCCACGCATATAGTAGTTTTTGTTGCCTCTTTTTTTGACAAACTCCTGAAATTTCGGAACGATTTTTTCCCATGAACCGTTACCACTGTAGTCAACTCTATAGCGGTCGTGGACTTCTTTTCTGCCATCAAGGCTCAAAACAACGTTGCTCATCTCTTTGTTTGAAAACTCTATAACATCGTCATCAACGAGCACCCCGTTTGTTGTGAGTGTAAAACGGAAGTTCTTGCCCTTTTCTTTTTCGATAGAGCGAGCATACTGAACAAGCTTTTTCACAACGTCGAAGTTCATCAGCGGTTCGCCACCGAAAAAGTCAACCTCTAGGTTTCTTCTTGTGCCTGAATTTTCGACAAGAAAGTCGAGCGCACGCTTGCCTACTTCAAAGCTCATCAGCGCTCTGTCCCCACAGTACTTGCCCTGAGAAGCAAAGCAGTATGCGCAGTTGAGGTTGCAAGTATGAGCGATGTGCAAGCACAGCGCTTTTACAACTCCTGCAGTCTTGCGCTTGAGTTCTCCTGCTTTTTCTTCAAAGGTGTCTTCCACAAAAAGCTTTGAGCTTTCTTTGAGTGAGAGCACCTGAGCATAACATTCTTCTATATCTTCTTTTGATATATCATCACGTTCCCTGTATTTTTCCCACATTTTTGAAATGACTTCTTCTTTAGTCATACTTTCAAAAATAGAAATGATGTCATAAGCGACCTCGTCCACTGCATGAACCGAACCTGAACATATGTCGAGCACGATGTTATATCCACCGAGCTTGTACTGATGTATCATAAAAACACCCCAAATCCTAGACTATAAAAAATGCCGCCCAGATGAGCGGCATTTTCCGTTATAAATTACTTGCTTTCCTTTGTGCTCTCACACTTCTGGTTAGCAATACCGCAGCTTGTTTTGCAAGCAGACTGACATGAAGTCTGGCACTCGCCGCAGCCACCCTTCTTTGCGCTTTCACAAAGATTACGAGTTTCGATAGTCTTGATGTGTTCCATAGTAGCAACCTCCAAATAATAGTCTAGGTACATTTTATCGCAAACATCGTATAAAGTCAATATCTTCTGCATTTTAGGTGATTGATAATACCGCACTACTTATGGTATAGTATAAAAAAAGAGAGGTGATAGTATGAAAATTGCATATGCTGGATTCGATATGCTCTATCCTGCTATTGAGGCACTGTATAAAAACGGTTGTGAGATAGTGAAAATCTTTTCAAATAAGGTAGATAATGTTACAGAATTTAATACTTCCATCACCGATTTTGCAAAAAAACACGATATCCCTATCACTTATGAAAAAATCACGCTCAACGATTTGACCGAACTCAAAGAAAGCGGAGTCGATGCGCTCATCTGCGGTGCGTACTACCACCGTATGCCGATACTAAGCGGCTTTAAAATGATAAACATTCATCCGTCTTTGTTACCTATCGGTAAAGGTGCGTGGCCGACAGCCTATGCCATATTGAATGATATAAAGCTCCTCGGTGTGACTTTTCACAAAATGGAAGAAAGATTTGACACAGGCGACATTATACTGCAAAAATCTTTTGAAATAGCAGATGATGAAACTCATAAAACACTGATGAGAAAAATCCACACCCTACTACCTTCTATGATAAAAGAGCTTTTGGCTGATTTTTCTACCCTTTATCATAACGCTAAAAAGCAAGGGGTTGGCGAATACTGGGACTGTCCCGATGAAAAAGACTATGTAATAACAAACGATATCCCTTTTGAAAAAGCTGACAAAATCCTACGAGCTTTTTATGGTTTTTACACTATATACTGTGATGGCAAAAAAAGCTACAGACTTTTAAACGCAAAGGCAGTAAATGGCGATAACAGCAACGAAAAATTTAAAATAAAAGACGGTTACATCGAATGTGAAGTGTTTGAGTGGCTATGATATTTTGTGCAGTGAAAAGAAATTTTTCGCTGCACTTTTTAACCTAATATATATTTTTTCATATCTGTGTGGTAAAATAAAGTATAGATAAAAAGAGGTGTTCTTATGAAATATTATCTCGACGACATAAACTATCAGGTCAAGAATAACCCAAAAAATTTCATCGAGTTTTGTGAGAACGAGTACTATAACCAAGTGCTATCTGTCGCAAAAGGTATTGTACAAAATGCGCACATCGCTCCGATTGTACTCATCTCAGGTCCGTCGGGTAGCGGCAAAACCACCACCGCTATGATACTCGAGGCTATGCTGGACTCTTTTGGACACGAAGCACACACCATATCGCTCGACAACTATTTCAGAGAGCTCGACGAAAACGAGTTCAAGCTCGCTAAGGACGGAAAGCTCGACCTCGAATCTCCGAACAGACTCGACAAAAACTACCTCAATATGCAGATACGATGCATCTTGGACTCTGTGAGCGTTGATATCCCCAGATACAATTTCACCACCTGCAAGCGTGAGTTTTCAGGATGGACACTCAAAAGAAAAGAAGGCGAAATCATCATTTTTGAGGGCACACACGCTCTGAACCCCGAGGTCATCACCATACCCGACGAAGAATGTGCAAGGCTGTATGTGAGTATCAGAAGCCAGTTTGTAATAGACAAATGTGAACTGAAGTCAAAGATGATACGACTAGGTCGAAGAATACTAAGAGATGTTCAGACAAGAGATCGTGATCCGCTGGATACGTTCAATATGTACCACAGCGTAAACGATGGCGAAGACAAGTTTATAAAACCGTTTATGTCAAGGTGCAACTACTCTGTCGACACTATCATTCCGTATGAAATAAACATATATCGTACTTTGCTTTTGCAAAATCTTGAAGTTCTTCCCAAAACTAACGAAGTTGTTACTCTCACAAACGTTATAAAAGAAGCTTATCCGCTAAAAAAGGACCTTGTACCGACCAACTCACTCTTGCGTGAATTCATCGGCGACAGCTCGCTTGAGTACCTGTAAAATTTTGTAAAGTCCTCTGTTTTTGGAGGGCTTTTTTATTTTTATACATATATATTGTAGAATTTTGGTCGAAAAGGTTGACGAAATCGTGTTTTTTGCTATAATCTTTACATAAACAAAAATAGAGGCGCGGTGCTTATCAGTAGTACACGCAACGCACGGAGTTTTCAGTGTGTATGAAAGGAATCATCGCCGAAGTTCTGGCTTTTTTCCGAAGCGGTCAGAGCTGGTGTAATGCAAAATATGTATTACACTGTCACCTGCAATAGCAGGTGGAGTGCTATTTTGGTTAAGTGTATTTTTAGCCGTGGCACTTTTGCCACGGTTTTTGTTTTTATAAAAATTAAGGGGGACATAAAAATGTCAAAAACTAACAAAATCGTCCTCGCTATTGCTGCTGTCGTTATCGTAGGCTTGCTCGTATATGCTGCTGTATCAGGCGGATATCTGGGCACAGTTTCATGTATGGACTGCTCAGGCACTGGCTTAGTTGAGGATGCTGCGTGCGAAACTTGCGCAGGCGAAGGTCAGGTTCAGGGCACACTGTGGGCTTTGCTTCCACCGGTTATTGCTATCGGACTTGCACTCATCACTAAGGAAGTTTATTCTTCACTTTTCATCGGTATCGTAACAGGCGGTCTGATCTACTCAAAGTTTTCTTTCCTTACTACTATGGATACTATCATCAACGATGGTCTTATCAGTGCTGTTTCTGATACTGCAGGTATCTTTGTTTTTCTTGTAGAGCTCGGCGTCCTCGTTGCTCTTGCCAACAAGGCTGGTGGTTCTGCTGCATTCGGTAAGTGGGCTGCAAAGCACATCAAAACTAAAGTAGGCGCTTTGCTTTCAACTTTCGTTTTAGGTGTGCTCATTTTCATCGACGACTATTTCAATTGCCTCACAGTTGGTTCTGTTATGCGTCCTGTAACTGATGCACACAAGATTTCTCGTTCAAAACTTGCGTACATCATCGACGCTACTGCAGCGCCGGTTTGTATGATAGCTCCTATCTCATCATGGGCAGCAGCTGTTGCATCATATGCTGAAGACGGAAAAGGTCTTGATCTGTTCATCACAGCTATTCCTTACAACTTCTATTCACTGCTCACTTTTGTATTCATCATCGCTATCGTATTTATGGGCTTTGACTATGGCAAAATGGCTATGCATGAGTACAGAGCAAGAGAATACGGCGACCTTTTCTGCGGTGAAAAGCAGGAAGGTGAAGAAGTAGACGCTAACCCTAAGGGCAAGGTAATTGACCTTATCCTCCCTGTAGTTATCCTCATCGCTATCTGCGTATTTGCTCTTATCTACAACGGTGGTATTTTGGACGGTGCTTCGTTTGTTGATGCTTTTGCTAACACAGACGCTACTGTTGGTCTTCCATGGGGCGGTCTCATTGCTCTTGTTGTTTCTATCGCTTATCTCATCTGCAGAGGCGTTATCAACTTCAAAGAGGCTATGGACGCTATTCCAAAGGGCTTCTTTGCGATGGTACCTGCTATCCTTATCCTTACATTCGCTACAGCACTCAAGAATATGACTGGTTTACTCGGTGCTAAGTACTATGTTGGTGATCTTATGGCTAACGCTGCTCCTGCGCTTCAGAACTTCTTGCCTGCTATCATCTTCTTAGTAGCATGTGTGCTTGCTTTTGCTACAGGCACATCATGGGGTACTTTCGGTATTCTTATCCCTATCGTTACATACCTCTTTGCTGCAGATCCAGGCAACCCACTGATGATCATCTCTATGTCTGCTTGTCTTGCAGGTGCTGTATGTGGCGACCACTGCTCACCAATTTCTGATACAACTATCATGTCATCAGCAGGTGCTCAGTGTGACCACTTAAACCACGTATCAACTCAGATTCCTTACGCTGTGACTGTTGCAGGCATCTCATTTGTTTGCTACATCTTAGCAGGATTTATTCAGTCATGGTACATCGTGCTTCCTATCGGCGCTGTTCTCACAGTTGCTACACTCTTTGTTATCAAGGCACTCACAAAGAATAAGAAATTTGAAGAAGCTTAAACGATCATAAAATTGAGATAAAAAGCGGTTGCTCTCAGAGTAACCGCTTTTTTGCTGTCTGCTGAAGTTTTTATAAATTACAACAAATTGTGATAATAATGCTCACACACCACAACCTGTATAGCTGTTTTTCAGCTACTATATGATAGGCGGAGTTTTTTGTATAATTTATCAAAAAACTTCCTTTTATATTCACAAAATCTATTGCAAATTGTAGAGAAATTTTGTATAATGATTGTAACTAATTATACGGAGGTAAACATATGCAAAACACAAAACCTTTGCTCGCTAAAGTAGTTTCGGTTGTTTTAGTATTGACATTGCTTGTTGTATCGATGGCTATCATGCCACTTTCTGCAACAGCTGCAACCACCTACTACCTTAGAGGCTCATTCAACGGCTGGGCTGCTGACAGTAACTATATCATGACTGACAACGGCAACGGCTCTTATTCAATCACTATTTCACTTGATGCCGGTAGTTATACGTACAAAATGGCAGTTGAAGACTGGTCATGGTCCGTACCTTCTCAGGATGCTTCTTTGAATCTTTCTGAGCCGGCTCTGGTACAGTTCACTATGAACCCTACTGCTTATACACAGAGCGCTACTATTGTTAAGGCACCTAGCGGTGACGTATTTGTTAGAGGCACTTTCAATGATTGGGCTGCTTCTGAACCAAAAATGACTGCTCTGGGCAACAACTGCTTCTATCAGACAGTTACTCTTCCTGCAGGTACTCACGAGTACAAAATGGCTGTTGAAGACTGGTCTTGGGCAGTTCCAGCCGGCGATAACGCTAAAATCACTCTCAAAGAAGAGAGCCAGGTGCTCTTTGAAGTCAGCACTATGACAGGTGCTTTCCACGCTACTGTACTCCGTGGCGACTCAAAGAACCTTTATCAGTTTGACGATGTTCAGCAAAACATCACTATCTCAAGTGCATGGGGCGACCACGCTGACCAGGTGCTTTGTGATGAAGACGGTAAGCTCGCTTATATCAGCACATCTGACGCAGACTATCCATACGCTGCAACACTGTGGAACTTCATTCCTGCTGAAACTGATGAAGAAACACAGGTTCCTGCATGCTATATACAGAACGTAATGACAGGCAACTATATCTGTCTTTCAGGAAACAATGTTGCAGTTACAAAGGACGGCAACAAGGATAATATGGGTAAATGGTTTGTAGACACTTCTACAGGCAATTATCGTATCTACTGCTACGGCTCATCACTTCTTTCTCTCAACACTGAAGCTCAAAACGGTTATGTACAGGCTACTCACTTCCCTGCTTTCTATTTGAGCTCACAGTTCAAGGCTGACCTTGACTATGTATATAACTATGACTATACACTCTATCCTGACAAAGTTGTTGATACAAAGGGTACAGCTGTTGCAAACTCAGCAACATCTATCACATCTGACACATCAGGCACATCTAAAACATGGAATCAGACAAAGAACACATCTGATATGCCTGTTTTCAGAGCCCCTAACACTCCACTAGCTGAAGCTGTATATAACCTTTCTATGGAAGAAACAGTCATCAATAAGTTTGAATCTGAGTTTGGAACTGCTTTCTATACAGGTGAAACATGGAGAAAGGTATGGACAAGAGATACAGCAATGGCTTGTGAATTCTCGCTCGCTGCTATCTATCCTGAAATCTCTCTCAACTGTGCTAAAGAAAAAGTTGTTCACTTCAACGGCTTCAAGGTATTTGAAGAAGACACAGGTACAGGCGGTTCTTACCCTGTATCTACAGACAAGATCATCACATACCTCTCAGTATGGGAAATCTACCTTTCAACAGGCGACGAGTCAGTGCTTGACTACTTCTACGACATCTGTATGGCTAACATCAAGCAGGACTACAACACAGTTTACGACACCGAGTCTGGTCTTATGAAGGGCGAAACCTGCGGTCTTGACTGGAGATCACAGACATATCCAGACTGGATGGGCAACGAGGTTGAAGAATCTCTTGCTAACATCGCAGAAGGTAAGGCTGCCAGCGTAAACCTTATTTATCTCGGCGTTCTGCAGAGAATGATTAAATCTGCTGAAATTTTAGGCAAAGATGCTGATATCGCTGACTTGCAAGCTAAGTACGACGCACTGTATAAAGCTGTAACAACAAGACTCTGGCACGATGAACTCGGTTGCTACGCTGCTTGGGAATATCCAAGCTACATGGGTGCTCCACTTCCATACAAAATCGACTGTATCGCAAACGGATACGCACTGTGGTTTGAAATCGGTACTGAAGAACAGCTTCAGTCTATCGCTGAAAACTTCCCACTCGTAACATACGGTGCAAACGTTGTATTCCCTAGCAAACAGGGCGACCTCGAGCATAAAGACAGAATTTACCACAACCGTGGCGTATGGCCTGGTTGGGAAGCACAGCTCATGCTCGCTGGTGCACAGTACGGACACGATGAGCTTTCTGAAGAAATCTGGAACTCATGTATCACTGCTGCTGCAACTTCACTTGTAAACAAAGAGGTTGTTGACTTCACAACAGGTGAAGGTATCCACGTAAACCACCAGCTGTGGTCTATCGCCGCTACTCTTTCAGGTTACTACAAGGTGCTCTTCGGTATGATTTATGATACCAATGGTATTACATTTGAACCTTATGTGCCTGAGTGGATGGAAGGTCCTTTCTACTTAGATAACTACACATACTGCGATGCTACTATCGACTTCTCACTCACAGGTAAGGGCAGTGAGATTGTTTCTATCACTGTCAACGGCGAGAATGTTGGCACAAGCTACACTCTCCCATTCGGTGCTTCAGGCGACTACAAAATCGACATAGTAGTTAAAGAGAGCGAAAACGAATACACAGATGAAACAGTCAACTTAAATGACGTGAAAAACCACGTTATCTCTCCAAAAATGCCTGTAGCTACACTTTCAGGCAACACTCTCAAATGGAACGCTCAGGCTGGCTGTACATACAAAGTATGGACAGGTTCTAAGTACGTTGACTGTTCTACAAACTCATACACTATCGACCCTACTGTTTATGGTGCATACTCAGTAATCGCTATTTCAAGAGACGGCGTATGGAGTGAACTTTCAAGACCTGTTGTTGTCAGCCCTGACAGAATCAAGATTGAAGCTGAAAACTGTGCTCTCGTTGGCCACACTACTACTACTATTAGTGGCAGAAAGGTTGTCAACGATAACTACAGTGCTTCTCAAGACAGATCTGTTACTATCACAGCTAATGTACCTGAAGATGGTCAGTACTTGTTCTTCGCTTGTTACAACGACAACAGCTCTAACGATCCAACATCATGCTCCAACTGTGCTATCCGTTCAGTATTTGTTGATGGAAAAGACGTAGGCGCACTTGTGTTCCCTGTAGTAAACTACAACTTCCAGACAAGTACACACCTGCTCTTAGATCTCACTAAGGGTTCTCACACAATCGTTGTTAAATACGACAGAGCTAACCACTATGACTCTAATATGTCACAGGACACACACACTTACGGCTCTGAAAGACACAACCCTGACAACAACGTTCAGTATGATTACTTTGTACTTGACAAGGCTGACAACATCTGCACTGGTGTTGAACCTGAAAAGTACTTGATCGGTGATGCTGATATGAACGATGTGGTTGCTATTGTTGATGCTACTGCTATTCAGAGATTTATCGCTGAATTCGACAACGTTGTTATCGACGAAGCTGCTGCTGATGTTGATGGTGTAAATGGCGTTGCTATCACTGACGCAACATTTATCCAAAGACATCTTGCAGAAATTGATGACGGCTTCAAAATCGGCACATACAAAACAAAATAACGCTGTAAAGCATACAAAAAACGACCTGTCAATCGACAGGTCGTTTTGTTTTTTATTATTACCCAACGTACAGCAGATAACCGGTGTACACAACATACGCACTGACCATCACTGCACCTGAAATCCTATCTACTCTCTTTCTCGTTACACATAATATATACATCAATATTGTCATAGCAAGAAGCAACACTCCGTTTGCTATAGCACGAGAATCTACCGCTATCGGTGAGATAGATGATGACAAGCCCAAAATAAACATCAGGTTGAAAATATTAGAGCCCACTACGTTACCAAGAGCCAAGCTGTTTTCACCCTTTTTAGATGCTACAATACTGGTTACAAGCTCCGGCAGGCTTGTACCTATCGCAATGATTGTGAGTCCTATGAAGGTTTCGCTCCAGCCCATAGCTTTGGCAATAACTGTTGCGTTGTCAACAACTAAATCACCGCCGAGTATTATTGCTGCAAGACCGCCAATGATATAAATCACGCTTAATAGCGGTGAAAGCGTCTTTATCTCATCAGTGCTTTCTTCACGATTTTTGAGCGCAGATACAACAAGAAGAGTCAGATATCCTGCCATCAACACAAGCAACAAAACACCGTCCAACCTTCCAAGTGCGCTAGCAACAATCATCATAGCTAGTACCACGGCGCTACACACGATGTTTATCGGAAAATCACGCTTTAATATGGTCTTGTCCAACTCAAACGGTTTTATCAAAGCACACACACCGACTACCACAAGCATATTGAAAATATTCGAGCCCACTACGTTGCTGATAGCGATTTCGTTGCTGCCCGCTATTCCCGCTGTAATACTGACAGCAGCCTCCGGAGCACTTGTGCCCATAGCAACAATCGTCAGTCCTATTATAACTGACGGCACTTTGAGCAACTTTGCAACAGAAGAGCTACCATCGACAAAAAAGTCAGCGCCTTTGATAAGTAGCACAAAACCCGCAACTAAAAGCAAAATGTTCAAAACTATCATTATCTCACCTCTAATATAAAAAAACAGACTCCTACTGCATACGCAGTAAAAGTCTCGTCTCAAAACAAATCAAGTTTCGGGTAAAGTCCGGTATTTCTACGAGATGACGAACCCTACCGCAGTTGTTACTGCTTCCTACTCCCTCTTACTATTTGGTATTATATTAAATTTATCCTAAAAAGTCAATAAATCAAAATAAAAAAACCTCCCAAAAAGGGAGGCTTTTTCTTAGGCAATACAGTCTAGCTTCTCGTATTTACACTTGATTTTCAAGAAATCGCCCTCGACAATGATATCCACTGCGGATATCTTTTTTTCAGGGTGTGCTTTGAGTAGTTCGTTTACGTACATGTTGACTACCTTATCGGATACCTTTTCGCCCATTACATTGATTCGCACAATATCATCTCCTAACTAAAATTTTACCTAAAGTATATGAAAAGCTTTTGAGCTAGTTGTCTTTCTTACAATTATATTTTAGCAGACTACTGCTTTCACTTCCAGTTACACTTTGAGTACCTGACTTACAGTTTGGTCATTGTTAATTCTCATTGGGATAATAAAATTGCACTCTGTAATTGTTAGTTCAATATGAGAAAAAAGAGTTTCAGACGGGTAATAGTTAATTCTTCATACGAATTATTCGAAACTTTGTTCGGTTTTTACCTGTTTCTTTCATAATTTATTGTAAAATAACAAAGCGTCGGAGAAATCTCCGACGCTTATATGCTTATATGCTTTATAATATCGTGATTAGAATATGCTGAAGTTTACAACAAGTGCTGCGAATACGATAGATACCATAGAAAGCAGCTTGATGAGAATGTTGATAGCTGGACCTGATGTATCCTTGAATGGGTCACCTACTGTGTCACCAACAACAGCAGCCTTGTGCTGGTCAGATCCCTTACCACCATGTACACCTGACTCGATGTACTTCTTAGCGTTATCCCAAGCACCGCCTGAGTTAGACATAAATACAGCGAGCAAGAAGCCAGTGACTGTTGCACCTGCGAGCATACCTACAACGCCCTTAACACCTAAGATAAGGCCAACTACAACAGGTGTTGCAACAGCAACGATAGTTGGCAATATCATCTCTTTAAGACTTGATCTTGTACAAAGGTCAACGCATCTTGCGTAGTCAGCATCAGCCTTGCCTTCGATAAGACCAGCAATCTTCTTGAACTGACGTCTTACTTCAATAACAACTGACTGTGCAGCACGACCAACAGCGTCCATAGTGAGCGCTGCGAATACAAACGGCAAGCAAGCACCGATGAACAGACCAACGAGTACAAGCGGATCCATAACTGTGAATGTTTCAAAATTAACATCTGAGCCAACTTCCTGAGCTTTCTCGATGTATGAAGCAACAAGTGCTAAAGCTGTAAGAGCAGCTGATCCGATAGCAAAGCCCTTACCTGTAGCAGCAGTTGTGTTACCAAGAGCATCGAGCGCATCAGTTCTCTGTCTTACTTCAGGCTCAAGACCTGACATCTCAGCAATACCACCTGCGTTATCTGCAACAGGACCATAAGCGTCTGTAGCGAGTGTGATACCTAGAGTTGAGAGCATACCAACAGCAGCTAAAGCAATACCGTAAAGGCCTGCGCTGGCACCACCAGCCTCAGTAAGGTTACCCTGTGATACAAAGTATGCAACAAGTACACATGCACCAACAATGACAATAGGAAGTACAGTAGAAAGCATACCAAGACCTAAACCACCAATGATGATAGTAGCAGAGCCTGTCTCTGACTTTGATGCAAGGTTCTTAGTTGGTTTGTATGAATCAGATGTGAAATACTCGGTAGAAAGACCGATGAGCACACCTGCTAAAAGACCTGCTATGATAGCAAAATAGAAACCGATGTTCTCCTTGCCGAGAACAAAGTAGATGAGCGGGAACGCTGCAATAGCGATCAAAATAGCTGAGAGGTTAGTACCTCTTGAAAGAGATTTAAGCAGTGTTTTCTGGTCTGCGTTTTCCTTTGTGCGTACAAAGAATGTACCAAAAATTGAGCACAGAATACCAACTGCTGCAATAAGCATCGGAACAGCCATAGCTCTGAAACCAAAAGCAGCATCATGCAGGTTAGAGAAAGCTGCAACACCAAGCGCTGAAGCAGAGATAACAGAACCTACATAAGACTCATAAAGGTCAGCACCCATACCTGCAACGTCACCTACGTTGTCGCCTACGTTGTCAGCGATACAAGCAGGGTTACGTGGGTCGTCCTCAGGGATACCTGCTTCGACCTTACCAACAAGGTCAGCACCTACGTCAGCAGCTTTTGTGAAGATACCGCCGCCTACACGAGCGAAAAGTGCCATAGATGAAGCACCCATACCGAATGTAAGCATAGCGCTTGTGATCTCACTTGCTTCGCAGTTGAATACAAATCTCAAAAGAAAGAACCAGATAGAGATATCAAGAAGTCCTAAACCTACTACAGTAAAGCCCATAACTGAACCTGCTGAGAAAGCAACTCTCAAACCTTTGTTAAGACCTGTTCTGCAAGCGTTAGCTGTTCTTGCATTAGATGCTGTAGCGATCTTCATGCCAACAAAGCCTGAAAGACCTGAGAATACGCCACCTGTAATGAACGCAAAAGGTACGTACCAGGTGAGCATAGAAAATGCAGCCATCAAGCAAAGGATAATAAACATACCACCAAAGAAGATAGACACGATAGTGTACTGTCTTTTGAGGTAAGCGTTTGCACCCTCACGGATAGATGCGGAGATTTTCTTCATTTTTTCTGTACCTTCGTCGAACTTGAGCACTCTCTTTGCCATAAAGACAGCAAATAGAATAGCCAGAATCGCACCGACAAAGGTTGCAATTACAAGATAGTTTTCCATAATAATGGCACTCCTCCTTATCATATATGCTTTAAAATTTTACACCAACAGTCTCCCAAAGTCAATAAACTATCTTTCTTTTTGGGGGTTTTGTTGAATATTTAACAAACTTGGGCTGTAAAATGTCTATTATGATTAAAATCTGCGTAAAAATTTAGAGGGTTCAAAACTTGAACCCTCTATACATTATTTATTATACAGATGCTGTGTAAGTATCTTTATCACGAATCTCAGCATCTTTAAACTTCTGGGCACTGATTCTTGTGACATCACGAATAATTTCGCCATCTATCTGTACATCCTGTGGAACATCGTACTCTACTTCTATGCTTTTTCCTTTGAGTACAGTTATCTTATTTTTGTACTTTATATGCTCGCCCTTGAATATAGATGGAAAAATCATCAATGTCTGCAATGCGTTAGTGTCGTGTACAACACAACACGACAACTCATCAGAATTTCTATCCTGATTTGGTGTAGTCATCATACCGCCACCGTAGAATCTTCCGTTCATAACCGGAGCCATCCACACCTTTTTGAATTTGTGCTCTTTACCATCGACGGTTACTTTTGCATTATTGCTCTTGTATGATGTGAGCAACAGCTTTATTGCAAGAGTAGTGTAGTTGATTTCCTGTTTACCTTTAGCTCTGAGATCTTCTGCTGCGGTGCATACCTTTCCGTCGATACCATAACCCACGTTGTTGATAAACAGGTGTTCTTTTTTATTTATTGTAACAAGTGGAAGATTTTCCATATGCTTGTTGAGCTTTACTATAGTTTCGTCGTTTTTACACACATCACGCATAAAGTCGTTGCCTGAGCCTGCTTTGAAAATATACACATCATTTTTCAAATTATATCCCCTCAAGCTGTTGCACAGCACGTTGATAGTACCGTCACCACCCAAGAGCACTACTGAATCTGTAGCATCAAGGCTTTCAAAAAACTCTCTGATGTCAGTAACAGCTGTCAGGTCCTGTACTTCGGTATGCTTGCTTTTGAAGCACTCTTTCACCTTTTCTATAGTTTTTTCTAAATCTTTTCCACAATTAGATATAGGATTATACAGTATATGTACCATACTTCCACCTCTTTCAAACACATAGCAGTATAGCATATTGAAGTTGAATGTTCAACTTTTTTCGACAAAATATGCATAACTGTATCCACTCTGTTTTGTTGACAGTATGTGTATAGCGATGTATAATGTTAGACATCGAACAGTTTCAAAACTAACAAAGAGGTGTATTATGTCACAAAAAGATGTTGGTAGAATGCTCGGCGAGCTCAATAACCTCATTCACAGAGAAATTATGAAAAGTGAACTTACTAAAACCAATGATGACCAGTCCGTGCCCCGATCAAGCACGTGTATCCTTGTGTATCTTCACACGCATCAGGACACAGATGTCTTCCAAAAAGACTTGGAAGAAGAGTTTTCGGTGCGTCGCTCTACTATGTCAAAAGTATTAACCTCATTGGAAGAAAAAGGCTATATACAGCGAGTAACAGTAAAAGAAGATAAAAGGTTGAAAAAAATAGTCATAACAAGCAAAGCTGATAGCCTTATCGACTCACTCAAGAATGATCGAAGCAAACTCGAAGCAAAAATAGTCAAAGGTATCAGCGAAGAAGAGCTGTGCACCTTGAAAACTTTACTCGACAAAATCAAAGAAAATCTGAAGGAGGAGCAAAAATGAAACATATATTGAAGCATTTTTCAAGGCGAAGCATTGTATATGTTGTATTGAACACTCTTTTGATACTATTGCAGGTTTGGCTGGAGCTGAAAATGCCTGACTATATGTCACAGATAACAGTGCTGACTCAGACTCCAAACAGCGAGATGTCCGCCATTTTGCTGGCAGGTGCAAAAATGATGCTGTGCGCACTGTTCAGCCTTGTGACAGCTATACTGGTCACTTTTCTTTCTGCGAAGGTTGCTGCTGACTACTCATGGTGCGTACGTGCAAAGCTCTATGACAAAGTAGAGTCTTTTTCGCTTGAACAGATGAACCGCTTTTCTCCGGCGTCTCTCATCACACGATCCACAAACGACATCACTCAGGTACAGAACATCATCGTTTTTGGTATGATGGCTATCATCAAAGCTCCTGCTATGAGTGTGTGGGCTATCACAAAAATATCCGGCAAGCACTGGCAGTGGACACTAACTACCGCAATGTGCGTGGTAGTACTTTGTTTTGTGCTCATCATATGCTATGTTTTTGCGTTGCCTAAGTTCAAGCGTATCCAGATGCTCACCGACAACATAAACAGAATAACCAGAGAAAATCTCACAGGACTCAGAGTTATCCGTGCGTATAACGCTGAAAGCTATCAGGAACAAAAATTTGAGAAAGCCAACGATGAGCTGACAAAAAACAACCTGACGGCTCACAGGGTTATGGCTATTATGGGTCCGTCAATGATGACCATAATGAACGCTATGAGCATTATCATATACTTTGTCGGCGCATTTATCATCAACGAAGCTTTGGGAGCACAAAGGCTCACAACTTTCTCCGAGATGATAGTCTTTTCACAATATGCTATGCACGTCATTATGTCATTCATGGTGCTCAATATGATTTTTATTATGGCACCACGAGCTATCGTTGCAGCAAAGCGTATCAACGAAGTTATCGATACTGAGCCTACTATCCTTGATGGTACACTCACTGTTGATGATAAAAAGTCTGTTGGCGAAATAGAATTTAAAAACGTCAGTTTTATGTATCCTGATGCTTCTGACTATGTGCTCAAAAACATATCTTTCAAAGCAAACAAAGGCGAAACCATAGCCATCATCGGCTCAACCGGTTGCGGCAAAAGCACGCTCATTAACCTTATCCCAAGATTTTTTGACGCAAGTGACGGCGAGGTGCTCGTTGACAACATAAATGTCAAAGACTATAAGCTCGAAGACTTGCACAACATCATAGGCTATGTGCCACAAAAAGCTCTGCTGTTTTCAGGAGATATCAACACAAACGTTGCTTTTGGCTCAAACGGAAAAGGCCTGTACACACAAGACGATGTGAAAAGAGCAGTAAAAATTGCTCAGGCACAAGATTTTGTCGAAAAAATGCCACATCAGTACGAGTCGGATATTGCTCAGGGCGGTACAAATGTATCTGGCGGTCAACGCCAGCGACTGTGCATAGCACGTGCATTATGCAGACAGCCTGAAATCCTAATTTTTGACGACTCGTTCTCTGCACTAGACTATAAAACTGACAAAGCTTTGCGCAATGCTCTCAAAGAAGAAATCGCAGGAACAACAAATATTATAGTTGCTCAGCGTATCGGCACCATAAAAGATGCCGACCTCATCTTAGTACTCAACGAAGGTGAGCTGGTGGGCATGGGCAAACATAAAGACCTGCTCCATAACTGTCAGGTATATAAAGAGATTGCCCTTTCACAGTTATCACAGGAGGAGCTTGAAAAATGATTGAGAAAAAGAAAACTATAGTCGGCGCAAATGCCAAAAGACCTCCTGTTGCCATGAAGGGAGGTCCTCACAAAGGTAACTTCCACGGTGAAAAACCAAAAGATCTCAAAGAAACCTTTTCAAAACTTATACACTACTGCAAAAAACATATTCCGCTCGTATTAACAGCAGTATCGTGTTCGATAATAGCAACTATCATATCCATCATCGGCCCAACAATGCTGAGCAAAATAACTGACATCATTACAGAAGGACTGAGCTCCACTATTGACCTCAAGAGTGTTACAAGGCTGTGCGTCATTATGCTTGTGCTGTATGGTGTCAGCTGGTTGCTGACTTTCTCACAGCACTACATTATGGCTACCTTCACACAAGTGCTGTCAAAAAGATTTCGAAAAGATATCGTAGAAAAGACAAATCGTATGCCACTGAGCTTTTTTGACACAACGAGCTACGGTGATCTGTTGTCCCGTGTCACTAACGATGTCGACACTATCGGTATGTCCTTGAACCAGAGCATTGGCACGCTGGTGTCATCTATCACTTTATTGCTGGGTTCACTGTTGATGATGTTCATCACAAACTATATTTTAGCTTTTACTGCTGTTTTATGCTCGATGCTGGGCTTTGTGCTGATGAACATTATTATGAAACATTCACAAAAACACTTTGCACGTCAGCAACGCCATTTGGGTGCTATCAACGGTCATGTAGAAGAAATCTACTCAGGTCATCTTGTTGTGAAAGCCTTCAACGCTGAAAAAGAAAGCAAAGAGGAGTTTGATCGAATCAATCGTCATCTGCGAGACAGTGCTTTCAAAGCGACTTCTCTCTCAGGACTGATGCAACCCATTATGCACTTTATCGGAAACCTCGGATATGTTGCTGTTTGTGTGATAGGTGCGCTGCTTGCTATGTCAGGTCACATAAGCTTTGGTGTTATCGTTGCTTTTATGCTTTATGTAAGACTTTTCACAAACCCGCTTTCTCAGATAGCTCAGGGCTTCACGGCTTTGCAATCAACTGCCGCTGCAAGCGAACGAGTTTTTGAATATCTCGAATCCGAGGAACTCTCAGATGAGTCGCACAAAAACACCACTCTCACAGATGTAAAAGGAGATGTGGAGTTCAGAAATGTCAAGTTCTCATATAACAAAGAAAAAACCATCATCAAGAACTTTTCGCTCAAAGTAAAGGCAGGTCAAAAAGTAGCGATAGTCGGTCCGACTGGCGCAGGCAAAACAACTCTTGTAAATCTGCTTATGCGTTTTTATGAAACAAACGAAGGCGATATCCTTATCGACAATATCCCTATAAACACTCTTAAAAGAGAAAACGTTCACAATTTATTCTGTATGGTGCTTCAGGACACATGGCTTTTTGAGGGTAGTGTCAAAGAAAACCTGAAATATTCAAAAGAAAATGTCACAGATGAAGAAATGATAAATGCGTGCAAAGCAGTGGGCATACACCACTTTATACGCACACTACCACACGGGTATGACACTATACTCAACGAAAAAACATCTCTTTCATCAGGACAAAAGCAACAGCTTACTATTGCACGTGCTATGATAGAAAACGCACCTCTGCTTATCTTGGACGAGGCGACCAGCTCCGTAGACACTAGAACTGAGCGTATTATACAAAAAGCTATGGACGAACTAACTGTGGGCAGAACATCTTTTGTTATTGCACACAGGCTATCGACCATCAAAAACGCCGATATCATTCTGGTGCTCAGAGATGGTGACATCGATTCTATCGGCACACACGAGGAACTTCTCGCTCAGGGTGGTTTCTACGCAGAACTTTACAACAGTCAGTTTGAACAATAAGGAGAATACTATGAATAACTTTATCTACAACGTACCAACTAAAATCTATTTCGGCACAGATGCTGTGAACAACTTAGGCGATGAAATCAAAAACTACGGAAAGAAAGTGCTGCTTTGCTACGGAGGCGGTTCTATCAAAAAAATGGGGCTGTACGACACAGTGCTCAAGCAACTTGAAAACGCAGGTATGACAGTTTTTGAACTTTCAGGCATCGAACCTAACCCTAGAGTAGATTCAGTAAGAGAAGGCGCAAAGCTTTGCAAAGAGCACGACATCGACGTGCTGCTTGCTGTGGGCGGTGGCTCAACACTTGATGCTACAAAATGGATATCAGCTGCTGCGTGCGTTGAGCACGATGCGTGGGACTTCTTTTCAAAATGGTCCCCTGTTGAAGATGCTCTGCCGGTGCTGACAGTACTCACACTTTCTGCTACAGGCTCTGAGATGAACTGTGGCGGTGTTATCAGCAACCCTGACACTAAAGACAAAATCGGTCGTTTAGCAAAGCCTTTGCTCCCAAAAGCTTCGTTTTTAGACCCTACGCTAACATACTCTGTCAGCAAGTACCAGACAGCTTGTGGCTGTGCAGATATAATGAGTCATATTCTGGAAGTATATTTCGCACCAAAACAGGATATGTATATGCTCGACTGCTTTATGGAAGGGCTGATGAAAACCGTCATCAAGTATGCACCGGTTGCGCTTGAAAACCCACAAGACTATGACGCAAGAGCTAACCTCATGTGGACTTCATCATGGGCTATCAACGGTTTTATATCTGGCTCAAAACAGCACGAGTGGAGCTGTCACCCTATGGAGCACGAACTCTCTGCTATATATGACATCACCCACGGGCTCGGACTTGCTATTCTTACACCACGTTTTTTAAAATACTGTCTTAGTGAAGAAAATGTTGATAAATACGTACAGTTCGGTATAAATGTCTTTGATATCGACAAAACTCTCCCTAAGATGGAAATTGCAAACAAAGCTATCGATATGCTGTCTGAGTTTTTCTTCAACACTTTAGGACTTGACGATACTTTCACAAAAGTCGGCATAAAGCAAGAAGACTTTAAAGTAATGGCTCAAAAAGCGTGTGAGGGTGATATCATCGACGGTTTTGTAAAACTTTGTGCAAAAGATATCGAAAAAATCTTTTCTATGTGTCTTTAAGGAGGCCTTTTATGAAAATTTGCATTTACGGTGCAGCTTCAAATGAAATAGACAACTCCTACATCGCAGCCGGAGAACAGCTTGGTCAGCTTATGTCCAAACGCTCACACTCGCTTGTGTTCGGTGGTGGAGCAAAGGGACTCATGGGGGCTGTTGCACGAGGTGTTAATAAAAACGGTGGAAAAATAGTGGGTATTGCACCGCAGTTTTTCAACGTTGACGGAGCTCTTTTTGAAAAATGCGACGAGTTGATAAAAACCGAAACCATGCGTGAAAGAAAGCAACTCATGGAAGAAAAAAGCGACGCTTTTGTTGTGACTCCGGGCGGTATAGGAACATTCGAAGAGTTTTTTGAGATACTGACGCTACGTTCACTCGACCGCCATAAAAAACCGATTGCTATACTCAACACAAACGGTTACTACGACTCGTTACTGAGCTTTTTACAAAGTGGAGTGAAGCAGAACTTTTTGAAAAAAGAAAACCTTGAGCTTTTTTTCATAAGTGAAGATGCAAATGAAATACTCGACTTTTTGGAAAACTACTCTGATAGCAGCGACAAAATAAGCAAAACTCGCTTTGCATAAGAAAAACGCACCGAAAATACGGTGCGTTTTTATAGTGTTTTTAGATATGCGAGCAAATCAAGGTAGTCACCTTTTTTGATATCCGTGATATCGTGACTGTGCGTATTTATGAGTCCGTCCATGACAAGAAAAGTATCAACGCCAAGCTCTTTGCACGGCATTATGTCTTCGTTGACGTCGTTTCCTATCATTACGCTGTTTTCTGGTGTTGCAGAGAACTTATCCATTATCTCTTTGTAGTAAAGCGGATTTGGCTTGCAGTATGTGCTCTCGTCATACACAGTCACATAGTCAAACATATCGGCTGACAAATTAGTCCACGACAAGCGCTTTTCTACAGCCTTTTTGGGAAACATCGGCTGCGTTGCTACGACTATGTACTCAGCCTTTTCTCTCATAAGTTCTACAATATCTTTAGCAAATGGGTTGACCGATGATGTTTCTTTTATTGAGTTGTATCGCTCCCCATATACTTCTTCAAAAATATCGATGACTTTCTGAGCATTATCCCCCACAACAGCTCTAAAACCGATTTCAAACGCCTGTGCGTTCGTCATAGAACCGTTGTTTTTAATCATCATATAGCTTGCTTGCATCGTAGCTTTTGCGATAGCTTTTCCGTCATAACCACGCTCGATAAAAAGCTTTGCGATTTCTGCAAAATATCTTTTTATATAAAGCTCCTGATCCATAGGGAGCAATGTGCAGTCAAGATCTGTCATTATCAGTTTTTTCATAAAATCACCTTTACAATTTTACATTAGTCCAAGATATTTATCAAGAGTCATTGTGCAAAAAATGTTGCACATAGCAAAATATTGTGCTATCCTTATCAGTAGCAAATTTAGGAGGCTGCTTATGAAATATCATTTTAACGAAGCCAAAATCCTGCTCCCAAAAACAGGTTTTGAAAAATGGAGTGTTGTTGCGTGTGACCAGTACACATCGGAACAAAAATACTGGGATGAGGTCAGAAATACTGTTGCAGATGCACCGTCTGCACTGAATATTATACTTCCTGAGATATATCTCAGTTATGACAACAGTGAGCGCATCGACTCTATTAACGAAAACATGAAAAAGTACATCGACGAAGGTGTGTTCACAGAATATGAAAACGCTATGATCTACGTTGAGCGTGAGTCAAACAATACAAAACGTCTTGGTATCGTCGGCGTGATTGACCTTGAGGACTATGACTATACAAAAGGCTCTGACGCACTTATCCGTGCCACTGAGCAAACAGTACTCGAGCGTATCCCACCACGTGTTGCTATCCGCAAGGACGCACCACTTGAGATGCCTCACGTTATGCTTCTTATCGACGACAAGGACAAGAAAGTCATCGAACCACTACAGAACAAAAAAGCAGATTTTTCTACTGCATATGACTTTGAGCTTATGCAAGGTGGCGGTCATATCGAGGGCTATTTCTTGGACGAGGATACACAAACAGCTGTCAAAGATGCTCTCGAGAGCTTACTTTCTGGCAGTGACAATGATATGCTCTTTGCTGTTGGTGACGGCAACCACTCGCTTGCTACTGCAAAAGAGTGTTACAGGCAAAATCCGAGTGAGCTCAACCGCTATGCACTAGTCGAAATTGTGAACATCCATGATGCGTCTATCGAGTTTGAGCCTATCTACAGAGTTTTGTTCAATGTTGATGCAAACGACTTTATGACTAAGCTCATCAATTCTCACCCTGTAGCTGACGGCGAGCCTACTCATACATACAAATGTATCACAAACGCAGGCTGTATCGATGTAGAAATTAAAGCAACCGCTAAGCTTCCTGTCGGAACATTACAGGTGTTCATCGACGAGTATCTGAAAGATAACCCACAGGTGAAAATCGACTATATCCACGGAGAAGAAGTTGTACATGACCTTTGTAAAGAAGATAACACTCTCGGCTTTATTTTTGAAGGTATGGGCAAAGACGACCTGTTCCCTGCGGTCACAGCCGACGGTTCACTCCCAAGAAAAACTTTCTCGATGGGACACGCTCACGACAAGCGCTACTACATAGAACTGCGAAAAATCAAATAATAAGAATAACAAAAAGGCTCGGCGTATCCACTACGCTGAGCCTTTGTTTTAGTAAATATTGTGGTTTTCTGTGGTGTTTTTATTTACGCTCGCTTCGCTGTCGTCTTTAATCTCGTACTTATAGATTATCGCAAACAACAGCAAGAAGCCTATAGCATGGCCTACTATCATACCCACCAGATCAAACTGTATGTACTCCATATAGTAATCAAAC
>JAZQFT010000028.1:0-12093 GCA_045539655.1 Ruminococcus sp. | reverse complement strand
ATAGGACCGAAGAACGCTTTTTCAAGTATTTCCTTCTTAGAAGCACCGTTGGCAATAAGCAACACCTTTTTCGCCTGCATAATGGACATCATACCCATAGTAATGGCCTGTGTGGGAACATCAGCTTCACTTGCAAAGAAGCGTGCATTAGCTTTAATTGTGGAGGGGTCGAGAGAAACAAGATGTGTCGGGGCTGTAAAGGCTTCGTCAGGCTCGTTAAAACCGATGTGACCGTCAAGACCTATGCCGAGAAGCTGCAGGTCGATACCGCCAAGCTTTTTAATAAGAGCATCATATTCCTCGCCTTCCTTTGCAATATCACTTGCAGTACCGCAGGGAACATAAGTGTTGGTCTTATTTATGTTTACTCTGTCAAAAAGGTTTTTGTCCATAAAATAACGGTAGCTCTGGTCATTGGTGCCGTCAAGACCAACATATTCGTCAAGGTTAACACTGGTGACGGTGGAAAAATCTACTAAGCCGTTATTGCAATATTCTGTCAGCTTATCGTATGTACCTACAGGGGATGAGCCTGTAGCAAGACCTAAAACGCAGTTAGGTTTGTTGATGATAACTGCTGCGATGATGTCAGCAGCCTTGTTTGATAACTCTTCGTAAGTTTTTGTTTTGATAAATTTCATAGTTAAAATTCCTTTCATAGAAAGATGTTACAAAAATTTATGTCAAATAAATTATAGACCTAAAAAACCGCTTTGTAAAGTAAAAAATTATTCACTGCAGTGGTTGCCGTTTTTTATAGCTTTAGCTATCATCTGAGCGTATTCTTCGCACAGATTCATGCTTTCTGCTTCGATCATAATGCGAATAACAGGTTCGGTGCCACTTTCTCGAAGGAGAGCTCTGCCGTTGCCGTTGATGAGCTTTTCGACGTTTTCTAGCACGCTAAGAACGCTTTTGTCATTCATAACAGCTGACTTATCTTTGACTCGCACGTTGACTACGTGCTGAGGATAGAGCATAAGCCCTTCTGTGAGCTGCGACAGAGAAAGTTTTCTATCGCACATTTCTTCAGCAAGCATAATAGCTGTCAGAATGCCGTCGCCGGTGGTAGCGTACTTTTTGAGTATAATGTGGCCTGATTGCTCACCGCCTAAAGAGAAGTCATTGTTCTGCATAGCTTCGTACACAAAACGGTCCCCAACCTTAGTCTGTTCACATCTGATACCGATTTTTTTGAGAGATGAAAAGAAACCGCTGTTTGACATGATGGTTGCAACTACTGTGTTGCCGTTGAGACTACCCTTGTTTTTTAGTCTGTTAGCAAGGATGTACATCATACCGTCACCATCAACTACGTTTCCGTTTTCGTCTACTGCGATACACCTGTCACAATCGCCATCAAAAGCAAAACCGACATCGAGGTGATGTTCTTTGACGAGCTCGCACAGCTTTTCGATGTGGGTCGAGCCACATCCGTTATTGACATTGAGTCCGTCAGGTTGAGCACCGATGATGACAGTCTGAGCACCCAAAGCATCGAAAACAGCTTTTGCAATCATCCACGATGCGCCGTTCGCACAGTCAAGTCCGATTTTAAGGTTTTTGAAAGAGTTGGACGCAAGAGAAATGAGATAGCCGACATATCGGTTTCTACCCGATACATGGTCAATGATCTGACCGATGCGTTCTCTGTGAGCGAGTGGCAGGTCCTTGCCCTGCACACCAAGTATAGACAAATTACCGTCGATATAAGCTTCTATCAGTGCGGTGGTTTCGTCATCGAGCTTTTCTCCATATTTGTTGATGACTTTGATGCCGTTGTCATAGAACGGGTTGTGCGATGCAGTTATCATAATACCACAGTCAAACTCGTCCTGTCTTGTGACGTATGAAATAGAAGGAGTGGTGGTCACGTGGAGCATATATGCATCAGCACCGCTCGCTGTGATACCGGCAACAATGGAATATTCGAGCATATAGCTACTTCGACGGGTGTCTTTGCCGATGACTATACGAGGCTTGTATCCGGGCTTTTGACAGCCTGAGAGTGACGATGAGTAGTACCATCCCAAAAACCTGCCGACCTTGTACGCCTGCATCGAAGTCAGGTTGATGTTAGCCTCACCTCTAAAACCGTCGGTACCAAAGTACTTGTTTTTAGTGGGTGCACCTTTTGGGGTTCTGTCAATACAGATTTCATCGAACAAAAGCTCATCAGTAGAAATAGAGAAAAGTTCACACAGCTGTAGAACGTTGTCTATCTGTGGCTGAGTCTGATCCATCTCCCATTTTGACACTGCCTGACGAGATACCATCAGCTTGTCAGCGAGAGCTTCCTGTGAAATCCCCAGTGAATTTCTCAAAGTAGAGATTTTTTCGCCTATTGTCATAATAGCCTCCTAGAAAATATACTGCATCTATAAGTATATTCAATTCCACTTGATATAGTACACTAGTTTTGTGTATATTACAAGCAACAAAATATTGATATTTTAGCAACAAAAGTTTACAAAAACAGAAAAAACGTTGAAAATGAATAATGGATCACGGCTAAACACGAAAATTTGACAACTTTACATTACATGAATTATTGCTATCTGATATTTGAATTAACCAAAAAAGCTAAAAAACACCCCGCACTGTATGTACGGGGTTAGTTTATCTATATCCAAGTGTATCAACAAGCTTGAGTACGTCATCTTTGTACTCTTCATCTGTATAGCAATATACAACAGTATTGTCAATTCTCGATACAAGGTGAAATCCAGTATCACTGGTCATATCATAGTAGTCGAAGTTACTACTGCTTTGTTCAGTTGTTGAAGTGGGAATAGCATCTTCTTTTTCAAAAGCATCTTTGTTCAGTTCGAAGAACTCAGTTGCTGTTTCGTTACAATCGATTTCATAAAACTCAATGTCAAAATGGTCGTTCATAGCAACCATAACAGTATCTGCAGTAACAACTGTTTGTGAGAAAACAGTTGCATCATTAACAGAAAAACCATCGCTTTCCATAATATCAGTGAAACCTTCTACGGTTTGAGGGGTTTTAGTGCCACAAGCGGCTAAAGTGATTGTCAAAACAACAGCGAGCACGGCTATCAAAAGTTTTTTGAAAAATTTCATATAAGTTACCCTTGTCCTTGAAGTTGATAAGCTTATTTTAATTTATATTCAGGTTGCTGTCAATGAAAAATTATCATCAAATATCGAACCACACGGTGCTTTTGCTTACCATCCTCAACCAAAACAAAAAGACACCCTGTTGGGTGTCTGAACTAAGTTTTTGTAATAAATTAGATTAAATATTTTATATTAAGGGTTTACTTTTTTTTAAAATATGCTATTGTTAAATAAAGTATAATTAAGGAAGTGTGTATTATGGATGGTTGTATAGGATATATTTTTACATTTTTTGGAGAATTGTTTAATCGGATTTGTTCTATATTTGATAGAAATAATGAAGAATATATTAATAGATCACTCGAGAGTATGAGAGAATTATGTACAAATGTATTGTCTATGCTTTATAAAATATCTAGAGAACCAAATAAGTGTGAAAATATCATATCAGAATATGGGGCGAAAATTAAGCCTGAGCTTAACCATCTATCAGAAAAGTTTTCAAACAAATACTATACGAGAACTGAATTAAGAAAGAAATTTTCAACTGTAGCTACAGATTATCTAGATACAATAAAACAAATTATAAAAGCTGCAGAGGCACCATGTAATGTCTTATTTGCAAACTCTTTTCTTACATTAACAAATAACCAAGATTATTTTGTAGATTATGATGAGGAAGAGTATACATTTCTTGATAAGGTAAGGGAATTAGCTCAATATTATTCTGACGAGATTGAGTTAAAGCATCAGCGTGTATGTAGAGCTGCTAATATGCTAAATGATACGATACTATAACAATACTTAGTTTAGTTATTGTGGAGATGTATGAAGCGAAGCTTTAGTTCCTTTATGAACTGAACTATGTTGTGTTTATGCTTACCATCCTCAACCAAAACAAAAAAGACACCCTGTTGGGTGTTCTCAATAGAAGTTTAGAAGCGACTTGGGTGGATATTCTGCGCTCTCCAAGCTGTCGACCACTGCGGGTGGTACCCGACATCTTGTTCGTGCTCGAAAGTCGGAATATAAAAAGTTTAACGCACCTTTTAAATTCCTTTGCGAACCACACGGTGCTTTTGCTTACCGCCCTTAACCAAAACAAAAAGACACCCTGTTGGGTGTCTTTTGTTTTGGTGGGAGAGGGTGGATTCGAACCACCGAAGTCACTGACAACAGATTTACAGTCTGCCCCCTTTGGCCACTCGGGAACTCTCCCACATATAAAGCCTACTGTAACAGTAGGCTTGTTTGGAGCTGGTGGACGGACTTGAACCCCCGACCTGCTGATTACAAATCAGCTGCTCTACCAACTGAGCTACACCAGCGTGTTTCTTGACGCTAGACTATAATATCACATCATATATCCATTTGTCAACAGTTTTTTTGCAAAAATGATACGATATATTGATTTTTTTAACGCCGTATTGTAAAATATCAGTTAAATAATATATTTTGCCTCATAGGGAATAATACCCTTTGAGGTGTTTTTATGTATGAATATATGCTTTGTGTGAATTTGCAACGAAAACTATATTTCGTATATTCACTCAACGTGCTCGACTGGGTGTGTACGCTGCTGCTTATCTCAAGCGGTTTGTTTTATGAAGCTAACCCTATCGCAGACACTTTCATAACAAACATTGTACTTGGATTACTGATAAAGTGCATAGCACCGTTTGTTCTGATTTTTCTGGTGTGCAGATTTATGCATATACTTGATTTCTCTCAGCTCAAGGTGGCTGATATGGCGATATCTTTTGGGCTGACTTTTTATCTTTTTATCACACTTGATCATATCATAAATTTTATTATATTGTTACTGAACTAAGGAGGTGAGGTCGTGCCTGTACTGAGTGTTCACAACCTGACGATGACATATATTGAACACAATCTTTTTACAAATGTGAGCTTTAATATTGAGCCACACGATAAAGTCGGTTTTATCGGAGCCAACGGTGTCGGCAAGACCACTATCTTCCGTATTATCAACGGTGAGGTCACACCTAACTCAGGCCTTGTTTCTGTATCCAAGGATACAAAAGTAGGATATATGCAACAGCACGCTTGTACCCACCCCGACAGAGGTATATACGACGAGGTTTTGAGCGTTTTTGACTATCTCAAAGACATGCAAAAAGAAATAGATGAACTATCAGAAAAGATAGAATACGGTGTGGGTGATCTTGATAGCCTTATTTCACGCCAGACTACGCTTATTGAACGCTTTGAGCGTGAAGGCGGACTTACATATCAAAGCAGAGCCCGTTCGGCACTCATCGGTCTGGGCTTTGTAGAAAAAGATTTTGATAAACCCACAGGTACATTGAGCGGTGGCCAGATGTCAAAGCTCTCTTTGTGTAAGCTTTTGCTATCAAAAGCTAATTTGTTGCTACTCGACGAGCCGACTAACCATCTTGATATCAGCTCGGTGTCTTGGCTGGAAGGATATCTAAAAGATTTCAAAGGCGAAGTCATTATCATTAGCCACGACCGTTATTTTTTAGATGCGGTTACTAACAAGACGATAGAGCTTGAGCACAAAAAGATCACTACGTATGAGGGCAACTACTCGACCTTTATAAAGAAAAAAGAGCACGAAAAAGAAGCGCTCGAAAATAAATACAAAAACGATATGCGAGAGATAAAGCGTATCGAAGGGATCATTGAACAGCAAAAACGCTGGGGAAGAGAGCGCAATTTCATCACAGCCCAGAGCAAACAGCATCAGCTTGATAAAATAAAAGACCAGCTCGTTACACCTGATAGTGAGCTGGAGACGCTGTCTTTCACGCTCACTCCAAAACGTGAGAGCGGTCAGGATGTGCTGATGTGCTATGAGCTGAGCAAAAGCTTTGACGGCAAAAGAATTTTTGATAGTTTGTCAATGCACTTAAAAAAGGGCGAGAGAGTATTTGTTATTGGGGATAACGGGTGCGGAAAAAGTACGTTTTTTAAGTTGCTCACATCTCAGATAGAACAAGACAGTGGTGAAATCCGTTATGGAGCGAAAGTGGATGTAAGCTACTTTGACCAGATGCAAAAGGACTTGGACCTTGAGAAAACTGCTCTTGATGAAGTGTATGATGCGTATCCGCATTTTGATTTGACTACGGTACGCACTATGCTGGGCTCTTTTATGTTCAAAGGCGACGATGTGTTCAAAAAGCTCAAGAGTATGAGTGGTGGTGAAAGAGCACGTGTTTCACTCTTGAAATTGATGCTGAAACAAGGAAATCTTCTGCTTTTGGATGAGCCTACAAATCATCTGGATACATCGTCACGTGAAGCGCTTGAAAAAACACTGCTTAGCTATGGTGGAACGATGCTTATCATCAGCCATGATAGATATTTTATCAACAAGCTGGCTACCAGAGTTTTGTATATGGACAAAGATGGCTTTACTGAGTATTTGGGAAACTACGACAACTATCTAGAGCGTACACAAAATGCAGATAGTGTTGATGAACTATCACCAGAAAATCAAGAAAGCAAGCCGAAACTCAATGACTATCAGCTCCAAAAACAGCTCAAATCAGAAGAACGAAAGCGCAAAACTCAACTGAATAAATGCGAACAGAGTATCGCACAGCTTGAAGAAGAAATCGAGAGCTTGCACGCTCAGATGGGCGATGAAAGTGTGATGAGTGACTACGAAAAGTTGTCCGAGCTCACGTCGCTTTTAGAAAAGAATCAGGCACAGCTTGATGAACTGTATGAAAAGTGGTCACAGCTTTGCGAATAAGTTGAATAATTATATATTTAAAGCTATAATATTTAGCATATAGCCGCCCGTGGCGCAGCTGGATAACGCAACGGATTCCGATTCCGGAGAACGGGAGTTCAAATCTCTTCGGGCGGGCCATAAAATAAAGGGTGCACCTTTTGGTGCACCCTTTATTCTATATTACAAATGAGATTGGTTCTTCGAGGATGAGCGATAGAGATGAAGGTGCAAAAAGCCCTAAGTGGAGTGTATCTTTTTTAGTTTTCTTGTCTTTTTATTTACGGAGTGATATAATTTGTTTATGAGGCGGTGTATCAAATGAAAAAGAAGTTATGGATATTTTTTACTTCAGTTATTCTTGTGCTTGTGTTGGCTCTTGTTCTTGTGTTAAGAGCTTGCGCAAAAGACGATTTAGAAATGGTTATTATGGACTACAAAACAGAAGATGTTATCCTTGAACTCAGCGATGAGAAAAATCACGAGCAGTTGGCAGCGATTAACGATGCGATTTTTAGCAACACTACTAATGCCCCTTCGGATGGTGTATCAGCACAGCCCACATATTCTGTTTTATTGAATGCACCAAAAGGTACTTACTATGATGCGTGGATAAAGGTGATATTCGAAGACAACGAGGTTTATTTTTGCTACGATGAGAATAAGATGGACAAGGAGTATTTTGATTCGTATTTTGCAGATGTTGGGTTTTATAAATGTGTTGGTATAACAGTGGATGAGTTCGAAGATTTGATACTTAACTGTGAGGTGGGTAAGTAAAAGTAAAGCTTTTAGCTTTTTATATAGGGGGATACGTATGGAGCTGAAGAATATATTGAAATACCGTAGCGTGTGGCTTGGATGTGCGATGTTGTGGATCGTTTTTTACCATTCAGCACATTTTATAAAAGGATTGTATTTTTTCAAAAACATTGGTTATGGCGGTGTTGATATTTGTCTGTTCGCATCGGGTGCAGGGTGCTATTATTCGCTGTGCAAAAATGACGAACCGCTAACGTTTTTGAAAAGACGCTTTGCTAGGATTTTTCCTACATACTGGTGTTTCTTGCCGTTTTGGTTTTTATATGCATTCAAAGCAAAGGAAATGAACATCAGCACGATACTTGGAAACATTTTTGGTGTGCAGAGTATTGTCGGTCTTAGCAACGCTTTCAACTGGTATATAACAACAATATTGCTGTTTTATATATTTGCACCATATTTCAAAAAGCTGGTCGATAAGATAAGTGATATTAAAATCCACATGCTGATTATATGTTTGATGCTTGTTTTCTCGATTCCATTCTGGAACACCATTGTTTTTATTATAATTGTTTCGAGAATTCCGATTTTTTATATGGGAATGCTTTTTGCAAAGTATGCAAAACAGGGTGCAAGGGTTACTAAGAAGAGTTTTGTAGTCTATATTGTTACAATGCTTTTGGGCTTTTTGCTTTTATATCTTGTGTTTAACCACTACAGAGACTATCGTTGGACACATGGTCTGTACTGGTATCCGTTTATTCTTGTGACTCCAGGTCTTTGTGTATGTATCTCTTGTGCAATGACTTTCCTCGACAGAATCAAAGCCGCATCATTTGTGTCAAAAGGACTTTCATTTGTCGGAAAATATTCCTTTGAGATATATCTGGTGCACATTCTTGTTTATGATACAGTGAATTATCTGATAGAGAGTTCTGTTTTACCTTCTACAGATATAGTACGTATTTTGTCAACACTGTTCGTACCTGTTGGGTGTATGATACTCAGCTTCATAACAAAACTTGTTTTTGAAAAAATTCCGTCAATGATTTCTCGTTGATAAAACAAAGAATTGTAGTGCGATGCAAAAACAGCCGAGGTATTCCTCGGCTGTTTTTTATTTCAACTTAGTTGTTTTTGTTTAGCAACCGCAACCGCCTGAGCATCCACAGTCGTTATTGTTGTTACCGCAGCAAGCCCACAAAATAACGAGAAGAATGATGATCCAGCAACAGCTGTTGTTTCCGAAGAAGCCGTTAGAACACATATGTTTTCCTCCTTTCTGTGTTACACTACATACTATTTCGAAAGGCTTACTTGTGTTACAAAAAGGTTTGATTTAATTTCAGGAAAGTGGTATAATCAGCGGGTATTAGTTTTTTGAAAGGAAAAAGAAAGATGGATTATGCACTGAGTCTTGCTCAACATTTCAACGTCAAAGTTGAGCACGCCAAAAACGTTATCGACTTGCTTGATGAGGGCAACACAATACCTTTTATCGCACGATACAGAAAAGAAGTTCACGGTAGTATGGATGACCAGCTTATCCGAGAGCTATCCGATAGACTTGACTATCTCAGAAATTTAGACAAAAGAAAACAAGAGGTCAAAGACCTGATTGAAGCACAGGAAAAACTCACTGATGAGATTGTACAGGCTCTTGAAAAAGCGACTACACTTTCAGAAGTCGAGGACATCTATCGTCCGTACAGACCAAAGAGAAAGACCCGTGCATCTGTTGCTAAAGAAAAAGGGCTCGAACCGCTTGCGCTTTTTATTCTTGCACAGGAAGACCAAAAAGCTGATCCACTTGCATTAGCACAGGAATATGTTGATGAAGAAAAGGGCGTTGCTACAGCAGAAGAAGCTTTGCAGGGAGCACTTGATATCATCGCAGAAAATGTCTCTGATAACGCAGAAATAAGAAAACGTATTCGTAACCTGTGTTGGCACAACGCTACCGTTACATCAAAAGCAGCTGATGAAGACGCTGAAAGCGTATATACTCTGTACTATGACTTTGAAGAAGCTGTTTCTAAGATAGCTTCTCACAGAGTGCTTGCTATTGACAGAGGTGAAAAAGAAGATTTTCTCAAAGTCAGTATCAAACTTGACGATGAAAAGCCTTTGCGTTCTATCTCATCAGTTATGGTCAAAGGAACTTCTATGTGTTCCGATGCAGTATATGAGGCGTGCAAAGATGCGTATTCACGTCTGATTTTTCCATCAGTAGAGCGTGAAATAAGAAAAGAGCTCACTGAAAAAGCCCAGACAGGAGCTATCAAAGTTTTTGCAACCAACCTGCGTCAGCTTCTGATGCAACCACCTGTGAAAGGTAAAGTCGCTATGGGCCTTGACCCCGGCTACAGAACAGGCTGCAAAGTAGCGGTTGTTGATCCTACAGGTAAGGTGCTTGACACTTCGATTATCTATCCTACCCATTCTCAGTCTAAGATCGACGAGTCTAAGCGTATCATAAAAATGCTGATTAAAAAGCACGAAGTCGAGATTATCGCTATCGGCAACGGTACGGCTTCTAAAGAAACCGAGATGTTCACAGCATCAGTTATATCGGAGATTGACCAGAAGGTTTCATATGCGGTGGTCAACGAAGCCGGTGCATCTGTGTATTCTGCATCAAAGTTAGCTGCAAAAGAGTTCCCTCAGTTTGATTTGACTTTACGTAGTGCGGTGTCTATCGCAAGAAGACTCCAAGACCCACTCGCTGAGCTTGTCAAAATCGAGCCGAAAGCTATCGGCGTTGGTCAGTATCAGCACGATATGCCACCAAAACAGCTTGATTCAGCTTTGGACGGTATTGTAGAAGAATGCGTAAACAACGTCGGCGCTGACCTCAATACAGCTTCTGCATCACTTTTAAAAAGAGTGGCTGGTTTGTCTTCTGCTGTATGCGAAAATATCGTTACTTATAGAGAAGAAAACGGTCAGTTTAATTCTCGTGCAGAATTAAAGAAGGTTCCTAAGCTTGGTCCTAAAGCATACGAACAGTGTGCGGGTTTCTTGCGGGTTGTTGAAAGCAGAAATCCTCTTGATAGCACAGGCGTCCACCCTGAGAGTTACGATGTAGCAAAGAGACTTATTGAACTGTGCGGTTGTAAGAGCGCCGATATCAAAAACGGAGGCATATCAGATATAGAGTCAAAGGTTGAGGCACTCGGCGGTGTAGAAAAAATCGCTCCAATGCTTGAAATCGGTGTTCCTACCCTTGAAGATATAGTGAAAGAGCTCTCAAAACCTGGTCGTGACCCTCGTGAAGAGCTGCCACCACCGCTTCTTAGAACCGATATTTTGTCTATGGAAGACCTCAAGCCCGGTATGGTTCTGACCGGTACAGTCCGTAATGTTATCGACTTTGGTGCATTTGTGGATATCGGTGTACATCAGGATGGTCTGGTGCATATCAGCCGTATATGCAACAAGTTCATAAAACACCCAAGCGAAGTGCTGAAGGTCGGTGATATCGTCAAAGTTATGGTGTTGTCTGTGGAAGTAGAGAAAAAACGTATCAGTTTGACTATGCGGGACATAAAAGAAGAAAAATGATTACAAGGCTGTCAATTATTGACAGCCTTTTTCTATGGATAAGAATCTGTATTTTCACTGTTTTTACACAATATTTTGTGGTATTTGATCTTTAAGAATTTGAAATTATCGCACAAAAACGGGGTTTTGCTTTTGTGCATATTTAACAAAAGTCGACGTGTTTTTTTTATATATGATATATTGAAAATATTGTGAAAAATATTGAAAAAAATTACAAACAGGCGTATAATGATTACAATAGTGTAATGTGTGCTTTAGGTACAATGCACAATTTTGAAATGGAGGAAAATCTTATGAAACAATTCAAGAGAATTATCAGCTTGGTAATTGCGATGACTATGCTCGTTTCTATGTTCAGCGTAGGTATCGTGAGCACTGTGGCTGAGACTGCAACTTACATGCTCGGCGATGTTGACGGCAATGGTAGGGTAAACGTTTTTGACGCTACCAGAATCCAGATGGCACTCGCAGAAACACCGGGCTATGAAATTGCAGAAGGAACTATTGCGTTTGCAACAGCTGATGTAAACAGGGATGGCATACTCAATGTGTTTGACGTTACACGTATTCAGATGTTTGCTGCTGAGTATGAAAGTGCAGTTGCTCTGGGTATTGGCGAGGTCTTCACATTCGGTGGAGACATTATTGATCCAACACAGCCTACTGATGAGCCAACACAGGCACCTGATCCAACAGACGCAGAAGATCCAACAGATGTAGAAGATCCAACTGATGCAGAGGATCCAACTGATGCAGAAGAGCCAACAGATGCTCCTGTAGGTGGCGCAGGTTACTACCTCGTTGGTACACTCAACGGCGTGTCACTTTGGAACGATGCTCCTATGACAGCTGACAGAAAGCTCTCTGATGATGATGGTGACGGCATCTACACACTCGACTGGACATTCTATTTGAATGACGAACTCAAGGTTGTTGAGTATAACGGTACAGAGATTACT
>JAZQFT010000027.1:0-2770 GCA_045539655.1 Ruminococcus sp. | reverse complement strand
AGTTTGTTTTTGCCTTCTGTAAGAAATTGTGTGATTTCAAACTCACTTGTTGAGTGAGAAACCTGACTGTAGCCTACATAGTGGCCGTTGAGCCATACATAAAAGCAAGAGTCAACACCCTCAAAGTTCAAGAAAGCTCTGTTTGCATTATCGTCTGTATGATAATCAAACTCTTTCACATAAGCACCGCAAGGGTTTTCATGAGGGACAAATGGTGGATCAAACGGGATAGGATACTCAACATTTGTGTACTGTTCATAGTCAAAACCGTAGTTCTGCCAATCAGACGGAACAGCTACCTTGATGAAATCCTCGTTGCTGTCGCAAAGCTCGTAGAACTTGTTCTGTAAATCATAAACGCTCTTGAAATACTTGAAGTTCCACTCACCACTCAAAAGCAAGAATCGGTCCGAGCTTTCTCTGTGTTCATCAAGATTATCAGTGAGTTTTGAAGCAGGAATGTAATAAGAACGATTGTCTAAGGTGTTCTCATGAAGTACATTCAGATCTTCATAATGTTTTTTGATAATCATTTCATTTCCTCCTTATTATTTGTTTATTGAAAAAGCAACTTTAGTTGTTTGGTTGTAATGTGTGTTAGCGGTTAACACTGTGGTTGGGAAATTCTTGTGATTAACTGCATCGGGATATCCCTGAGCTTCCATACAAAAACCGCTGTAGTTTTTGTAGCAGGATTTGTTTTTACCGTTTTCTGTATCCACGTAGTTTGCTGTGTAGAGGTGTAAAATCGGCTGAGTTGAATAGCAATCAAGTGTTATACCACTTTTTAAACCTGTAGCACTAGCCATAAGACTCAATACGTCAGGTCCTTTGCTAGCAATAAAACTATGGTCTAAACCCTTTGCTGTTGTAAGCTGTGGGTGTTCTTCTTTTAAAGCATCGAATAAGTTTTTCTTTACTGTGAAATCAAATGGAGTGTTTTTAACCTTTAAAAGCTTACCTGTTGGAATAAGCTCATCATTAAGTTCAATGAACTTGTAAGCGTTGATGTTTAAGGTGTGCTCATCAAGTGATGCGGTGTTGTGACCATTTAAATTGAAGTAGGAGTGGTTTGTAAGATTGCAGATTGTGTCTTTATCTGATACTGCATCGTACTTGATTGTCAGTACATTGTTATCATCGAATGAGTATCTGACAGTCGCTTTCATTTCTCCAGGATAACCCTCATCACCATCAGGAGAGACAAGACTGAACACAACATCGCCTCGATCCATATTTATATCCCACATTTTTCTGCTGAAACTATCAAACCCACCATGTAGATGATTGTTGCCGTTGTTGATAGGGAGATTGTACATTTTTCTTTTCATAGTGAAGCTTCCGTTATTAATACGCCCACTGCATCTACCAATTGTAGCGCCGAAATATTCCATACCTTTTTCGTAGCCTTCAAGAGAATCGTATCCAAGCACTACGTCAGTCATAACCCCGTTTTTATCAGGAACCTTGATTGATACTACTGATGCTCCGAGTGAGCTGAGAGTTACGCTTGCTCCTTTTTTATTTATGATTGTGTAGCAATTTACCATATTACCGTTTTTATCTGTACCGAAAGGATGTATTGTGATAATCGCCATAATGTTTCTCCTATAATGTGGCTATGAATCTGTCAAAAGCTTTTTGTCCGTCTTCAGTTCTCTTGAAAACTCCTGCGTCTTTGAGTACTTCCAAGAACACTTTTCCGATTTCAGCTTTGATGATGTCATCAATGTTTTCTTCATTTACATTGTCGTAGTTTTTGAGAAACTCTGATACCCATAGAGCGTGCTTACTGATTTCTTCAATATTCGAGATATCAGCACCACTTAGAATAGCTTCTCTAAGTAAAGAGATTTCTTTCTTCAATCTTGATGGTAATACCGCCAGACCCATAACTTCAATCAATCCGATGTTCTCTTTCTTGATGTGGTGAAGATTTTCGTGCGGGTGATAAACACCGAATGGATGTTCATCAGTTGTTATGTTATTTCTCAAGACTAAATCTATTATGAATTTATTGTCTTTCATTGAAGCAATTGGTGTGATTGTGTTGTGTATCTCACCATTTGTCTGAGCGAAGATGAAAGCTTCTTCGTCTGTGTATGCTCTCCATTTTTCTAAGATATGACACGCGAGTGGTGTGATGTTTTCTTTATATTTACTGCTCAGTCTTATTACTGACATAGGCCATTTAACTACTGAACACTCTACATCCTCAAAACCCTCGATTTTAAAAGTTCTATCAACCTCTGCACGATTGAGGGCAAATTCGTATCTGCCACCCTGAAAGTGTTCGTGTGTCAAAATTGAACCGCCCACAATCGGAAGGTCGGCGTTTGAGCCGATAATGTAATGAGGAAATAAGGAAATGAAATCTAACAATTTAGAGAATATCGTATTATCTATCACCATAGGTGTATGTTTGCTGTTGAACACGATGCAGTGTTCATTGTAGTAAACGTATGGCGAGTATTGCATGAACCAGTCTTCGTGATTTATTTCAATGGGGATGATTCTGTGATTCTGTCTTGCGGGATGGTTTATTCTACCTTTATAGCCTTCGTTTTCTTTACACAAAAGGCATTTAGGATAACCTGACTGTTTTTGAAGTTTTGCCTGTGCTATAGCCTTTGGGTCTTTTTCAGGTTTAGAAAGATTTATTGTTATATCTATCTCACCGTATTCGGTCTGAGCTTTCCATTTCAAATCTTTCTTGATTCTGTATCTTCTAATGTAATCGCTATCGCAACTGAGCTTATAATAAGTATCT
>JAZQFT010000026.1:0-42110 GCA_045539655.1 Ruminococcus sp. | reverse complement strand
ACATAAACATTGTAGCGTTTGTTTTACGTTTCAAAGGAGATGATTATATGAAAAGAATAGTTAGCGCTGTTTTAGTGTGCGTATTTTTGATCTCTGTTAGTGTGTTTAGCGTAGGAGCTGTACCTGCACCGCATTTTTATGGTGATGTTAATTGTAATTATGATGTTGAAATAACTGATGATACATATGAGACTTTCGCTGTATCTTTTCATAGTCCGGATTATATTAATTATGCGAAACTTCAACGAGTTGACACAATAGATGGCAATTTGTCAGAGATACAGTATTCAATATTCACTCCGAACGTAACAGCGTTTTTCCATATTGATTCTGGTCAAAAGACTTGTATGATTTTGAGTAACATCTCATTGGCATCCTCTATGGAGTTTTCGGTTAGAGTTATTTAATTTAAGAGAGGTGATTATGGTATGAAAAAGGCAGTAGTTATTTTGTTATCAATGTTTATTATTTTATCTTCCGTTTCTTCAGCTTTTGCATATACACCACTGCCTCCTGAAGAACACATAGCTTATTTGTTTGTTGAGTATTATCTACATCAAGCAAATGACGAAAGCTTGACTATTGTTGAGTGTTTAGAAATGAGTGATTGTCCTGGAAGTTCATTCGGAAATGACTATTACTTAGTACGCTTCACTTCGGAGAATGCCGAACAAGAATCGTATTTTAAACGCTTTGGCAGTAAAAACGAGTATTATGAAAGTAGTGACGTAACCAATAAGGTCTTTGAATCCGGGATAGCTGTTTTTGTCGGCTCAGTGTACAATAGTGAGCATAAAAATAATTTTTATTCCCTTGAGGATATTGCGCTGATGAATATAGAAGCTATTGAATATATTTCTGATCTAATCGGAGTAGATTATGTTGGACAAATCGGTGATACTGATGGAGATAACTCTGTTACTATATTTGATGCAACAGCAATCCAAAGACATCTGGCAGAATTGATAATTATCGAAAATGCTCGCTTGAATATTTCGGATGTAAATCAAGATAATGTTGTCAATATCCTTGATGCTACAGCTATCCAGCGCAAGCTCGCTGAGATTGATGCCCCTGCTGATACTCCTGTAGAAGGATAAAGCAACTTTGCACAAAGTGAACAAGTGAATAAGAAATCCCCGATGATGTCATCGGGGATATTTTTTATTAAGAATTAAACGTCTTTCAGGATTCGGGCTATTGCAAACAAAAAACCACCTTTTTACAGGTGGTTTTTCTTATACAAATATTTCGTTGCATTCGCTCAAAAACATTGCGTATGAGTAGCTTCCGGTGTACCATCCAAGAAACAGTTCTTTGTCGTCCTTGTTGAGGAAGAACTTTTTGCTTTGTGGGGAGTTGAACGAAGTTGGGTCGACATTTTGTGGGAGCCTGTCTTCAAAATGAATTTCACTGAGTGAACTGCATCCGCTGAATGCGTCTTTGCCGACAGTTTGTACTGATTCAGGGATTGTGATGGTCTGTACTGTAGTGCACTCTTTGAACGCTTCGTCAGCGATGATTTCGAGCTTTTTCTGTGTCTTTGGGAAGACAACCTCTTCATCACTGCCTAAGTATCTGTCGAGTGTTTTGCCTGAGTCGCTGTAGCAAAAAGCTGTCAGCCAGTGAGCATAAAAAGTCACACCCAAATCATAGGTCAGCTTTGATATCTCCTGTTCTTGTGTGAAGATGTATTTTGAGTCAACATCTTTTTCGTGGAGCCATTTCGGCGAGCTTTCGTCTTTAGCATAACCGTAGATTTTTCCGTCATATTCACGCTGCGCTGTCCAGCCCGCAAATACATATCCGCCTTTTGTGAACTGGTTTTTATCAAGCGTGAATTTTTCGTCGTATCCGACAGTTTTGAGTGGCATATGCCCTTCGCCGCCATTGGAGTCGTAGTATATTCTGTATTCTTTTGCTATCCAGAACGCTGTGGCTGTCACGTCGCCGACCTTGGTCAGCTTGCTGACTTTCTGCTCATCTTTGAACAGTGTGTATTCGTATATATCTTTTTTTTGTAGCCACTCGCTTTTAGCGTATGGGTTTCTTTTTGAGTAGTATTCTTTTGAGCTGTCACGCTTTACTACCCATCCCGCAAAGCTATAGCCTTCTTTGTAGAAATTGCACTGAGGAAAGGACTCTTCTTGTCCGTACATAACGGTGATGTCGTCTATCACACCGTAGCCACCGTTGCTGTCAAAGCTCACGTCGAATTTGATAGCGGTTTTGTCGCTGATTCCGATTCTGTGCACAAAGTTTCCGAAATGATGCAGTGTGATATATATCGTGTCATCAACGTGGAAGATGTTTTCTATCTCGAGTGCTTTGTCGATAGTTACCGTGTCAACGAGCTTTCCTTGCCAGTTGTAAATCACCAGCAGGTTGCCGCCGCCACCGCTTTGTACAAAGTACAGGTAGTCGTCGTCGCAGTCAGCACCCTGTCGCAGATAACCGCTGTTGTAGCCCTCATATCTCTTGACTCTCTTGAAGTTTTTGTCGAGTATCGCAAAGTCGTATGTTCCGCTTATACCGACTACATATTGGTCACGTGCACTGTTGTAAGAAATCGAATAGATTTTGTATTTGATTTTCTTTGTGCCGACTATTTTTAGTGTGTCAGGGTCCACAAAGGTGAGTATGTTGTAGTCAGGGGCGTTGTTGGACACGACGATGATATCCTTTTTTTCGTTATATGTCATATCGTTAGCATGTCCAAGACTCAGTCCGCTTCTTTTATCTTTCAGCTTCCAGCTGTTCACGTTGTACTTGAGTATGGTGGTCGAGCCGTTGTTTATAGCAAAATATGCGTATTTCCCATCGGTACACGAGCCCTGTGCTGTGACATAGTTAGAAAGTCCGGCGTCTTGTTCAATATGCTTTTTTATGCTAAGGGTTGTAGCGGTACTATAAAAAGGCGACTTCGCATCTGCTGTGATGATGTTAGCAGGGATCAGAATGCAAAGAGTGAGCATCAGCGCCACAACGCACATAATACTGCGTTTCATAAAATTTCTCCATAAGGTAAATATATACAGATTGTAGTGCTTTTGATAGATAAAGTCAAGTTGAAGTGATGTGTGTGTTTGACACATCAATGCTATTATTGTGTGTATATAAAAACAAAATACTTCTTTCGTGTGCTAGTGTAAAAATTACTATTTATGGAGAAAAGATAACTATAGATTTGGTGTGAAAATATCAAGAATAACTGGAGTTGATTTTATGAGATGATTTTCCGCTTATTTAGTTTTTTTGAAGCTTTTATGTCAGGGGAGAATTATATATAAAAAATTACTGAAAAAAGAGTGTTTTATCAAAAAAAATATTAAAATTCACAGTGATGTTCGTTGACAAACGAACACTGTTCGTTTTATAATATAATAAATATGAAGTAGTGTGGGTGAGTATATATTTATGTCAAAAATAGTTTTGTCCAGAGAGCTTATTATCGACGAAGCTTTCAGGTTTATTGACGAAAAGGGTATAGATGGTTTTTCACTGAGAAAGCTCGCTGGTGTCCTTGGTGTACAGGTGTCGTCCTTGTATAATCATATCGATAACGAGAACGATCTGCTTATGGAAGTTGCGAAGCGTGCCGGGGATTTTTACACCGATCTTATTGAGCAAGCGGTGAAGGATTTGCCGCTTGAAGAGTCAACGCTAAAAGCGAGTGATGTTTTTTGGGATTTCTTGAAACAGCATCGACACCTATACAACCTTTTGATCGACGAAAGATGGGTCTGTACTCCTGAGTTCGAGGATGCGAACAATAGTTTTATTCAGCCCATCTATTTTTTGCTTCAACAGTATGGTGTCACTGACAAGACTGATATGGATCATATGTATATAATTATGCGTACCGTAACACACGGATTTTCAACGCTCGAGTCGATTGGTGTGTTTGATGGGCTTTCGGTTGATCCTAAAGAGAGTTATCATATTATGGTTAGAGGAGCCATCAGTTTGATGAAAAAGCTTGGAGATAAAGAATAAGGTGGATAATATGGAAAACAAAAATACAGATAACAACACAGATAATGTTGTTTTAGAGGAGCAAAGCACAAGCACACGCTTTTGTGATAAAAAGAAACTGACCGTGCTGATTGTCGCTGCTGTTTTAGTGTTAGCAGTCATAGTGGTTGGGATGCATTTTCTGACGCTGAAGAACTTTACGGGTGCGTGGGAGCTCACTACAAATCCGGAGTTGACACAAGCGACCGATGATCAGATCGATGACAGCGACAGAGTGTACTACATATTCGAAAAGTCGGACAAGTTCGGCAAGGGTGAGTGGGCCACATATTATGATGGCGGTGTAGAGTACTACGAGTATGAGCTTTCACAGATCGACACAACCGATAAGGTTAACTTGGGTTCTGTTGATTTGGAGTATAAATTCTCCGGTTCAAAGCTCTTGGGCAACGCACAGCTTACGCTGATTTATCCTGAATACACTGATGAGTCAACAGGCGAGACAGTCGAAGCTCAGGAGTACGTTCTCACACAGGCTAAAAACCCTGAGTACGAAAAGCAGTCATATGATGAGTATAATACAGACGACAAGCTCATCGGTGAGTGGGCTACTAACGAGCGTTCGCTTTCGTATTTCCACTATTCTATACCATACACTGAAACGGTCAGTTTCACTGACGACGGTGTTATGATCATTCGTTATGAGAGCGTGGAACTCGCACTCGACAGATATATGTACTACTCATATACAGCTGAAGAGTCACAGCTCACCTTCAGCCTTATAACAGACAAAGAGAACAAATTCACAGTGAAGTATGAGTTCGACGAGAGCGGCAACCTGAAATTTGTTGAAGATACTACTGACGGTTCGATTTTTGCTGACCAGTTCTTCGGTGATTTCACCTTCTATACACCGGACGATCTTCCTGAGCCTATACAGGCTCTGACAGAAGAAACAGTGGTTGAATAACCGCTGTATGACTCACATTAACTTAGTAATATATAACTGCTGAATCAGAACGGACAGTTAGCATTCAGCGTTTCATATTAAATAAACTTTTTGAGAGGATGGTTTCATGAAAACAAACATCTTAAAGCGTTCGCTTTCGTTACTGCTTGCGTTGATGTGTCTTGTCGGTACAATTACCGCAAGTCTGACATCATTCACAGCGGCTGAAAGTGACGTTGCACAGACGGCTGAAGCGTCCAACGCTGAGCCTACAAAAAACGAGTACGAGATCGTGACTCCTGTGCCACTTGGTTCATCTATTGAATCAATCACACAGGTCGCTCGTCTTGATACTCTACAGGGCAAGACTATTGCTCTCGTTGGCGGAAGCTTCTCTGCTTCTGTTACACACGCAGTGCTCCGTGACATGCTCGAAGAAGAGTTCGGATGCAAAACCTACTACATGGAAGAAATCGGCAAGGGCGGTACATACAACCCATTAAACCCTAGCGATAAGGCGAAGGAATTCCAGCGCAAGCTCGAAGAGTATGGCGTTGACGCTGTTATTTCAGGTAACTGTGGATGCGGTATCTGTACGGTCAAAGAAACAGGTAACGCTATCGCTGCTGAGTATATCGGCATTCCTGCTGTTGTTGTTGGTGCTGAGACTTTTATTCCTCAGATTAAGTCCACTGGCTACAACCGTGGCGTTCCTGTAATCAGAACAGCTTCTTATCCGGGCGCATTTGCTAACGACGAAACAGCAGTTCAGCAGCAGAAAGCTCGTGACTACTTGTATGATGCAGTTGTAACAGGTCTTACAACACAAATCACACAGAAAGAAATTGATGATATCGCAGGTGCTGCTACCAGTGCTAGTTACAACGACACTATTTTCACAGGTTCTTACCAGCGTGTACAGGAATTCTACGAAGTAAGCGAAATGTCTGACGGACTTCCTGTTGTTCCACCTACCAACGAAAAGGTTGAATACTACCTTCAGTTCACAAATATGAGCGCCGAAGAAATCGTTAATATGAAAGACGGTGAGGTTATCGGTGTAAAACCTGCATACAAAAAGATAACTGCATATCAGGTAGCAGTCAACGCTATCATGTCCGGTTGTCCTGCTGAATATATGCCTATCTGTATGGCTATCACACGTTGCTTTGCAAATGGTAACTTCTACAAATCACTTGATAGTACACACGGCTGGACACCATATGTTCTCATCAGCGGACCACTCGCTCGTCAGCTCGGAATTTCTTACGGCGATGGTATGATCAACGAAGAAGCTAACAAGCTCATCGGTCGTTTTATCTCTCTTGCTATGCTCAACCTTGCTGGCTACAAAATCAAAGAAAACCGTATGGGTACATTCGGCTATATGCAGCCTTTCTGTTTTGCAGAAGATGAGCAGACAGCTATCGATATCGGATGGAACCCATATCATGTCAACAACGGCTTTGACCTCAACGACTCAGTTATCACTTGTGGTTCTACTCTTACATGGGGTAACCCGGTTACAGTTGGTACAACGAATTCTGAAAAAGCTATGCAGCTTCTTGCGTGGGATGTTACCGAAAAACAGCAGAACGGTCTTGGTAACACCAACCCTGTCGAATCACGTACTATCTGGATGACAAAAGACGTAGCAGAAACTATTGCTAAAGGCTACAACACAAGAGATACACTCGAAGATGCTCTTATCGAGACAGCTCGTCGTCCACTGTGGATGCGTACATATGCTCACTACTGGGCTAACACCGGTAGTAAGATTCATATGAACACAACCTTTGATGAGCACTATGAAGACATCAAGAGTGGTGCTTCTACTGAAAACGTTGGAGCTGATAAGGTAGCTACAACAGCTGTGCCACAGTGGCTGACTGGTGTTGTGCCATACGACACTATCGATACTACCCAGACTATCAACGAAAACACTGATGCTCTCAAGAGACAAAAGGTTGTTGCTACAGGTTTCGTTGTAACAGGTGGCGACAAGACAAGAGAGTTCCAGGTTATGCCGGGTGGTGACTGTGTTTCATACGAAGCGTATCTGCCTTCCACAACCAAATGGAACAACCTTATGAGTGAACTGGGTTATAACAGCCTCAGCTCATATAATCTCTCAAACTAAACTAAGCATTAACTTGCTATTGCATTTATAAACTATTTTAACTTTGTGCTGGATAGATGAACATTCAGCCTACCATTATTAGAAAGGATGGTACTATGAAGTCAAAAATTTTAAATCGTGCGATTGCGTTGCTGCTTAGTTTGATGACTGTCATCAGCATTATGTCTATTCCGCTGACAGCCAGCGCAAGATACACGAAGGAAGATATAGATAATAAGATTTCTTACGATACCCTCAACTGTCGTGAGGACGATTGTGACTGTCTGGAGCCACAAGAAAACGACTTCGCTATTGTTTCCCCAAGCAGTTTAGAAAACACATACAATGATTATGTATTCCGAGGTACTTATCAGGAAGTACAGAACTTCTTCAAGGGTGCAGGCGAAAACTCAGATTTAAGATATGGTACAACTGACGGCTTGCCTGTAGTTCCACCTACATGGATCAAAGCTGAAAAATTCATGAGATACACCTCATATAACGATAACGACGTAGTCGCTACTGTAAATGGTAGAGATGTTACAGCGTATCAGGTAGCCGCTAACGCAATCATGTCAGGTTGTTCTGCTGAATATCTGCCTGTTTGTATCGCTTTTGTCGAAGCACTGGGCGAGGAAGAATACCTCGATTCTTTACGTTCCGGCGAGAACACACCGATGATGTATGTCAACGGTCCTATCGCTCGTCAGCTCGGTATCGACAATGCTCAGGGTATGACAACCGAAGAGTGCAACATCGCTATCGCAAGATTCATGGAGCTTGCTCTCATCAACCTTGCAGGTTTAGAGCGCACAAACTCTTTTGGTAACGTTCAGCCACTCGTTTTCTCTGAAGACGAGCAGACAGCTATCAACATCGGTTGGAACCCTAGCCACGTTGAAAACGGCTTTGACCTCAACGACAACGTTATCACCGCAACATCATTTGCTATGTGGGGTAACAACGTTACTCCTGCAACAGACCTTCCGGAAGAGATCATGAAAGTTCTCGCATGGGATATCACCGAGAAAAACCTCGGCGGTCTCGGCGGTAAGAGTGTTGAAGAAAACGCTGACACACACCGTCTTGTTCTCATCACTCCTTCTGTTGCTACAGCTTTGGCAAAGAAGTACAAGAGCAAGGACGCTCTCGAGACAGCTCTCGTTGAGAACGCTCGTAGACCGCTTTGGATGCGTACATACGCTTACTACTATTCAAACACAGGTTCTAATCTCATTGGTTCTAAATCATTCTCAGATGTTTACAATGAGCTCAAAGAAGTAGAGTCAGAAGACGCAAAGAAGACCGCTTCTCCTTCTTGGATGAACGGTATCACATACTCTGAAATCGACACAGTTGCTACTATGAAAAAGGGCAACACCGATTTTGTTGTTCAGGGTGATGCAGCTCGTAACAAAACTCAGGTTATGCCTGGTGGCGTTTCTGTTTCTAAGGAAATCAAGCTCGACACAACTTGGGACCAGCTCCTTGCTGATATGATTGTAAGTATCGTATATCCGTCCCTTGAAGAATGCGAGATCGCTCCTGTTGATCTTACTGTTAATCTTCCAACTGCTGACGGTATTCCTGAAGTTCTTCAGGTTACCACTACTACTACATATACAGTTGCTGCTAATGCTACTTATGCAAAGAGTAAGAACAGAATTTTCTATGATGCTTCAACAAAAACACTTTATTATGGCGATGGCACTACTGCACATGAAGTTGTCCTTGACACTGAAAAATATGCTGATTTTATTGCACTTGTTGAGGCAATAGGTCGAAATGGTACTATAAGACTCAATAATAAAAACACTATCACTGCAGTTAGCGCTAAATTTAAAACCAACGCTAACTTTGCAGACCAGAATATGGTCGATTATACCGATGCTACGTTTAAATCAGCACCACTTACTATCGGATATACTTCATCAACAAATACTTCTTCTTTAGATGGCTCATTTATGACACTGTCAGCAGATTTAACAACATTTACAGCAGAGCTCGAAGGCGATCCTATTGTAGGTGACGAAACTGTAAGTGGCTTTGTTAAAGTAGATGGTAAAACTGTTACTGTTGATCCTAGTGTTGAAGCCGGCGCTACTTCTATCATCGGCGTTGCTAACGATGATGGCACATACAGAACAATGACATTTGTCAACGGTGGCGATGGTACATATACTATCACATATAACTCAGCTAACACTCTCACACTTACTGCATCTTCTTACTACCTCAAGGGTACATTCAACAACTGGGGTGCAACAGATGCATTTGCAAAGACAGATAACGACGATATCCTCTCTATCATAAAAGAGATCCCTGCTGGTACTTACACATTCAAAGTACACGATGCAGGTACTGATACTTGGTTCGGTAACTCAGGTACATTCACAGATACAGCTAACCGCTGGACTATGGATTCAAGTGAAGACTGTACATTCACTGCTACAGGCGGTACATACGAATTCAAGTATGAAATTTCTACAAACAAGCTCTCTGTGTACAAAGCACAGACTGATGCTGCTGCAACACCAACTACAAAGACAGTTTATGTCGGTGTTATTGAGTACATCACAGACTTTGTTCCAACACTTCACTACTGGAACAACTCAACAGGTCTTACAGGGGACGCTACACTCACAGCTACAGGCGAGACACAGCAGTACGCAGTGGGTTCAGCTTACTGGTCAAATGCTAAACAGAACTTCAAGATCTACAAGACAGAAGTTCCTGTTGCCGCAAATGGCATGAAGACTTACAACAAGTCGAGCAACGACAAATGGGCCGCTGAAGAAGTCAACGCTGGCGATGACCAGATTATCCTTGTGTTCGAGTGGAGCGGCACATACCACAACATTCTTTCAACACGTATAGTTGAAGAGCCAACCGAGGCTCCAACCGAAGCTCCAACCGAAGCTCCAACTGAAGCTCCAACTGAAGCTCCACAGCCAACAGAGCCAGAAGAAGAGCCAACTGAGCCTGTTGTAGCTCCTACAGAACCAGAAGAGGAGCCAACTGAGCCTGTTGTAGTTCCTACAGAACCAGAAGAAGAACCAACTGAGCCTGTTGTAGAACCAACTGAGCCAGTAGTAGAGCCAACTGAGCCTGTTGTAGAACCAACAGAACCTGTTGTAGAGCCAACTGAGCCAGTAGTGGAGCCAACCGAGGCTCCTGCACAGAAGAGCTACACTGCTTCTGTGAATGGTGGCGAACCTGTTCCTATGAAGGACAACGGTGACGGTACATTCTCTGTAGAGTGTGAGCTGAAAGTCGGCGATAAGGTTACAATCACTGATGAGTTAGGCAATAAATTTGATACTGAAGTTCCAGATTTTGTTGACGAAGGTAAGGGCGTTTTAACTATTCGTCCTACTGACGATGCCGAATTTGAATTAGAGTTTAAACTCCTTGATGGTTCTGATGAGCCAACAGAAGCTCCACAGAAGCCTACTGCAACTCCTGGTGATAAGGATGATACAGACGACAAGGACGAAACAGATAATGATGATAACAAGGTAGAACCAGAGGAAGAAGAAAAGGACGAGGCTCCTGCTCCTGAAAAACCTGGCGATTCTGAAGCTTCTGATAAGAACACTGAGGCTAACTACGCTGGTGCTGTACAGACAGGTGCTACTTCTGCAGCTATTGTTCTGCTCGTAGTTCTGGCTATGGCTACAGGTATCGTACTCTTTGTTCGTAGAAGAGTTATGAGCAAATAATTTTATTATTAAAGCAAATTTGCCCCTTCGGGTGTTCCTGAAGGGGCTTACTTTTTACAAATAATGTTAATAAATTATTTATTGAAATATGTTATATTATGTTATATAATGTACATAAGGTTTTTTGAAAGGATGTTTTAGTATGAAAAAATTCTTATCTATACTTATGGCATTACTGGTTCTTGTTTCAGTTGCTGCTTTTTCAGCATCTGCTGCTGATGCTGCACAGACCGTTCTGACTTTGAATAAAGGTGATGAGGTTGTCTATTCTCTCAACCTTACTGTTCCTGAAAAAGTTGTTGGCTGTGACTTCTCTATCTACTACGATAATTCACAGCTCAAGGTTGTTGAATATGCTGACTTCACAGGTGATTTCAATCCTGACGAGCATATGGCGGTTATCAACCCTAACATCAAAGATGAGATCAGAGGTAACTGGTCTATTTTGAGCGGTGTCAGATTTGAAGACAGAGCAGTAGTCACTGTGAAATTCGAAGCTGTAAAAGCATGTGATGCTCACATTTCTTACTATATGCGTTATCTGTATCCTGAATCTATGGAACAGTTCACTGATTACACATTCACTTGCGATGCTGTTGTGAATAAGGCTCCTGTTATCGAGGATGCTGCTCCTGAACTTAACATAGAAGAGCCACAGTCCACCGGTAAATTTGTCAACTCTGTCACCGGTAAGAGCGAAGATGCTGATGTAAATGTTGCTGAACAGCAGTATGGTAACAACAACGTTGCTCCGAATAACGGTGGCGAAGTGAACGAAAATAATGTTGAAAATAATAATAATAACAACAGCACATCTTCTACTACCGACAAAAAGGACGACAAGAAAGAAGATAAAAAAGATACTGATGCTGAAAAGTCTACAACAGCTGAGGTTGAAACTTCTGTTTCCACAACAGGTGGTGCAGACGAGCCTGAGACTGTTGCTGTTTCACAAGGTGATGGTGACAGCGAAAAGGATGGCGGTATCTTCACATCAGTATGGTTCTGGATCATTATTGTTATTGTTTTAGCTGGTGGCGGTTTCGGTGCTTACTACTACATAAAAGTTAAGAAGCCTTCTGATACAGCAGAAGAAGCAACTGAAGAACCAAAAACTGAAGAATAATTCATAAAATAAAAGGCGGTCATTTGATCGCCTTTTTTTGTCGAAAAACCACGTCTTTATTGAAAAAAGATATTGTTTGATATATAATTTAGCTACAAAACAACGGAGGTTAGATTATGAAAAGAGTTTTTTGTTTAGTTTTTTCTTTGATTATTATTATCTTGTCAGCATTTTGCTTTACTGCTTCTGCTGAAGAGGTTACAAATCCTGATTGTATTTACTTTCAGGTGCCGACTGCAACTAACATTGCGTGGAAGAACTTTTCCATTGTGTTCTGTCACATCTGGGAAGAGGGCGACGAAGGTGGCGACTTCTACCCATGGCAGGCTAAGGACGAACGCTGTACTGACCTTGGCAACGGCTACTGGAGCTATGATATCTCACAGTTGGAGTTCAAAGAGGATTCTAAATATTCTGTGATTTTTTCTAACGAAAACGGCATGCAGACATACAACCTTAGTTTAACATCAGCGTGCAAAGGTGATATTGTCTATTGTGATGGCGATACCTGTGTGAATCCGGTTGACTCGGAAAAGCAGTGTACTGTAGCTCGCTGGATGGAAAACAAAGACAGCGTACATCCTTGTGCACAGGTTAGCTCTGACGGAACTATGGTTGACCCGGACGGGGTGTTTAATACTGACGTTGATCTCACATGGGGCACAGCTGAAGGCGTTTCTATTGCAATGCCGGAAGTAGAGATTGTTGAAGAAACAGAGGCTCAGACAGATGCTGTAGGTGACCAGAGTTCTGATACAACTGCAGCTTCAACAACTATTTTTTCACCTTGGACTATCATTGGTGTTGCAGTACTGGTAGTTGCTGTTATCGTTGTTGTTTTAGTTATTGTAAAGCGTAAAAAATAAAGGTTTTTGAATACTTTTAACTTTTTATATTTCTTTTGTGCAAAATAGCATATAAATAAGAGGAAAATTTGTGTATTTTTTTCTAAAGAATTATAATGTTAATATTGAATTTTTAATTCTTTTGAAGTATAATAATAAGTGCTAAAGTGTCTAATCTTTAGGATTATGCAATTCATAATATTGGAGGAGATTATTATGTTCAAGAAAATTATGAGCCTTATGCTCGCAATCGTTGTTCTTATGAGCGTAGCTGTTGTTGCTACATCTGCTGCTCAGGTTGAAATCGCTGACAATAGCGCTGGTGCTGTTGCAGAGGTTGGCGCTGATGCTGACGCTGCTGATACTTCTGCTGACGCAGATGCTGCTGAAACAGCTGCAGGACAGACTATTTCTTTCGATGCTACATCTGCTGGCTGGAAAAACTTCAAAAAGGTTTTCTGTCACTTCTGGGCTTATGACGGCTCTGGCGAATGGCCATCATGGCAGTCAAAGGCTGAAGCTTGTGAATATGACGAGGCTACAGGTATCGCTACATACGACCTTTCAAAAACAGGCAACTCAATAGACGCAGGCACACTTTATGCTGTTATCTTCTCTAACGAGAACGGTATGCAGACATACAACCTCTTGTTCGGTACAGAGTGTATCGGCGACACAGCTTACTGTGACGGTACTGAGTACGAGAACCCAGAAGATAGCTCAAAGACTGCTCTTGCTGCATTCTGGAAGGGTCAGGATAAGGAAAAATACGGTCCTGTAAAAGTTATCACATCTATCGGTAACGTTGTTGGTACATGTGTTCCATCTACAACATCATCAAAGGATATGTTCGAAAACTTCCTTAAGAACACTCTCACAAACGCAAGAACATACGCTAAGAAGGAAGACGGTACATTAAAGAACGACCAGGAAATCCTTGACGATACAGCTAAACAGCTCGGCCTCAAACAGGACGATGTAGAAGCTGCTATCAAGAGCACTGGCGTGAAGGTTGAGTGGGATAAGTCTAAGTCAACTCTCGAGGGTGGATCAGACCCAAGTGCTGATAAAAAGGCTGATGACAGCTCAAACAAAACAACAACTACAACAACTACATCTAACAACAATTCATCTACAAGCACAACAAAAACAGGCTCAGGTAGCACAACAAAGACAGGTCAGGAGACAACAGTTCTCTTCATCATGTTCGGCATTATGGTTGCTGCTGCTGGCGTAATCGTTGTAGCTAGAAAAAGAGACAGAGCATAATCTGTAACTTAGATTGACACAATTTAAGGCTCCGTGATAAACGGAGCCTTTTCTTTTTATAACTATATATTTTTTAGTATGTGTGTTCGCACACTTTTTTTATTTTCTTCCTGAGAATAATAAAATCTTTCAGAGCGTCTTCCATCTGGTTAGGGTTTCGCAGTATTGCAGCGGGATGATACATCGCCATGATATGAATACCGTTTTTTTCAAAGAAAACACCGTGTTCCTTGCTGATTTTCAAGTCTTCTTTTATGATTTTCATACCTGCGATTCTGCCAAGACATACGATGATTTTTGGCCTGATGAGCCTGGTCTGAGCTCGAAGCCAGTCTAAGCATTCTATCTGTTCGTCTTGAAACGGGTCACGGTTTTTTGGTGGCCGACACTTAACGATGTTTGCGATATATATGTTTTTGTTACGATCAAGATCCACAGCGTATAGTAGCTTATCAAGCAGCTTTCCAGCACGTCCTACAAATGGTTCACCCTGCAAATCCTCGTGCTCACCTGGTCCTTCTCCGATGAACATAACCTCAGCTTCAGGATTTCCGACACCAAAAACTACATTGGTTCTTGTTTTGCACAGGTCACATTTTTCACATTTTTTGCATTCGTTTTGTAGTTTTTCCCATTTTGTATTCAAAAATATCACCTCATATTCTGAAATTAGTTGAAATTTAGATATATTTGATGTAAAATATAGAAGATAAAATTTAGATAGGTGGTAAAGTTTATGAAAATTATGGTTGAAACTTCTGCTCGTCACATTCACGTTACAGCGGAAACATTTGCTACACTTTTTGGAAAAGATGCAACTCTTACTAACAAAAAGGACCTTTCACAGCCGGGTCAGTTTGCTTGTGCAGAAAAGGTCACTGTTGTTGGACCAAAAGGCGAGATGACTATGTCTATTCTGGGACCTTTCAGAGGTGCTGATCAGGTTGAGATTTCTCTCACAGATGCCAGAAAACTCGGCGTTGTTGCACCGGTCAGAGAGTCAGGCGATATTGCTAACACTCCTGGTTGTAAGCTCGTTGGCCCTTGTGGCGAAGTTGAAATCGACTGTGGTATCATCGCTGCTAAGCGTCACATTCACCTCACTCCTGATGCTGCTAAAGAGTTCGGTGTTGAGGACAAGCAGATCGTATCTGTCGAGGTTGGTGCAGAGGGTAGAAAGCTCGTATTCGGTGACGTTGTTTGTCGTGTACATGAGAACTTTGCTCCTGCTATGCATATTGACACTGACGAGTCTAACGCTGCAGGTATTGTTGGCACAGTTGACGGCGAAATCATTGCATAATTAACTATATTGAGTACAAGGCACTCACAACGAGTGCCTTGTTTTTTATTTTATGATTCTTTTTGTGTTCTTGAGCTCAGGAGCTTTAGTAAAACCGTCATCATCATACAGCTCGTAGCTTTTACCATCACCATAAAGCTTGATTGTGCCATAGTCAAGGTTTTCGATATTTTTCGCACTGTCACAAAGCGGTACACAGTGCCCTTTCTTGATAAAGAATACGACTTCGTTGAGAGGAACATCAATGTAGTGATGTCCTTTTGCAATTTCGCTTTCTGTGATAGTAGAGTCGCTGTTGAGTCTTAGCTGAATCATATCCTCAGGGATATACACATATCTGCCTTTTGCGTTCTGAGTATATACTGGAGCAATCATAACAGACTCGCCGACCATCAGCTGATCTTCTACGGCTTTAGCTAGCTCATCGTTTTCATAGTCAAAGCTCAGCGGTCTGATGTACATATCATCAGACAGCACAGCCTTCATATATTCGCTGTAGATGTACGGGATGAGTCTGTAGCGCAGGTCAACAATGTTTTTGAAATCTGCTGTGTTTTCAAAAGCAAAGCATTCCTGATCTTTTGTGCCGCACGCAGAGTGGTTTCTGAAAAGTGGGGTAAAGATAGAAAGCGATAGCCATCTAAGCAACAAATCTCTTGTGCAGTTACCGTTGAAGCCACCCATATCACAGCCGGAATAAACAAATCCACACATATTGAGCGATGGCATCTGTTTGAGGCATAACAGTATATGTGACCACCATGAGTGGTTGTCGCCTGTCCATATGCCACCGTAACGATGAGCACCGATATATGAAGCACGAGAGAACATCAGTATTCTCTTGTCAGGACAGTTTCTTTCAAAACTCTCCTGAGCTGATTTTGTCATAAAGTATCCGTAAAGATTGTGAACATCGTTGTGCTTTATTTTTTGTCCGTTATAGTTGTGATAGAAGTTGTTGTAGTCAAATTGTGAGTTGGACAGTTTTGAAAAAGAATCCCTGCAGTCAAAGTATGTATTCGCATCAAGCGATACTTCTTTGTAGCTGTCTACTTGTGAAAAGGCTTTTTCAAGTCCTTTTTCGGAGTAGAAAATAGCAGGCTCGTTCATATCATTCCAAAAGCCCTCGATACCCATATCTGTGAGCATTTTATACTTATCGCCAAACCATTTAGCAACATCGTTATTGAGAAAATCAGGGAACACAGCCTTGCCTGGCCATACTCCAACGATGTAGTCTTTGTCGTCATCGCCCTTGCAGAAGTAGTTGTTTTTCACGCCTTCTTCGTACACATCATAACCGCTTTCAACCTTGACAGCGGCGTCGATGATAGGAACAAGTCGCACGCCCTTTTTCTTCATATATGAAACAAAGTTAGAGAAGTCAGGGAAGCGTTCATCATGTATTGTGAAATCCTTGTATCTCTCCATATAGTCGATGTCAAGGAAGATAGCATCGAGCGGGATATCAGCATTGCTGTATGAATCAGCGATACGTTCAACGTCATCTTTTGTGAAGTAGCTCCATCTGCTTTGCATGAATCCAAGTGCCCATTTAGGGGCAATATAGCTTTGACCGATGATTTTTCTGAAATTCTTTACTATTTCACGCAGAGTGCTACCTTCGATGATATATACGTCGATATCTGGTTTTTCGGTGCTGATTGTAAGCTCGTTTTGTTTTGTATATCCGATATCAAAGGTGATGCGTGTCGGATAGTCAAAGAACACACCGAATCTGTCACCGCCAGCGTTTTTGTCATCGATAATAAGAAAGTTGTGCGCACCATAAAGCGAACGCTTGTCTTCAGTGTGGCATGGGTCATCAGAGCAGTAGCCCTCATATATCCATCCTCGTTTGTTGATGCCACGCACCGCCTCGCCCAAGCCATAAACAGCAGTGGTATCACTCATATTGTAAGAAAATGTGTTATCACTACGAGTGAAATAAGGGAGTTCACCTTTTTCACATTCTATATTATTTATGACAGCATAAGTAGTGATAGGGTTGTTGAATCTGAATTTTTTGATCATAAACTTTCCACCGGTATTGAAATTTAATGAATAATCATTATAATAATAGTATAGCATTATTTTGTTTCGATAACAATAGATAAGATAGGAGATATTTTATGAGTAATAAAGTTATTTTAACAGCGGACAGAACCTGCGATTTGACAAAAGAGCTTTTGGAAAGATACAAGGTACACGATATCCCTCTGCACATCAATCTTGGTGAGAACACCTATGATGACTGGGAGACTATCACACCTGAAGAAATTTATGATCATTTTTATAAGACCAAGGAGCTCCCTAGGACTGCTGCTAACAGCGTTGGCGAATACACTGATTTCTTCAAACAGTTTGTTGATGAAGGATATGAAGTTCTTCATATCAGCCTTGGTGCAAGTCTTTCTGTTACACACCAGTCCAGTATGCTCGCAGCATCTGAATTTGATTCAAAGGTTGAGGTTGTTGATTCTTGCAACCTGAGCACAGGTTCAGGACTTATTGTTATCAAAGCTGCTGAGTTTATTGAGCAGGGCATGAGTGCTAACGAAGCAAAAGAAGCTGTCGAAAAGCTCATCCACAAGAGCCACGCAAGCTTTGTTATCGACAAGCTCGACTTCCTTGCTGCAGGTGGCAGATGTTCTGCTATCGAGGCTTTCGGTGCCAACCTCTTGGGTCTCAAGCCTTGTATCGAGGTGTCCACTGAAGAACATGGCAAGATGGGCGTTAATAAAAAATACAGAGGCAAGTTCAACAAGGTTTGTATCGACTATATGAACGACATCATTACAAAGTACGGTGAAGTTGATACAGCTCGTGCATTTGTTACACACGCCGGATGTGATGAAGAGCTCGTTGAAAGTGTGAGAAAAGCCCTCGTGGAGAAAAACATCTTTGACGAAGTTTTTGTTTCTCGTGCTTCTTGTACTATTTCTTCTCACTGTGGTCCTAACACTCTGGGCGTACTTTTCATGACAAAATGATATGAATAAAAAGAGCGACGGTATTTTCGTACCGTCGCTTTGTTTGTATATTATATTTCTTTTAAGGAATCAAGCGCTGTGTGTACAGCATCGTGGGAAATTGTACAGTGTAAGTCTAAAACAGGGGTAGTTGACACCAGCTTTTCAACCATATCGAGTAGGTGCAACATACTTTCTTTATCATCAGGAAGAACTGTCTGGGACAGTATTTTAGTGACAGATGAAACTGGGTCACTTTTTGTCGCTTTGTTTTCTTCTCCTTGATACAGGTAGTAGATAGCTTTTATTTCTGATTTTATGTTATTTGAGAGGTGGTGCTTTCCGTTCCACGGAGTACCATAGATATAAAACTTGTTATCAATATAACGGATGATTGGCTTGTCGTCGTTGATCATAGTGACTTTGTCAGCAAAAACTTCACGCCAGAGTCGAGCGTGGGTCGATTTGCCTGTGCCGCTTTTTGCTGTGAAAATATATGCCTCATCTTCGTACTCTAAGCATGAACAATGCAGGAAAAAGCCGTTGTAGTTACTGACAATTTTTTTGCAGATATATCTCAGTATAGCAGTAGTTTCGTAGTACTTTTCAGCAACCGGCTTTTCGGCAATCTTTTTTTCAAATTCGACCATATCGTCAGTCACACTGACACAAAAGTCATATTCAGTATCAGTGCTGAGATAATCTTTCATATATTCTTTTGTGAAATCGCTGTGGTTTTCTATGCCGATATTGAGGTCGGCGATTTTGTAGATTGTCATGGCTACCTCGCATATTTGATACTTATATATTACAAGATGAAAGAAAATTTTTCAACACTTATTTGAATATGGCGCTATTGTATGCTATACTAACACCAGTAAATTCTAGGCGGTTGTGTTATGAACGAGATGTATTCACGTACCCGTATGCTGATAGGGGACAAGGCACTGGAAAAACTAAAGAACTCCCACGTTATCGTTTTTGGCGTTGGCGGAGTTGGCGGCTATGTGGTCGAAGCACTGGCACGCAGTTTTGTGGGCGAGATAACAGTTGTTGATAATGACAGCGTATCTGTATCGAATATCAACCGACAGATAATAGCGACCCATAGTACAGTCGGCAGACTCAAGGTTGATGCCATAAAAGAACGTATATTGGATATAAATCCGCAGTGTAAAGTCAATGTGAGTGACGCTTTCTTTCTGCCTGAAAATTCATCACAGTTTGATTTTTCTCAGTACGATTATATTGTGGATGCGATTGATACAGTGAGCGCAAAGCTCGAGCTTGCAAAAATTGCACAAGAGTGTGATGTGCCAATAATTTCGTCGATGGGTACCGGAAACAAACTCCGTCCCGAAATGCTAGAAATAAGCGATATCTATAAAACTTCTGTATGTCCGCTTGCACGTGCTATGCGAAATCTGTGCAAGAAAAATCGCATCAAAAAGCTCAAGGTGGTCTACTCAAAAGAGGAGCCTGTCAGAGCACAAGAACAGGTTATTGACAATAACAAGGCAGTTCCCGCGAGCTGTGCTTTTGTACCATCTGTTGCAGGACTTATGATTGCGTCTGTTGTTATAAACGACTTGATAAAATGACGTGAATGTTTATAAAATCCCGAGTTTTTAGCTCGGGATTTCTTTATTTTTCCAAATTATAATTCCTAATAAATATATTACTAAAATGTAAACTAAAAAAAGATGAAATCCTCTTGACCATACTATATATAGTTGATATACTAATTGTACTCAACAATATATAGTGAAAACATTTCTATATACAGAAACCAACAAAAACGAAGAAAAGGAGATAAATATGAAGATTATCAAGCGTAACGGAAGCGAAGCGGAATTCAATATTGATAAAATTATTGCGGCTATCACAAAGGCTGATGAAGCAGGCGAAAACGGCAGAGAGCTCACTGATGAGCAAATCAGAAACATCGCTAACTCTATCAAAAACACAGGCGAGTGCATCGCAAGAGCACTGTCAGTAGAAGAGATACAAGAGCTCGTTGAGCTCGAGATTATGAAGTGTGGTGCTTATGAAACAGCAAAGCGTTACATCAGATATCGCTATACACGTAACCTTGCTCGTGTTGCTAACACTACCGACAATCAGATTCTGACTCTCATCGAATGTAATAACGAAGAAGCAAAGCAAGAAAACTCTAACAAAAATCCAACAGTGAACTCTGTTCAGCGTGACTATATGGCAGGTGAAGTCAGTAAAGATATAACTATGCGTATCTTGCTTCCACAGGATATAGTGAAGGCTCACGAAGATGGTATTATTCACTTCCATGATACTGACTACTATGCTCAGCATATGCACAATTGTGACCTTGTCAATCTCGACGATATGCTCCAGAATGGTACTGTTATCAGCGGTACTATGATTGAAAAACCGCACAGCTTTTCAACTGCGTGCAACATCGCAACACAGATTATCGCACAGGTTGCTTCTAACCAGTACGGTGGTCAGAGTATTTCGCTGACCCATCTTGCTCCTTTTGTAGAAGTAAGCAGAAAGAAAATCACAAAGCAGGTGCTTGCTGAATTTGAGATTTTGGATATCGAGCCTTCTAAAGATAAGGTTGAGCAGATCGTTGAAAAACGACTGCGTGAAGAAATCAACCGTGGTGTACAGACTATTCAGTATCAGGTAGTGACACTGCTCACAACTAACGGACAGGCACCTTTCGTTACAGTGTTTATGTATTTAAACGAAGCGAAGGACGAGCGTGAAAAAGCCGACCTTGCGCTTATTATCGAAGAAGTGCTTTTGCAACGCTATCAGGGCGTCAAAAACGAAAAGGGCGTTTATGTTACCCCTGCGTTCCCTAAGCTTATCTATGTTTTAGAAGAAGACAATATCACACCTGATTCAAAGTACTGGTATCTCACAGAGCTTGCTGCAAAATGTACTGCAAAGCGTTTAGTGCCTGACTATATCTCTGAGAAGATTATGAAAGAGCTCAAAGAGGGCAACTGTTTCCCAGTTATGGGCTGTCGCAGTGCACTCACCCCATGGAAAAACGATAAGGGAGAGTACCAGTTCTACGGAAGATTCAATCAGGGCGTTGTAACGCTCAACCTTGTTGATATAGCTTTATCAAGCGGCAAGGATATCGACAAGTTCTGGAAGATTTTTGACGAGCGACTCGAGCTGTGCTATCGTGCGCTTATGTGTCGTCACAACCGACTCAAAGGTACTTTGTCCGATGCTGCACCTATCTTGTGGCAAGATGGTGCTATCGCTCGACTCAAAAAAGGCGAGTCTATCGACAAGCTCCTTTACGGTGGTTATTCTACTATTTCGCTTGGATATGCAGGTCTTTGCGAGTGTGTACGCTATATGACCGGAAAGTCACACACTGACCCATCAGTCACTGATTTTGCTATAGATATAATGAAATATATGAACAAAGCGTGCAACAAGTGGAAGGCAGAAACGACCATTGGCTTTGGTATCTACGGAACACCACTTGAAAGCACAACATACAAGTTTGCTAAGTGTTTGCAGAAGCGTTTCGGTGTCATCAAAGGCGTTACTGACAAAGCGTATATCACTAACTCATATCACGTCCACGTGACAGAAGAAATTGACGCATTTGATAAGCTTATGTTCGAATCAAAGTTCCAGGCGTTGTCAACAGGCGGTGCTATCTCTTACGTAGAAGTTCCGAATATGCAGAACAACCTTGACGCTGTGCTCCAGATTATCCGTTTCATCTATGATAATATTATGTACGCTGAGCTCAACACAAAGAGTGACTACTGTCAGGTTTGTGGATTTGACGGAGAGATTAGAATCGTCAACGATGACGGAAAGCTCATTTGGGAGTGTCCTAACTGCAAAAACCGTGATCAGGATACAATGAACGTCGCACGACGCACTTGCGGATACATCGGCACACAGTACTGGAACCAGGGCAGAACGCAGGAAATACAGGAAAGAGTGCTGCACATCTGATGAATTACGCAACAATAAAAAAACGAGATATTGCAAACGGTGTGGGGGTGCGAGTATCACTCTTTGTATCTGGATGCACCCACCGTTGCAAAAACTGTTTTAACAAAGAAACATGGGATTTTGACTATGGCGAAAAGTTCACTGACGAAACTGCTGAACAGATTTTGTCTTATCTTGAGCCTGATTTTGTCAACGGTCTTTCACTCTTGGGTGGAGAGCCGTTTGAAGTGCAAAATCAAAAGGAACTCACAAAGCTTTTGAGAGTAGTCAAAGAAAAGTATCCGCAAAAAGATGTGTGGTGCTACACAGGCTACCTTTTTGATAAAGAGCTTCTTTGTGACAGTCGGGCTCGATGTGAATATACTGACGAGATGCTGTCTTATATTGATATTCTGGTTGATGGCAGATTTATAGAAGAACAAAAGGATATCACACTACAATTTCGAGGTAGCAAGAACCAGCGTATCATTGACGTGAAACGCTCAATCGCACAAAACGAAGTTGTTTTGTGGGATAAGTTAATAAAATAAAATTAATACCGCAAGCTTACTTTTATTGACAAAAGTAAGGTTTTGCGGTATTATTTTTTCTGTTTGGAGGGAATACAAATGTCCATGATTTTTGAAAAAAAACTACCTATTCCAAAAGAAGTGAAAGAAGCTTATCCGCTGCCACTTGAAGCTGTTGAGCGCAAGGCTGAAATTGATAAAAAAGTAGCTGAGATTTTCACAGGAGAGAGCGACAAGCTCGTTCTCATCATCGGTCCGTGCTCGGCTGATAGAGAAGATGCGGTGCTTGAATATGTCGAAAGACTCAGCAGAGTTCAGGAAAAGGTTTCTGACAAGCTTATTCTTATTCCACGAGTTTATACTAACAAACCTCGTACTAACGGTTCGGGCTACAAAGGTATGGCTCACCAGCCTGACCCACACGCAAAGCCGGATACTTTCAAAGGTATTTTAGCTATACGAGAGCTCCACTCCCGTGTGCTCACTGAGTATGGTATGTCAACAGCTGACGAGATGTTGTATCCAGCTAACTATCGTTATCTTGATGATCTTATGTCTTATGTTGCGATCGGTGCACGCTCCGTAGAAAATCAGGAGCACAGACTTGTAAGTAGCGGTATTACAGTGCCTGTTGGTATGAAAAACCCGACCAGTGGTGACTTTTCTGTTATGCTCAATTCTATCGAAGCCGCACAGCATAGCCACACTTTTGTTTTCAGAGGCTGGCAGGTCAAAACCAGCGGTAACGATATGGCTCACGCAATACTGCGTGGCTATGTCAACAAACACGGCAAAATGATGCCTAACTACCACTACGAGGACCTTGAGCTTCTGTATGATATGTACACACAGCGTGGACTGAAAAACCTAGCACTCGTTGTCGACGCTAACCACTCAAACTCAGCGAAAAATCCTTTTGAGCAGGCACGTATTTGTAAAGAGGTGCTACATTCAGCACGCCACAATAACGACGTGAAATCTATGGTCAAGGGCTTTATGATTGAAAGTTATCTCGAAGACGGTAGCCAGTCTGTAGACGGTGAAGTGTTCGGAAAGAGCATCACTGACCCATGCCTTGGCTGGGAAAAAAGCGAACGACTTATCTACGACATTGCTGATCTTATATAAAAACAACCCGCACAGACAACTGTGCGGGTTTCTTTTTAGTGTTTGATTTTCAAAATATCTAAGATAAGACCTACAACAAAAGGTGACGCTATGAGTACATAACACCACATAGGTTTCAATTTATCAATCAGCTTCGAAAGATACTTGAGTGGTACCATAAATATATCTAGTGACAACAAAAGTGCAAGCAAAACACCGAAACTCAGCAGTATGATTTTGTACAGCGGATCGCCCAGTGCGAGCACTGTTTTGAAGAATGGTGTGGCACCGATCAGGTAGATGATAGGTCTGTGCCAGAAATAGACTGCCAGCGTGTTTTTTCCCATATTTGAGAGTATGGGGATCTTGATGTTCGGTATGAAGCAGAACACCGCCATGCATAGTAGCGCGGATATAAGATAGCACAGCAGTCGGTGTTGAAAACCGCATTCAAACTTGAGTGTTGAGAACGGATTTCTGCCTGTGAACAGTCGTCTTAGCTGATACACAAACGGTAGCATTCTGAAGCTCATTATAAAAAACGTGAGCATGGATAGTCCGCTGATGATTTTGACAGCATAGTTTTTTTCTATCTTTATGAGAAGCTGTGGTGTCATATAGTATCCTGCAAGATAAAACGGCAGAAAAACAAAATATCTCGATAACCAGAAAACGTCACCAATAAACTCGAAGTATCCGCTCACGCATCCCAGAACAAGAGAAATCGATAGCATAATAGCGGGATGGACTTTTCTGAGCAGATATACCGTTATCATAAACATAGCTAAAACAAACATAAACCACTCTATCGTGCCACCGCCGAAGAATGCGATGTGAAATCTTTTTCCTCTGACGACCTTGCACAGTGCGTTCAGTATTTTCAGCAGAAAACCTAAAAGGATATAGAATGCGATTTTGTTGATTTTCAACTTGTTTGTGTCAGAAAACTTTTGTTGAAACAAACCGCTGATAAAGATGAACAGCGGCATATGAAAAGCATAAATAAAAATAAACAAGCTTCGGAACATATCTGACTTTGCGGTAAAGCTGTCAATAACATGTCCTACAACCACAAGAATGATAGCAAGCAGTTTTATGTTATCAAACTTGTAGATACGCTCTTTAGAGATAGTATTCATAGCTTAAAAAGATTATTTGTCAATAATCTGGACCTTGCCCTTTACCTTGCCAGGTACAGTGAAAAGGTCGAATGCCTCCATAGTTTTTTCGAGTGGGTATTGCGCAAAAATCATACTGTCTGTGACTTTGAGATCACCTTTTGCAAAATGTTTGTCGGTGAGTTCCCATTCTTTGCCTGGGAATGGCTTTGAGTAACTCATCCATGAACCTGTGAGATAGAACTCTTTTCTGTTCATATTCTCCCACTCTCTTACAGAGAAAGAGAGCTCCTTTGTAGGTGTGCCGATGAAGCACAGGTGAGCTTTGTTGCCTGCGATATCAAAGGCGAGCTTCATAGCTTCAGTAGAGCCTGTGCTGACAAAAACATAGTCAAAGCCACGACCTTCTGTGAGCTCGTTGAGTTGGTCTTTGTAGTCATCATCACAAAGTGCGACAACAGCGTCAGCACCTAACTCGAGTGAGTCTTTGAGTCTGTCGTGGTCAACGTCGATAACAACAACTTTTTTGGCACCAAAGATTTTGATCCACTGCAGTGTGAAAAGACCGATGTTACCGCCACCGAGCACAGCAACAGTGCCACCATCTTCATATTTAGCCTGATACAAAGCGTGAATAGCTACAGTAGATGGTTCGAAGAAAGCCGCAACTTCGTACGGAATAGCTTCGTCGATTTTCATAACATTGCTTTCAGGTAGCAAAACGTATTGTGCCATAGAGCCGTTCTGACGTGAACCGACAAAACTATAGTGCTTGCAAAGTGAATAGTTGCCTGCCTGACAATCGGCACATTCCATACATGGAACAAGAGGAATACCGACAACGTGGTCACCGTTTTTGACAGCAGTAACGCCTTCGCCGACTTCTTCGACAAAGCCTGAAAACTCGTGTCCTAAAATGATAGGGTAGTTGTGAGCGGCGTGGTCGTGTACACGTGGTAAATCTGAGCCGCAGATGCCTGTAGCCATAACCTTTACGAGTACTGTTCCTTTTTCTACCTGTGGGGTAGGAATTTCGTCACATCTGATATCTTTGTTAGCGTGTAAAACAGCAGCTTTCATAGAGTGTTTCCTTCTTTCAAATTACATCATTGGGTTAGCCATATAGTTGCACTTTACGGCATAGTTGTAGTCTTCTACTACGCACACAACAGCATCTTTAGCGAGTTCACGTGGTGATGGGCTGAGTCGTCCGTCACGTACCTTTGCGTACTGCAGTGGCATATACTGGTGAAGTACAGGTAGCGGAATTTCAACGTTAGAGAGGTTTTCAAAAAGCTTTTCCTGAGCTGCAAGTACTTTCTCGTGTGTGAAGTAATATCTTGAACGGTCAGAGAAACTATATTTTCTGGCGATTGCCTGTTGTTTTTCTGTGCCGTGGTAGTGTTTGATCCAGTTGGATTTGTCTGCCAACATAACTTCTTCGAGCACTTCAATGAAGTTAGCACGCTGTGACTCGTCATCAATGAGCTCTTTTTCAATCATAGATAAAGCGAAGATAGCTTCTCGAACTGCGTTCGTGAGTGCAGGGCCAACCTTGATGATAGCGATACCGTCTTCGACCATTTCTCGAAGCTTTACAGGTGGCTGATAGTCAGTTGAGTGACCTTCGAAAACGATGTCGGGATATTTTTTGAGTCTGTTGCACAGCTTTACAGCATCGAGTCTGTTGTAAGTGTGGATGTCTGTGTTACCAAACTCAACACCAGGTTGTACAACAATGCCGATGATGTGGTTCCATGCATCTTTGAGCCCTAGTTTATTAAACATTCTGCGGTAAGCCATGATAGTGCTTTCGAAATCTCTTGGGTTAGTAACCTTGAGGTTATCCTCTTCTTCCTGAGCACCGCCAGGGATAGGAACTTCAGAACCAATGATGTACACCGGCTGTACTGCGTTAGGATTTTCTTTGAGTAATTCCTGATATGCTCTGTCACATTCCTTGTAGAGGATAGCACCACGCTCAGCTATAACTTCGTTCGGAAGCATCTCATCAACAGGGTCGTCACCGAGCTTCATACTTGTGTCTAGGTGAACCTTTGTGTAGCCTGCCATAACACAATCGTACACGAGCTTTTTAGCGTGTTCCATAGCTTCTTCTGCAGGAAGATTACACCAAGGTAGTGGACCCAAGTGGTCACCACCTAAGATGATCTTGTCTTTATCAAAGCCAATCTGGTCAGCTATTTTATATACATATTCTCTAAAGTCGACGGAGGTCATATCCATATATCCTCCGAACTGGTTTACCTGATTAGAAGTAGCTTCTATCAGCACTGTGTCATCAAAACGCTTGGCCTGATCCATGATAGCTTCGATAACAATTTTGTTAGCTGAACAGAATGATGGAATACCACAGTGGATACCGAGAGTTCTTTTCTCAAGTACATCGAGTAATTTGTTTTTCATATCAGTCACTCTCCTTAGGGAAGAAATAGTTATCAACCAACTTTACAAAGAGGTCCATATCATCTGCGTAGGTGATTTTCAGGTTGATGACATTTGCTCTGACAACTTTCATTGTGATGCCATAGTGTAAAGCGATAGCACCCGCAGAAGTCATGGTATCGAGCTCCTCTTGAGTAGAGTTCATATAGATGTCGTAGATCTTTTTGAAAGTAAATGCTTCAGGTGAAGCGCCTGCTACGATGTTGAAACGAGGTTCGATGTTGGTGAGGATGTGGTCATCGTCCATTTTATAGACGGTGTCATAGTTGAACGATGCGAGCGTTGCACCACCGAACTCCTTGACTCCTTCGATGACTTCCTGTGTTCCCTTTTTATCAACATATGGGTGAGTAGCATCGTGAATGAGGATAACATCGTCATCGTTTGAATATTCATTTGCACACAAAAGCCCGTTTCTGACAGATTCGGAGCGAGTAGCACCGCCTGTGACAACTCTGTACAGTTTGTCAGCTTTGATTTCTTTTGCGATTTCATAGACGTAGTCTACCCAGTCAGCGTGTGAAACGATGATGATTTTATCAACACACTCGAGTTTGTTGTAGCCTTCGAGAATGTAGGAAAAAATAGGTCTGTCGTTTACTTTGATATACTGCTTTGGAATATCGGCACCAAAACGTGTGCCGCTTCCGCCCATCATCAATAATACTGTGTTCATAATATACCTCGTTTTTAAGTTATTGGTCGTAGACGTAAAATATCGTTACTTTGAACGTATGTGCCGTGTGTTGTGTTTTTAGGGGTGCATTTCAACAATAGCAGTGGCGATTTACAGCCTAAATATTCAACACACTTATTCATAATAAATCACTCTAGATTATACAACTTATAGCCTTAAATGTCAATTGTTGAAACGACTATAGAAGTCTTCAAAAAACTAATATTTATGTGTGGTTTTTACTTTAGATTTAAAGTGTGGATTTATCCAAAAAAACAGAGAGTTTTTTGTTGAAGATATGTGGCGTTTTTGTTGACATAAAAAACGCTACTTGGTATAATATATAAGACTATAAGTATAGTGGGAAAGTGTGTTGTGATAACAGTCGGATATGCTTTTTGCTATGCTTTTGAAAGGAACGGATTCCAGATGCAAAACAACAACGAAAGCGCTATCAAATTTTCGGATTTATTTTATCTTTTTGTTAGCAGATTATGGATAATGATTTTGGTTGCAGTGATTGTGGGTGGTTCACTGTTTGCATACAGATATTTTACGTATGAGCCACTGTATAAGTCCACCGGCTCGATATATATCCTCAGACAAGACGGTAAAGAGGACGGGGCTGACTACAACTCTGACTTCAGCTTGGCTTTATCTGTTGTCAGCGACTGTACAAAGCTTTTGACCAGCCGTTCTGTGCTCAACGAAGTTATAGAAGAAAATTCGTTGCCATATACTTACGCCGAGCTGAATTCGATGGTTTCTATCAACAACCCATCGAACACTCGTTATCTTGAGATATCTGTACTCACTGACAGCCCTGAACAGTCAAAACTGATTGTTGACTCTATTTGCGAAATAGGCAAAGAACACATTGTGAATGTTATGGGCTTCAACCAGGTTAATATTGTTGACGAAGGCACCCTTGCGTCGACACCGTCTAATTCTAAATTTTCTTACACTTCTGTTATAGCAGCTTTCGTTGCGTTTCTTTTAACATATGTTATTTTCGCACTGGTTTTTATTTTTGATGACAAGATATCTGATGCTGATCAGCTCGAAAAATATCTCGATATAAATGTGCTTGCACTTATTCCTAATATGAATAACGATAAGAAAGTTGGCAAGAACAGTCTTTACTATAGAAAACCGATGTCGACACGTCACCGTTATTATGCACAAAACTGGAAGGAGGATAACTGATGCAAAAAGTTGAGCTTAATCTTGAAAAAATGGACAATTATTTTGTGAGCGAGTCTTTCAAAACCTTGCGTACAAATTTACAGTTTTGTGGTGCTGAATACAAGGTTATCGATGTCACCAGCTGTGATGCAAGTGAAGGTAAGTCCACAATAGCACTTATGTTATCCAAAAGCCTTGCAGATATAAAAAAGAATGTTATTTTTGTTGACTGTGACCTCAGAAGATCTGTCATAGCCACACGCTTTTGTAATGGTAAAAACGTAAAGGGTATGAGCGAATATCTCTCCGGTCTTGCAACAAAGGAAGAGGTTATTTGTTCCACTCAGTATAAGAATCTGGATATGATTTTTTCTGGGCCTTGTTGTCCTAACCCGGTCGAGCTTATGATGAGCGATACATTCGTTGCTTTGATAAAGGAACTCAAAATCAGATACGATTATGTGATTATTGATACTCCGCCACTCGGACTTGTTATTGACAGTGCTGTTGTAGCCAAAAACTGTGATGGTGCAGTGATGGTTATCAGCTCAGGCAGAATCAGAACAAAGCAAGCTAAAGCTACTAAAAACCAGCTTGAAAAAAGCGGATGCAAAATTTTGGGGGCAGTGCTCAACCACTCTGATAAGCGTGGTGAATCCCAATACAAAAAATACTACAAACGATACTACGGAAAAGGATATTACTCACACTACTTGCCTCAGGAGGAAAACTCTTAAGTGGAGAACAACAGTAACGTAAAAGTCAGTGTCGTTATGCCGGTTTATAATGCGTCACGCTTTTTATCTTTGGCGATAGACTCGGTGCTTAGTCAGTCCTACTGTGACTTTGAGTTGATACTGATAGATGATTGCTCAAAAGATAATTCATATGATATTTTGAAAACATACGAAGTGACTGACAATAGAGTTAAGGTTTTCAAGAACAAACAGAATATGGGTGTTTCATACACCAGAAATTTTGGTGTATCAAAAGCAGAGTGTGACTATATCGCATTTATTGACAGCGACGATATGTGGCACGAAGACAAGCTAAAAAAACAGCTTGAAATTATAAGAAGATTTCCGGATACAGACATAGTTTATACAGGTAGCGGTTTTGTTGATACACAGTCTGTTGTGTCGGATTTTGTATTCAGGGTTCCGACCTCTGTTACATACAAAAAACTGCTTAAGCAAAACGTTATCTCGTGTTCGTCTGTTGTTATCAAAAAGAAGTGGCTTATTAAATATCCGATGGCTTTTGACAATATGCACGAAGACTTTGCGGTGTGGCTCAGCGTTTTAAAAGACGGTGGCATAGCTAAAGGTGTGGATGAACCACTCCTTATCTACAGGGTTGATCGCAAATCAAAATCAGGCAACAAACTGAAATCTATGATTATGACATACAGAGTCTATAAGTTTATGAGACTCAATATTTTCTCACGATTTTATTATCTTGTTTTTTACATACTAAGTGGTATCAAAAAACATGGTTCTATATAACACACAGGGGTTTTTATGAAGATTTATTTTATCAATCCACCATTCAAAGCTGAATACGGAAAATTTTCCAGAGAATCACGTAGTCCGTGCATTGGTCACAGCGGAGTACTTTACTATCCATTGTGGTTGATTTATGCGGCAGCTTATTCAAAGAAATGCGGACACACCGTGGAGTTTCTGGATGCTCCTGCAAAGCTGCTTGACAAAGAAAAATCACTGCAGATTATAAAGGACAAAGGGGAAGGGACAAAGCTTTTTGTTATCAACACAAGCACCCCGTCTATATACAGCGACTGTGAGTTCTGCGATGCTATAAAAGAGATTTATCCTGACGCTTTTACAGTGCTTGTTGGTACTCACCCTAGTGCCACAGTTGACGAAACATTCAGTTTTTCAAATGCCATCGATGGTATCGCTCGAAAAGAGTACGATTTTACTATCAAAAATCTTGCTGATGCACTTGAAAACGCTGACGACCTGAGTGTTGTGAAAGGACTCTCTTTCAGAAAAGACGGAGTTGTTATAAACAACGAAGACGCAGATCATATTGAAAATCTTGACGAGATTCCGTTTGCATCACAGTTTATCAAAGAGTACTTGGACGTAAATGACTATGTTTTCCCTGCGTCTGCTCTGCCTGAAATTCAGATTTTCACAGGACGTGGTTGTCCTGCTCGTTGTAACTATTGTGTATATCCACAGACCTTGCACGGCCATAGATACAGACTCAGAAGTGTCGATAATGTTATAAAAGAGTTTGAGTATATTATCGAGAATTTCCCTGAGGTCAAGCAGGTTGTTATTGAAGATGATACTTTCACTGTCAACAAAAAGCGTACAGTGGAATTCTGCGAAAAAATGATTTCTAGCGGCATGAACAAAAGAATCCGCTGGTTGTGCAATGCAAGGGTTAATCTTGATTTGGAAACCATGCAGATAATGAAAAAAGCAGGTTGCAAGCTCATTATTCCAGGTATCGAAAGTGTTGATCAGACTATACTCAACAATATCCGCAAGGGTATCACTGTTGAACAAATTGAAAATTACATAAAAAATGCCAGAAAAGCCGGTCTTATGGTGCATGCGTGCTATATGGTTGGCAACAAAGGCGAAACCAAGGAAACTATGGAACGCACGCTTAAAGCGGCGTTGAGATTCAAAACTGACACTATGCAGTTTTTCCCCCTCATACCGTACCCTGGCACAGAAGCCTATGCTTGGGCTAAAGAAAACGGATATATAAAACAGGGATATTCGCACTATCTCAAAGAAGACGGAACGCTCAACTGTGTTATCAGCACGCAAGAACTTTCGAGCGAAGAGTTGGTGGCTTTTTGTGCACACGCCAGAAAGAAGTACTACCTGCGTCCGTGGTATATCCTGCATAGGATCAAGCGTGGCCTTACTGATATAGAAGACCTCAAACGCTCGCTCAAAGCGTTCTCAAGACTGAAAAATTCACTGTTTAAAAAGGACGAGTATCATGGCTAGAGCTGTTGTATTTATGAACCCTGTGCCGAGCAAAGCACCGCAGATATCAGCCTTCAAGTTTTTGAAGGTTATTTCACCGTGCTTTCCAAAGGTCAGCATCATATCTTCATCACTCGATGATACGGACGATGCTGTGGTTTGTAACGTAAAATACAAGAAGCAAAGCAACAAGATACTCAGGTTACTCAACTTTATATATTTTCAGCTCAAGGTATTTTTGAAATCAATGAGCACTCTCAAAAGAGGTGACTACGCTTTCTTTTGGGTAGGGGACAAGATGTTTTCATCTATGCTTGCATGTAAGCTCAAAGGAGTGAAGACCTACTTTTTCCTGTACGGTATGACATCACTGGAAAACGACTCGAAGAAAGCACAGACTACCAGAAAAAGTCAGGATTTTTTAGCGAAAAAAGCGGACTTTGTCTGTGCTGAGAGTGAGTCAGTTCTCACAGACAGAGGAATAGCTCTCAGTGAAAAAACAAAGATAATTCACCTTTTTGTGGACGACTTAAAGAGCTTAGAGCAAAAGCAGAACAAAGTCGGTATGCTGTGCAGACTTGCATCAGGAAAATGTGTGCTCGAGAGTATTGAAGCTTTTGCTTTGTTTCACAAAACTCATCCTGACTATATTCTGGAGATAGTTGGCGATGGAATCTTGTATGAAGAATGCAAAAATAAAATCAAAGTGCTTAAAGCAGAAAGCTTTATCAAGCTTTGTGGTTGGATGCTTCACGATGAGCTTTTTAAGCTTATGCCATACTGGAAGCTTCTGCTTTTTCCTACAAAAACAGAGGGTATGCCTAACTCAGTGCTCGAGAGTATGAGCATGGGGATACCGGCTCTTTGTTCACCTGTCGGTGGACTCAAGGACATTATTGTCGATAATAAAAACGGATATATTTTGCCCCTTGATGACAGCAAAACTATCGCAAGAAAACTTAACGAAGTTATCAGCAGCGATACTCTGGATTCTGTTTCTCAAAACGCAAAAAATACCGTAAAAAATAAATTTACATTCAAAAAAGCACAAGAAAATTTCAAAAAACAAATGGGTTTTTAATATGAAACTACATATCATCAGCACCATCAACGGACTTCAGAACGAAGGTATGCGTAATGTTGCTACACACCTGTCAAAAGAATTTGAAAAAAATCATATAGTCACATACTCAAAGCTCAAAGATGTATTCTCTATCATCAAAAACGGCAGAAAAAGCGATGTGACTATTGTTTTTGCACGTCTTATTAAATCTGTGTATTTTATGCTACGTCTTGTGCGACCTTTTTTGAAAAAAATCTGTGTTGTTACCGTGCAGCCTGTGTCAGATGAGTTTTCAGCTCTTAATAAAAAGAAAAAAGTAGTTGATTACTGTCTGACTTTGTGTGAGGAAGATGCAGTTCCTGCTTTTGAAAAAGATATTGTCAGCACATTTGATGTAGGTATAAATACAGAAAAATTCAAAGCGGATAGCACAAGCAGAGATGAGCTGTGCGAAAAGCTGAATCTTCCTGAAGACAAGACCATCGTGCTTCATGTTGGACACTGCTCAAAAGGCAGATTTTTGGAAGAAATGCTCACTCTTGATAAGAGCAAGTACCACTGTGTTGTTGTAGCAAGCGGTATGTTCAGTGATGAAAATACTATCAAGAAACTACAAGACGGTGATATTGATGTACGCTTTGGCTTTGTGAAAAACATCGAAGATTATTACAACTGTGCCGACGTGTACTTTTTCCCGACAAAGTCGAGCGAGTTTGTTATCAGCGTTCCACTTTCTGTTATGGAGGCACTGTCCTGTGGTACGCCAGCGGTTGCGTACAAATCGTTTGAAAAGCTATCTCTTATCAAACGTAACAGCGAAAACGCAATCACCCTTATTGATGATGTGAACGAGCTGGAAAATGCTATCTATAATGCTAAAAAAGAAAAAAGAAACACCTCGTATCTACTTGAGCCAAAGACTTGGGCACAGGTGAGCAACGAGGTTTTAGAAAAACTCAGAAGTATTTTGGAGTAATATATGAAAAACAAAACTATCTGTTTTATCGGGCTTGACGGTTCAGGAAAATCGACATCAGTAGATTTTGCTTATGATACGCTCAAAGCTCGCAAAGTGAAAGTAAAAAAAGTCCGTGCAGCCTATGTCATAAAGGTTATGTCTTTTTTCATAAAACTCGGCAAAAAGCTAGTGATGAAAAAAGATGCTGACCCATACGGTGGTGACTACAAATCATACCTTGAAAGTATGCGCAAACAAAGTGAGAAAAAAGGTGTCTACAAGATTTTTACTTTTTTGACTACGCTTGAATTCTGGTGTCAGATTTTCTTTTCTATAACACTCAACAAGCTGTTTGGGTACACACTTTTAGTTGACAGATACATATATGACAATGCGGTCACATACGCCGCCAATTTGGGCAAAGACACTTCTTTTTTGCGTTCTACTATCGAGAAAAAGTGGAAGCACGCTCCAAAGCCTGATCTCATTATATATATCAAGACACCGGTTGAGACTTGTCTTAGCCGAAAAGACGATATTCCAGATCCGCTGTACCTCATTATCCGCGAGCCGCTCTATGATGAGATTTCTACTATGTATGGTGCGACTGTTATCAGCGGCGATATTGAAAAAGATGAAATGCTCAGTAAAGTCATGTCTGCTATAGACAATCTTTGATGAAAGGCACTGCTATGATAAAGAAACTTATAGTTATCGGAATAGATGGAATGGACTATGATCTTGTCAAAAAGTATGAGTCACAGCTTCCTACCATCTCTAAAATGCTAAAAGAAAATAACTATCCACGTTTGCGTTCGGTTTTTCCAGCAGACACTACACCTGCGTGGTCTACAATTTATACAGGAGTTGATCCGACTGTTCACGGCATCATAAATTTTGTGAATGTGAAAGATAGAGACAATTCTTACAAACCTTTTGAGTTTGATGACTCTGTATTTAAGGGCAAAACTTTCTTTGACGAGCTGAACAAAAGGGGTTTTTCAACTACTGTACTTTTGCCGATGAATATCAAAGAAGGCTGGGGCATAAACGGTACGATGATCACTCGCCCGTATAAGGGTGCGATGCACGTCATCCCACAGTCTAAGGAAGCGCTTTACAAGCCGGATTTTTCTATACTTGGAACAGAGAGTAAGTTCACTTCGGAGTCTCAACTTAATTCTTTAAAAGAAGAATTTATCAGAAAATCCGATGAAGAATTCCGTCTCACAAAATGTGCTATAGAAAACGAAGACTGTGACTTTTTGTTCTCATATTTTTCTACGACTGACGGACTGTGCCACGATTTTTGGCGTTATTGCGACGAGAAACACCCTGAATATCCGGGTGAAAATGAGCACATGTACGCTATCCGTGATTTGTATATCAAAATGGACAGCCATCTCAAAGAGATAATGGATATGTGCCCTGAAACACCGCTGTTACTTATCAGCGACCATGGTCACGGTGCACGTCCTGTGTATGTAGCACGAGTCAACGAGATGTTACATCGCTGTGGCTATTTACAGCCAAAAGCAGCCACACAAGGCAAGAAAAACAACAAGTCATTAAAAAGTGTTGTGAAGAAAGTCGCACTTAACTTTGTTGCACGTTTTGGTCTTCCAAAATGGGCAGTAAAAATCGCTCGCAAAGTTCCTGTTTGGAAGGGTATTTTTGCTTCCGGAAACGACTTCGACTGGGAGCATACAGTAGCGTACTTAAGCGACCTTTCTGCACTGAAAAACTACAGCTATGGTGGCATTAGAGTCATCGCTGATGACGACGAAAAAGATGCTTTGTGCGATGAGATTATTGAGAAGTTAAGTGAATTTATGATAGACGAGAATACACCTGCATTCTCCTGGATAAAACGCACAAACACTCACTACCACGGGGAGTTCCTCAGCCGTTATCCTGAGATTATCTTTCAGCTTGACGAGATGTACGGTGCTGATTGGAACTTAGGGGAAAATCTTTTTGAAAAGAAAGGCTTTATGCACAGACTTTCTCCTGGTGCTCACAGATACGAAACTGCAGTTATCGCATCAAAAGGAGTACCACTTACTAAATCGCAGTACGAGATGACCGACATCAGAGATATTATATTATCTGTGTTCGAATAATTCTTTTACAGAATTCTTTTGAGGAATAATAATGAGCAGAATTTTAGTTTGGGAAACGCTCTCCAAAATCGGTGGAGGACAGGAAATGACACTCAAAGTAGCTGATATTCTAGCAGCTACGCACACGCTTCATTTTCTTATCCCTGAAGAAGGCGAGTTATCGCATGAACTCAAAAAACGAAATATAGACTACACCTTGATGGGTGACCAGACTATGCCTAAAGGCGAAAAAGGGGCTAAAGGGTTACTCAAGTTTATGTATCTCACGGTTATAGCTGTGATGAAGGGCAGAAAAGCTGTGAAAAACATAAAACCGGATATCATCTATGCTCCGGGTCCTGCGGCACTTGTGTGGAGTGCTATGTGTGCAAGGCGTAAAACAAAGGTAGTGTGGCATTTGCATCACATTTTTCAGTCAGGCCCTACACTCAAGTTACTGAACATTTTCAGTGCATCAAAATGCGTTAAAAGAATTATAAGTGTTTCGGATTTTGTTGGCTCTCAGATAAAAAACAAAAAAGCCGAGAAAAAGAAAATCACTATATATAATCCAGTGAAGGCTATCGCAAAAGATATAAGCAGAAAGAATTTGTGCGATGAATACAGTGCTCTTGATAAAAATCTCAAGATAGCTCAAATCGGTTTTATCACACCGACAAAATGCCAGCATATATCTTTAGAAGTGGTGAAAAAGCTCAAAGACACGGGCTGTGATGTGTCACTTGCGATTATCGGAAGTGTGAGCACAGGTGATGATATATATAAAACAGAGCTTGAGGAAAAAATTACTCAAAACGCACTAGAAGACAATGTCGTTTTCACAGGATACAGAACCGATGTGTCAGAAATTATTTCCACATTCGATGTTGTGTTTATACCGTCGGTAGAGGGCTTTTCGCTTGTTGCTGCACAGGCTATACTCGAGGGTGTTCCAGTCCTTTGTGTGGATAACAGCGGATGTACAGAAATCATCAAAAATACATCGTGTGGTATGATATATTCACCTGAAAGTAGCGTTGATGTTGTAGCGAAAACGCTCTTGAAAACATCACAGATAGATGTAAAAACAGCAAAAGAAAAGCACCCGGACTTTTTGTTGTCCGAGTGCTCAAAAGAAAATTTCAGCAAAAAAGTTTCAGATATATTTGCTATGTGATAGCACTGCTTTGTTTTTGTAGCGTATGATTCGGCGGTGTATAAAAAGCAACTTTAAGTAAAATCAAAGCGGTGAACCACAAGAAACTGTTTGTTATGTTATCAACAGAAATAAGCGAAATTATAACGCCTGTGTAGCCTATGACAAGGGTGAGATATGATGTGTTTTCTTTATCGTGCAAATGCTTTTTCGGGAGCTTTACCCAGCCGATGATCAGAATGGATAAGAAGTACAAAACAGTGATGCCGCCAATGATAAGTCCACACTCACAGATGAACTGCAACCATGTGTTGTGAGTCATACGTTCCATTGCTGTGAGTTTGCTCATCTTACCTAAACCGACACCCGACAGCGGATTTTTCTCCCAGTAAATCTTCAGACACTCTCGCCAGATAGAGAATCTGCCGTATTCATCAGTGAGGCTTGAACGGTTTGAATATGTAGCAAAAAGCTGTGACATTATTGACTGGCCTACTCTTGTTACAGTGAACATCATCAGCACAGAACATGAGGTTATTATTGAAACTGTGCTCAAAATTCGTTTTTTGATGCTTTCAAATTGCGATATGCAAACGATAGCTGTGATAACTATTGCAAAAATCGAGCACAAAAGACCCATTCTGGAGCTACTGAGCATAACGCATATCAAAGATATCAATATAGTCAGCATGTGATATAGATTGAACTTTTTGAAAAGCTTTGAAACACAAGCAGAAATACCAAAAATGAACTGAACGAACATAGTGTTCGGATCATATGCAAAACCTCTTAAACGATACGCTTCAACATACTGACCGTTTGACATATTGCTCATTTGCATAAACAGGCCATCTTCTGCTCGACTTGTCGCAATAAGTCCGCTTATATCCACACCGCTTTTGAGTAAAAAGTAAGTGGAAAGATACACCACACCATATCCAAAACACGATGCGATGAACACATCGCTGAGCTGTTCTATCTTGCTGCAATCGGTGCACGATGTGTAAATCTGAGCACATATGTATGCAATTATTAGCATGATACTACCTGTGATAGCGGGCAGGTTTTCTCCGTCGAACAGACTTTGCATAAGTATGAGGATACATATGATACCTGCCAGCAGCTGACCTTTAGTGGCAGAAAGGTCAAAGTCTTTGCCTTTATTTTTTGCATATGTTATAAATAATAAAAGGATAGCAAAAACCATATATGGTCTGATTGATGCTCCGGCTATGCTTATGCCGTAGCCATCTATAGGGATAAGCAGCCACATATAGTTTGATATATCTATTTTTTTGTTGATCAGCGGAAGTGCTGATATAATCACAGCCGCTATAATGAATATCCACATTGTAGCCGTCCCTCCCTTTTATGGATTTTGTCAGCATTATTTTGAGCCGAATAACAGTAGTCTTGCAATTTTGATTTTGTTTATGACCATAGAAATAAGTAGTGAGACAGATACAGCAAAGAGTGTCATAATCAAAACATATAGATAGTCATTAGCTATGATTTTTGGAAGTACGATTCTGCCTACTACAAGTATAGGTGCATGCAAGATGTATATCTCCATCGATTTTTTTCCAAGGAATGTGAGTGCTTTGTTAAGCTTCGTTTTGCTTAAAAGGTTACTCACAAATAGTATGACATACATAAGACATATAGCGGAAACTGCCTCTAAATACCACACTTTTTCATCTTTTATGTAAAGCACAGTTGCATATGCGATGAGCTCTGCGAGCGAAAGAGCAAAAGCCCACACGTTGGATGTTAGCTTTTTGTAGTCGAAGTGAATAGCACAAAATGTTCCTAGAAAGAAAAAGCCCATTTGATAAAGCGAAAAATTAAGTGCGATACTTGTGAATCCTATATGTGCAGGGATACCCGGAGCAAAGAGACTTATCATCATAAATACTACGGTGAAAGCTGTGAGGTTTCTTGTGTTCACGAACAATATCATTATCAGTGATACTACAAACATAACATATAAAAACCACAGCTGTCCGTCGGGGTTGTTCCCGAGGAAAAAAGTGTACCATTTATACTCTGCCGAAAAGCGCACGTGCTCAGCCATAACTATTTTCATTGGCAGATATATAGCAGCCCACGCACAGTAAGGGATCATAAGACGAACGAGCCGTTGCTTTAAAAGCTCAATTTTAGGAATAGGCTTTGTGACTAACTTTACGGATAGATATCCTGATGTCACAAAAAATATAGGTAGTATGACACCGTATATGAGTATGTACAGAAAATGTAGAATTCTGTTTCCTTCCATCACAGGGGAAATTGTGTGGGCGAGTACAACCGGTATTATAGCAATACCTTTTGCGATGTCCAAGCTGTTGTTACGTACTTTAGCCATAGATTTCCCTCCTTATTTTGTTACTGGTTAAAATATATCATAAAAGAAAATGATTTACAACATAAGAATTTTCGAGGAGTAATATGAACCAACAATCACGTTCACAAAATTCAATAAAAAATGCGTCCAGCGAGATAGTTGTCAGACTGCTCACTGCCGGCTCAAAATTTATACTGCGTACGGTATTTATCTATACTCTTGGTATTCAGTACAATGGTGTATCAGGACTATTCAACGATATACTTTTCGTTTTTTCATTAGCTGAGCTTGGCATTAACCGTGCGATTGCCTTTGCACTTTATAAACCGCTGGCGAATAACAACGAAGATGCGGTATGTAGAATTATGAAATTCTACCGTCTTGTGTATCGTATTATCGCAGGAGTGATTATGCTCGCAGGTATAGCGATGTTGCCGTTTCTGCAGTATCTTGTCAAAGATGTTCCGGACATAAAAGAGAGTATTCATCTGATTTTCATGCTGTTTGTTATTCAGTCAGCATCGTCCTATCTTTTTATATACAAAGCCACTTTGCTCGAAGCGAATCAACAAAAGCGCATTGTATCATATGTGAATATTGTTGCTACTGTTGTACAGGTTATTTGCGAAAGCCTTATTCTCATTGTTTTCAAAGAGTATCTTTTGTATCTGGTGTTCAGTATTGTTTGTACTTTGGGCAAAAATATTGTTATTTCATGTATCGCAGAGCGTCAGTTCCCAATATTAAAGAAAAAGAATGTGGGACCGCTCACAAAAGAAGAATCACATCAGATCAAACACGATATCGGTGCAACAGCTATATATAATGTCAGTAACGTAGCGGTATCGACAACAGATACTATCGTTACAGCGGCTTTCTTCCCGACAACCATTGTCGGCATACTTTCTAACTATCGACTCATCACAAATACGCTCAACACACTCATCAGCCAGATTTCAGCATCAACGGTGCCGAGCATCGGAAATCTTGCAGTAAGTGCATCTTCAGAGCGTTTGCGTAAGCTGCACAATCAGCTGTCTTTTATAATGTTTATGATAGCTAATTTTGTATCAGCTACATTACTTACAGTGCTCAATCCGTTTATTGAAGATATATGGCTTAAAAACAGTGAGTATCTTTTCATTATGCCAACGGTGTTGGTAATTGTATTTAACTTATATTTGTGTATAATGCAGTATCCTAATGTTGCGTATCGTAACTCAAACGGACTTTTTGTGCAAGGACAGTTGCGACCTGCTGTTATGGCGGTTATCAATGTTGCTTTATCTATAACTTTTGCATCTATTTTTTCTAAGTACGGTGATCAGTGGGGCGTGTTTGGAGTTTTGCTTGCAACACCGCTTTCACGACTGGTCACTGAAACATGGTATGATCCACACATTGTGTACAAACACGTGTTTAAAACTTCAATGAAAAAATATGTTTTCACGCGGCTGATATACTTTTTTGTTGCAGTTGTGAGCTGTTTTGCGACGTGCTTTGGTGCACGGTATCTGCTTGCTGTGTTATCTATAGAAAATGCGTATCTTGCGTTTTTTGTCAGAGTGCTGTGCTCTTTGGTCATACCTAACACTATTTTATTGATACTGTTTATTAAGACTTCTGTATTTAAAGAGAGTGTTTCTATGGTGCTGTCGGCAGTACTGAAAAGGAGGAAAAAGTAACCGTTTGTAACAATTTGCAAATAACGCATAAGACCACATCTTTATGGTGTGGTCTTTTTTTGTGTGAAGGTTGTGTGAAATTTGACAAGAATCTCAAATATAGAAAGCTTCAGTTGTGAAATAGCATAAAAAAACAACTTCTAATTTGTTAAAAATTACACTACAAAATTTGGTTACAATGTTGTATAATATTATACGAGTAATCGCGGGTTTCCGCTTTACATCAAAAATTTTAAGAAAGAGTGATTAGAAATGAAAACAACAAGAAGAGTTCTTTCGCTCGTACTTGCTATGTTGATGCTGTTCTCAGCATTTTCAGTTGTAGCATCAGCGAAAGAAGTTGAAGTTGCACAGACATCAGCTACCCTCACATCAGACGGTACTGCTCGCTTGTATTTTAACATGAAAGCAGTTTCCTGGTGGAATGCCGGAACAAACGGCAATGGTAACTTTGCTTACTTCTTCAACAACTCAACCGGTAAAAACGCATGGTCTGCACATTCGGTTA
>JAZQFT010000025.1:0-184212 GCA_045539655.1 Ruminococcus sp. | reverse complement strand
TAGCAAATATATTAAATCAGATTTTTTCAGACAAAGGTAAAGTTCTTTTCAAAAAAACTGAGCAAAAAATATTTTCAATAATATTTTCAAAATACATATTTAGTATTATATTTTTAAAGAACATAATTAAACTAAGCTTTAATTACTTTAAAACAAATGATTTTATATACAATTAACTTTATGTCAAGTTACCTTGATTGACGTTATAAGTGATAGATTATATACTTATCCACTGCAAAAGACTTCCCTAAATTATACAAAACATTGATTTTGTATAATTTTCTGTATAAGAATATATACGCTTCTCTCTTGTGGTATAATTATAAAAAACATATTTCGTTCTATTAATATAGTTTGGTGGTGAGATTATGGCAACAAATTCAATTTCAGAAGCTTCTCCGATTATCAGAGACTATCTACTATATATACAAACCGTAAAAGGAAAGTCTCCAAAAACTGTTGATGAATACTTTAGTGATATTAGAACTTTTTTTAGATTTATTAAAGTTAGTAGAGGAATCGAGTCTGCCTCCACCCCACTTAAAGATATCAAGGTAGACGATATTGATATTGAGCTTATTAAGACCGTTAATTTGCAGGATGCATACGAATTTATGAATTATTTAATGCGTGATCGCTCGAATAATGCATCTACAAGAGCCAGAAAAACATCCAGCATAAAATCTTTTTTTAACTACTTAACAGTAAAAAAACACCTTCTTGATAAAGATCCTATTAAAGAGCTCGAAACACCTAAAAGAAAAAAGTCTTTACCAAAATATCTTACTTTAGAGCAAAGTATTGAGTTGCTCAATGCAGTTGACGGCAAACATAAAGAACGCGATTATTGCATTATAACTCTGTTTTTAAACTGTGGTATGCGTCTTTCTGAGCTTGTTGGACTTAATGTTACTGATATCAGACCTGACGCTACTGCAAGAATACTCGGTAAAGGCAACAAAGAGCGTGTGATTTACTTGAATAATGCCTGTGTATCTGCTCTTGAAGACTATTTGCGAGTACGACCTGTGGACGGTGTTAAGGATAGAAATGCTCTATTCATCAGTAATCAATTGAAACGAATGAGCCCCAAAACTGTACAAGCATTAGTTTATAAATATCTTGAAAAAATAGGACTTGATGCACAAGGCTATTCATGTCATAAGTTGAGGCACACCGCTGCAACGCTGATGTATCAACACGGAAACGTTGATATTCGCGTTTTAAAAGAGATACTTGGCCACGAAAATTTAGGCACTACAGAAATCTACACTCATCTGAACACCCAGCAAATGGAAAATGCAGCTAACTCTACCCCGCTTTCTAAGGTTAAACCAAAAAAATCACAACATACATAAGAAAAGCCCTGATGTTAATTCATCAGGGCTTTATATTATTTGTTATCGAATTTAAAATCATCAGCAAAATCAAATGTAGCAAAGTAATCATCAAGTGTTTCCGCTCTTCTGATGAGTTTATGAGAACCATCTTCACACAAAAGCACCTCGGCGCTTCTAAGTTTTCCATTATAGTTATAACCCATAGAGAAGCCGTGAGCGCCGGTATCGTGAATGAACATCAAATCGCCGTTTTCAACCTTTGGCAGCATTCTATCAATAGCAAATTTATCGTTATTTTCACACAAACCGCCAGTTACATCATACTTATGTGTGCATGGTTCGTTTTCTTTGCCCAGCACAGTAATATGATGATAAGAACCATACATAGCCGGTCTCATAAGGTTTGCAGCACATGCATCAAGTCCTAAATATTCTTTGTAGATGTGCTTTTGATGCATACAAGTTGAAAGAAGTGCACCGTAAGGAGCAAGCATGTATCTGCCTAATTCTGCATAAATTGAGATATCACCCATACCATTTGGCACTAATATTTCTTCAAACTTTTTACGTACACCTTCACCAATGATCTCTATATTTGTTGTGGGCTCTTCAGGTTTATAATCGACACCTATACCACCTGAAAGGTTGATAAATGCAATATGCACGCCTGTCTTTTCTTTAAGTCTGACAGCGAGCTCAAAAAGAATTCCAGCTAACTCTGAGTAATAATCGTTGCTGACAGTATTAGATGCCAAGAATGCATGGATACCAAAATGCTCTGCACCCGCTTCTTTAAGTTCAATGAAAGCTTTAGCCATCTGTTCTTCTGACATACCATATTTGGCGTCACCAGGATTATCCATAACCTGTACACCATCTTCGCTAGCTGCAAGACTGAATATGCCACCAGGATTGTATCTGCAGCATACTGTTTTTGGCACACCACACACTCTTTTCAAAAAAGGTACAAAGTTATAATCATCGAGATTGATGTATGCTCCCATATCATATGCTTTTTGCATATCTTCTTCAGGAGTAACATTTGATGAAAACATGACATCTGAACCTGTTATACCACAAGCTTCAGCCATGATAAGCTCAGAAAGTGAAGAGCAGTCTGCACCGCACCCTTCTTCTTTTAAGATCTTGAGTAAATATGGATTTGGAGTAGCTTTAACAGCAAAATACTCTTTAAAGCCTTTATTCCAAGAAAAAGCTTTATATAACCTTCTAGCATTTTCTCTGATACCTTTTTCATCATAAATATGAAATGGTGTCGGAATATCCTGTATAATATTTTTTGCTTGTTCTAGTGTTAAAAATGGTTTTTTCTGCATAGTATATCACCCTTGTGATTAGATTTTATAATTTTCTACGTATTGAGTAATCGATTGTTTGATCTCATCAGTTCCCTCACCGTTAAGTGCAGAGAACGGAAACAACTCAATGTCCTCATATTCAGATAGAAGCTTTGAGATTCTGTCAAGACTCTCTTGTTGAGCTTTTTTCTTAAGCTTGTCTTTTTTAGTCATGACAATGATAAAGTCAAAACCGTTGCTATATAAAAATTCTATCATATTAAGATCATCCTGTGTTGGCGGATGCCTCATGTCAAGAATTTGAACAACCAAACAAAAGTTTCTATTCTGAGCAAAATACCCTTCCATTAATTCTGCCCAGCGATCTTTTTCGGATCTGGATACTTTTGCGTATCCATAGCCCGGCAAATCAACAAGGCAAAATTTGTCGACATCAAAAAAGTTAATAGTAGCTGTTTTTCCAGGAGTAGCAGATACTCGTGCAAGCGATTTTCGATTCACCAGCTTGTTAATCAAAGAAGATTTACCTACATTCGATCTACCAGAGAAGATTACCTCAGGCTTATCAGATGCTTGAAGTTGCCTGGATGTACCGGCAGCTGTGGTAAATTCCGCTTTATTAAAATTTATCATGCTCTCCCCTCTTTCTTACTGTGTTATTGATGCGTGAGCAGGGCTGTTCTTCTTATTTTTAGTTACTATTAAATCGGTATTAGACTTCTCACTCGTTTTTATAACCGGTTTTAGAACAAGTCTTAAAACTTCATCAATAGTAGATACAGGAATGAAGTTGATTTGTGATTTAACAGTGTCATCAATTTCAACAATATTACGTTCATTATCTTTAGGTATGATAACATTACGTATTCCTGCTTTGAAAGCTGCCATAGCTTTCTCTTTAAGGCCGCCTATAGCTAGAACTTTGCCTCGTAGAGTGATTTCTCCAGTCATAGCAAAATCACATCTCACAGGACTGCAGGACAAGGCAGAACATATAGCAGTTGCCATGGTTATACCTGCTGATGGACCGTCTTTAGGTACAGCACCTTCTACAGCGTGAATATGGATATCATAGTTTTTATAAAAATCTGTTTCAATACCAAATTGCTGAGCCCTAGTACGTATGCAAGATATAGCTGCTTTAGCTGATTCTTGCATAACATCTCCTAGTGATCCTGTTAGTTCAATCTTGCCACTACCTGGCATTACAGCGCATTCTATAGGTAGCAGCGTACCACCAACGGAAGTCCAAGCAAGGCCGTTAACAACACCGATTTCATCTTTTTTCCCTTTTATATCATCTATATACTTAACAGGGCCTAAAATCGATTCAATATCCTTGTCAGTCACTTTAATAAGATCAATCTTTTGATCAAGAATCTTAACTGCAGACTTGCGCATAACAGAAGCTATAGTACGTTCTAAAGTACGCACTCCTGCTTCTCTTGTGTAAGAATCAATTAACATATAGATAGCTTTATCAGTTATTTTAAAATTCTTACGGTTAAGCCCATTTAGTTCGAGTTGTTTTGGGATAAGGTGTTTTTTAGCAATATAGAACTTCTCTTGTCTTGTGTAAGAATCCAGCTCGATAACTTCCATTCTATCACGCAGTGGAGCCGGAATAGCATCATAATCGTTGGCGGTCGTTATGAACATTACATTTGATAAATCAAAAGGTAAATCTATGTAATGGTCCTGGAAAGAGTGATTTTGTTCAGCATCTAGTACTTCGAGAAGTGCAGATGTCGGATCACCCTTATAATCATTAGAGAGCTTGTCAACTTCATCCAAGATGAGAAGTGGATTGTTAACTTTACTTTTCTTAATAGCACTGATGATTCTACCAGGCATAGAGCCGATATATGTACGTCTGTGACCTCTGATTTCAGCCTCGTCTTTCACGCCACCCAAAGCTATGCGCTCACTCTTACGGTTGATTGAAGTAGCAATGCTTTGAGCAATAGATGTCTTACCTACACCAGGAGGACCAACCAAACAGATGATTTGCCCTTTAGCTTTATCAGTTAACTTTCTAACTGCAAGTTGTTCAACAATGCGCTCTTTAACCTTAGACAATCCATAGTGGTTTTTGTTAAGTGACTTTCTAACCTTTGCTATATCGATATTTTCTTCTGTTTTTTCATTCCACGGTAACTCAAGGCAAGTATCAATATAAGTCCTTATAATAGCTGCTTCGTTGCTACCATATGGTGTTTTTTCGAGTTTAGAGCACTCTTTAAGAAGAACTTTTTCACTATCTTCACAAAGGTGCAATTCTTTAACTTTTTCTCTTAACTTTTGAGATTCAATCTCAGGAGATTCATCGACACCAAGCTCTTCTTCGATAATTTTCAGTTGTTCTCTAAGATAGTACTCGCGCTGTGATTGATCGATTCTATCCTTAGATTTACTCAAAATTTCTTGCTCAATTTCCAGAATATAAATTTCATTTTGAAGCGCATCTATAAGCGTCTCTAATCTATCAGAAATATTAATTGTTTCTAAAATAGACTGCTTAGTAGAATAGTCAAGCAAAACATTGCCAGCTACATAGTCGGCCAGCTCACCGGAATTTGTACTTAAGCCGATTTTAAAAAGAATATCAGTAGGCAGCTTTGGAGTAAGCTCCATATAATTTTCAAAAGTTCCTTTGAGCAATCTTACGAGAGCTAAATCACGAGTTGTATTTGGATGCTTTTTTTCTATAATTGGAGCAACCACTGCCTCAAGATGTGTATCACACTCAATCTGAGATACAACCTTTGCCCTATATTGTCCTTCTACAACAACTCTGGTGATATCGTCAGGCTGTTTTAAAACCTGAACAATTTTTGTTACTACGCCCACTTTATAAATCTCATCAAAAGCAGGATCGCTAACTGATGCGTCTTTCTGGGCAGCAAGGAAGATCAGCTGATTATCGTTCATAGCTTTAGTTATAGCTTCAACAGATTTTTTGCGAGCAACATCAAAGTGAAGCATCATTTTAGGAAAAACAACTAATCCTCTGAGTGGTAAAACAGGAATATTAAATTTTGCCTGTGTAATATGTGACATAATTATCCTCTTAAAAAAGCGACTGTATGTCAATCACATCATGACATACAGCCGTTAAATTTTAAAATCAAGATGCGTTATTCTTAGTTTGATTAAGCGGTTTATCAGAAATATCAATATCAATTTTTATAGTAGACTTGGAGCTGTTTCTGATAATCTTTGGTTCTGCTCCATTTGTTACGGTCTCTTTAGTGATAATGATTTTGTCAATAGTAACATCAGAAGGTGTTTCAAACATAAGATCCTTGAGCAAGGATTCCATAATACCTCTGATGCCTCTTGCACCAGTTTTTTGCTCTTTTGCGAGCTTTGCAATAGCAATCAAAGCTTCATCTTCAAAATCAATTTCAACGTTATCAAGAGCAAACAGATGCTTGTACTGAGCAATAACCGAATTCTTAGGTACAGTAAGAATTTTGACCATAGAATCGATATCAAGCCCAGATAGCGCAGTAATTACTGGTAATCTACCAATAAGCTCCGGAATAATGCCATACTTAACCAAATCGTGAGCAACAACCTCACTCATCCATGCTGTTTCATCAAGCTCAGTTCTATCTTGAATCAGAGATTCAAAACCTAAGGTTGAAGAACCAAGGCGTTTTCCGACAATCTTTTCAAGTCCATCGAAAGCACCACCACAGATAAAGAGGATGTTTTTTGTATCAATTTGTAAAAACTCTTGTTGAGGATGTTTTCTTCCACCCTGTGGTGGAACATTGGATACAGTCCCCTCAACAATTTTAAGCAACGCTTGTTGTACACCTTCACCACTAACGTCACGTGTAATTGAAGGGTTCTCGGATTTACGAGCAATTTTATCAATCTCATCAATATAGATGATGCCACGCTCAGCTTTTTCGATATCAAAATCAGCAGCCTGAATGAGCTTTAGCAAGATGTTCTCTACATCTTCACCAACATAACCTGCTTCTGTAAGAGTTGTAGCATCAGCTATCGCAAAAGGTACATCGAGTGCTTTTGCAAGAGTCTGTGCAAGCAGAGTTTTACCCACACCTGTTGGCCCGAGCAACAGTACATTACTTTTAGCGAATTCAACATCATTATCGCTGTTGAATACTCTTTTATAATGGTTATACACAGCAACAGCGAGAGTCTTTTTAGCATCATCCTGACCAATTACATATTCATCAAGAACAGCCTTGATTTCCTGTGGTTTTAGCAAAACAGGCATATTGTTGGACTGGTGCTTTGTTTCAACCTGTTCAAAATCCCCATCTTCAAGAATAGACATACACAAATCTACACACTGATCACAAATGTAAACACCGTTACCTGCAATAAGTCTGCCGACCATCTCCTGCGGCTTGCCACAAAAAGAACAGCGTACGTTATCCTGTGGATTCTTTCCTGACATACTAATCTCCTAAAAAATTATCTTTTTTCAATTACCTTATCAATAAGACCATATTCGAGTGCCTGCTGAGCAGTCATAAAGTTATCACGTTCAGTATCATTAGCAATAACCTCAATAGGTTGACCGGTGTTTTTAGCAAGAATCTCGTTGAGTTTTTGCTTGGTATGGAGAATATGCTTAGTATGAATCTCTATATCTGTTGCCTGACCTTTAGCACCGCCAGATGGCTGGTGGATCATAATATCTGAATTAGGAAGCGCATATCGCTTACCTTTAGTTCCTGCTGCAAGCAAGAAAGCCCCCATAGATGCAGCCATACCCATGCAAATAGTAGATACATCACATTTAATATACTGCATTGTGTCATAAATAGCCAGGCCATCAGTAACAGAGCCACCCGGACTATTGATATATAGGCTGATATCCTTATTTGGATCCTGTCCCTCAAGATACAAAAGCTGAGCAACAACAAGGCTTGCAGTTGTGCTATTCACCTCTTCGTTGAGCATAATGATTCTATCATTGAGCAGTCTGGAAAAAATATCATACGAGCGCTCACCTCTGCTTGTTTGCTCTACAACATAAGGTACTAGACTCATATTAATGTCTCCTTTCAGAATATATTATGATATAATTATAGGTCGAAAATAGATTATTTAATCTTTGCGCTATCCTTCACAAGCTTCATAGCCATTTCTACAGCAAGATCCTGAGAAATAGCGTCAGCAGGAAGGGCTTCCTTAACCTTATCTACTTCCATCTGATAACCTTCAGCAAGTCTATCATATTCAGCGTTGATATCTTCCTCAGTAGGAACAATGTTTTCAACCTTAGCGATTTTCTCAAGAGCAAGTCTCATCTTAACACGTTTTTGAGCCTCTGGAAGATACATTTCTTTTACAGATTCCGGATTCATACCGGTGTACTGAAGATAAGTATTAAAGTCCATACCCTGAGAACGAAGTCTCATATCCATTTCTCTGATCATGTTATTAACTTCGTTGTCAAACATAGCCTCAGGAATTTCGCCCTCAACCTTTTCGAGAAGTTTTTCTACGAGCTGATCATCAATATCTTTCTCGGCTTCGTTTTCAAGTCTTTTGGCAATATTTTCTTTGATCTCTTCTTTGTATTCATCAAGAGTATCCTTTTCGCTGACATCTTTTACAAACTCATCGTCAACTTCAGGGAGCTCTTTCATCTTAATCTCGTGAAGCTTAATCTTGAACTCAGATTCCTTGCCTTTGAGTTCTTCAGAATGATACTCTTCAGGGAAAGTTACACTGATAGAAAACTCTTCATCTGTATTATGACCAACAATCTGCTCTTCAAAACCAGGAATGAAGTTACCACTACCGAGCTCAAGGTTAAAGTTCTCAGCTTTACCACCTTCAAAAGCAACACCATCAACGAAGCCTTCAAAATCAATTACAGTAACGTCACCCATCTGTGCAGCTCTGTCATCCACAGTAACCATACGGCTGTTTCTTTCTCTTACTCTGTTGATCTCTTCGTCAACAAGCTCGTCAGTTACTTCAGTAGACTTCTTTGTGATTTCGATACCCTTGTAGTCTTTAACATCTACTTCAGGCTCTACAATACAAGTAGCTTTGAAAGTAAAACCGTCAGCATCTACTTTTTCTACCTCAACATTAGTAACAGCAACAATTTTAAGCTCAGCTTCTTTTGATGCCGCATCTAAAGCTTCAGGATAGCACTCTTGCATTGCGTCATCATAGAATACGTCTTCACCGTACATTTTTTCGATGATATTACGAGGTGCCTTGCCTTTTCTGAAACCAGGAACATTGATGTTCTTGCTCTGTTTTTTGAAAACTTTTGAGATAGCAGCCTGAAAAGCATCCTTTTCAACCGAAACTGTAAGCTCGTATGTGTTTGTTTCTTTCATATTAGATGATACTAAATTCATGTGAATTCCTCCTCATTTTTACGCTCGTATTACTATACCATAATTTGATATAAAATACTATATGAATTTTGTAAAATATTTTTTAATTTCGAACCAAAACTGGCATAAAATCAACAAAATCACAAGATATAAGATGCATATTTATATCTTTATAATTTCCTATCACAGCATTTTTGTGGGTATGTGCACCGTGTAAATGTCCATAGTAGCACTCTTTAACACTATAATCAATAAGTGTTTGCATGATTTCCTCACACTCAAGCTGTGCATAAACAGGTGGGTAATGCAGAAAAACTATCGGCGTCGTGCCACAGTCTTTAGCTGAATCCAAAGAAAGTTTTAGTCTTCCTACTTCTCTGTTTATCACTTTCATATCTGCTTGTGTATCAGCGTCGTAGTACCAGCCTCTAGAACCACATATAGTGATTCCATCTACAGTAAATGAATTATTGAACAAAATTTTAATTGTATCAAAATTGTTAGCCGATAAATAATCTTCCACTTTCTTTTTTGTAGACCACCAATAATCGTGATTACCTTTCAGAAAAATCTTAGTACCGGGCAAAGAGTTGATAAAACTAAAATCTTCGAAACACTCATCCAGTTTCATAGCCCAAGAAACATCTCCTGCAACAACAACCGTATCGTTATCACTAATCAATGAACGCCAGTTGTTCTCAAGTCTGTCTTTATAGTCCTGCCAGCCTTTAAAAATATCCATCGGCTTGTCAGTTCCAAGAGACAGATGTAAATCAGCAATAGCAAATAAAGCCATTAGTTGATACCTAAAGCTTTGAGTACCGCTTGTTTCATTGTGTCCTTCTCTGTCACATTGTTAAATCTTGCGGTCATACCCTTGAGCTCTGAAATAGGTGTAGGTATCTTAGTGTCTGATAATTCAAACAGCATATCAACCATATCAAACTCATTTTCCGGCATTTCACTTGAATCAAAAGCTTCAAGTACAGATTTAGAGAATTTATATGGGCTTGCTGTAGAAGCAATAACTGCAGGTGTTTTATCATCAGTTGCTTCTACATAGTCATCATACACTGAAATTGCAACAGAAGTATGTGTATCGCACAAATAATGCTGCTGATCAAACAAATTCTTTATAGTGGCTTTAGTGCTATCTTCGTCACAAAAACCACCGTAGAAAGCCAACTTGATTTTTTCTTTCACATCTGCTGGTACTTCATATACACCATCAGTCTTTAATTTGTTCATAAGTTCGCAAACAAGTTTGTCGTCATTGTCAGAAAGATTGTATAAAAGTCTTTCAAGATTACTGCTGACAAGGATGTCCATAGATGGTGAAATAGTTGTATAAAACTCTCTGTTTTTATCATATATACCAGTATTGATAAAATCAGTTAGGACATTATTTGAATTAGACGCACAGATAAACTTATTCACTGGAATTCCCATCATATTTGCATAATAAGCTGCCAAAATATTACCAAAATTACCTGTAGGAACAACAATGTTGATTTTATCGCCAAGCTCTATTTTATTTGTATTAACCATATCGCAATAAGCAGAAACATAATATACAATTTGTGGCAATAGTCTACCCCAGTTAATTGAGTTAGCGCTAGAGAACATCATACCATGCTGTGCTAAAATCTCAGAATTAGAAGGGTCTGTAAAAATAGTCTTGACACCTGTTTGCGCATCATCAAAGTTTCCTTTTATAGCGCACACATAAACATTTTCACCCTGTTGTGTATTCATCTGATGCTTTTGCATAGCGCTTACGCCGTTTTCAGGGTAAAAAACTATGATCTGTGTACTATCAACATCCTTGAATCCCTCAAGCGCAGCTTTACCGGTATCGCCTGATGTCGCAACTAAAATCACAGCTTTTGTTCCATCAGCTGTTTTCTTTAAAGATTTTGTCAAAAGATGTGGCAAAATCTGTAGAGCCATATCTTTAAAAGCGCAGGTTGGTCCATGCCACAACTCAAGAATATTGAGATCTTTTCTGTTATAATCCAACGACTTGAGAGGTGCAGGATTATCGCCCTCAAATTTTTCAACTGTATAAGCTTTTTTTACACAGTCAGCAATTTCGTCATCAGTAAAGTCAGTTAGATAGCACTTGAACACAGCTTTTGCTCTGTCCTGATAAGATAATGAAAGCATATCTTCAATATCCTTGATGGTAAACTGAGGAAAACTCTGTGGTACAAAAAGTCCACCGTCCTCAGATATACCTTGCGCTATAGCCTGTGCTGACGTAACAACTTTTTCGTTGTTTTGTGTACTATTGTATAGCATACAAGTCACCCTTTCCATAATTCAACATCTTATTATACTATGAAATACAGTTATTGTCAAAGTTCGCAAAGTACATATTTGCGTTGTCATAGAATATTTTTTTAGTTATTTTTACACCGAACTCTCTGACAAATCGCTCATATATAGTCGGAATTGATTCTAAACCTTTTATATCACTCGGCATATCAGCCCCATCAAAGTCAGATCCAATCGCTAACGTATTTTCGCCACCAAGCTTCAAAAAATGCCCGGCATGTAATATCAAATCATCGATACTGGCATCATCAGCATAATTATTTAAAAATCCCTTATAAAAATTTAGTCCAACAATGCCGCCCATTTCCCTGATAATGCTAAACTGATCATCAGTCAAGTTGCGTTTAACATTAGTAACAGTGCGAGAATTTGAATGCGTTGCTATTATTGGTTCTTTAGCTATTTTTACAACATCATAAAATAATTTATCACTACTGTGAGAAATATCTACTGCAATGTTATTCTTTTGTAGTTCCTTTACAACGTCCTTGCCAAAAGATGTGATTCCAATATCTTCACTCAAAGCGCCACTACCAAGTTCGTTTTGAGCATTCCAAGTTAACGTAACAGATTTAACATTATTATTTAATAACAGTTCGATATTATTTAGGTTACCAGCTAACATTGAGGCATTTTCAACAGCTATATGCATATTTATTCTATCGTTGATTGTTTTTTCTTTATTGAACAGCTTAGCAGCATCGCAGAAAAGTGTTATTGCATCTTCTCCCCTGATTTCATCAGGTATCCATATAGCAAAAAGCTGAGTCCAATTTTCTAAGCACTCAGCTTTATCAATGCTAATATGATAGCTGTCATTCCTAAAATCAGAATTTTCTGTGGTAGCTTTATATAAAGTGTCGCAATGTAAGTCAAAATACCGCATACGAACCTCCTTGAGAAAATGCATCAACATAATGTTCAACTACATATGTTTTATCACTATTCTCATCAAATTCGACTTCTATAATATCAAAACGAGGTTGTTTGCTAATATTATTCGCAGATATGTATGTACTAGCAGCTTTGAAAATATGGTACTGCTTTTTATTATTAACTGCATAAACACCTGAAACTAACGAATCTTTTTTGCGCGTCTTGACTTCAACAAATACGAAATAATCCTTGTCTTCGCAAATAATATCAAGCTCACCTGACCTAGTTGTGTAATTGACCTCGATGATTCTATATTTATTCTTCTTAAGAAATTTAATTGCAGTTTCTTCGCCTGTTTTTCCTAGAATTTTATTTTTATAACTTTTCATATTATTTTTAGCTTAGAAGTTTTTTTAAAAAACTCATTCTATGTATAGGTGACGGTCCGTGTTCCAGTATCATTTCATTATGGAGCTTAGTTCCATAACCTTTATGTTTTTCGAAATAATATTGCGGGTATTCTTTCGCATATTCGAGCATAAGTCTATCTCGGCTTACTTTAGCTAAAATTGAAGCAGCAGCTATAGACATTGAGTTTGCATCGCCTTTTATGACATATTCACAAGGAATATCAAGTGGTGGAAGCTTGTTGCCATCTATCATCGCATAATCTGCTTTAACGTTTAATCCTTCAACAGCTTTCTTCATTGTATTCATCGTGGTAGCCAAAATATTATGTTCTTCAATTTCTTCAACCGATCCAAATGCGATACAGTAGGAAAGAGCAGTATTGATTACGATATCAAAGAGCTCTTCCCTCTTCTTCTCTGTAAGTTTTTTAGAGTCGTTCACGCCCTCGATTATAGTGTCAGGTGGCAAAATTACTGCTGCAGCACATACAGGTCCCGCTAACGGTCCTCTTCCGGCTTCATCAACCCCACATATATGTTTGTAACCTTTGGCTCTATTTATGTTTTCATATTTCAGCCAATCTATTGGCTGTACATCTTTTTTCATAATAACCTCAATTCGGAAATTCAAGAGTTATTCTGCCTAATTTTGCAGCTCTGAACTCGTCTAATAGCATAATCGAGGCTCTTTCAGTGTCGACTTCACCACCACTGATAAGCATTCCTCGTTTTTTGCCAATAATTTTTAATAAATCGTAACTATCAACATCTTCGATATTGTTATCTTCTAACTTGAAACGAGCTATAAATTCGTTGGTTTTAAGCACTTTCAATAAGTCGAGCAATCTGACTGCAAGCAATTCAACATCAATAATCTGATCTTTGATTGCTCCGGTGAACGCTAATCTTTCTCCTGTGAGCTGATCATCAAATTTAGGCCATAACACTCCTGGTGTATCGAGCATTTCGAAGCCTTTTGAAATAGTGAACCACTGGTTACCTCTTGTCACACCGGGTTTATCAGCTGTTTTTGCTTTATTCTGTTTAAAGATCCTGTTGATAAAAGTAGATTTGCCGACATTTGGGATACCAACTATCATTACTCGCATACTTGGGTTTTTCATACCTTTTCTTTTATATGCTTCAATTTTATCGTGTAGTGCATTCCTGAGCGATGGAACAAAAGCATTGATTCCCTTGTTGCTTTTGCAATCTATTGCTATGGCAATAATTCCTTGGCTTTTATAATATTCTATCCATCTCTTAGTTGCATTCTCATTAGCCATATCGCATTTGTTGAGTAAAATAATTCTTGGCTTATTTGTAACAAGCTTAGCTATATCAGGATTACGACTACTAACCGGTATTCTTGCGTCAATAATTTCAGCAACAGCATCAACAAGCTTCAGATTCTTTTCAATCTGACGTTTTGTTTTTGTCATATGTCCAGGAAACCACTGGATATTCTGCATTTCACTCATATTATCACTCCAAATAAAAAACCTGCTACTATTATAAAACAGAAGCAGGTATAATACAATATTTATTCATAAATATATCTGATTTTAGTGATATCAAATCTAGGTATAAGCTCTCCTTCTCTATATGAATGAGGTATAATAACAAACTGTGCTTTACCTATGATGGACTCTTCATCAATAAGTCCGACATCTGTATATCGACTATCAAGCGATACAGGACGATTATCTCCAAGTACAAACACTTTTCCGTCTGGTATAACTTCGGGAATTTGTGCATTGCCCTTGACTGTATCACCTTGAATGTACGGTTCATCCAGTAGCTCGCCATCCACATAAATTTCATTGTTATCAAAATCAATGCTTAATGTCTGTCCTTCAGTAGCTATAACTCTCTTTACTAGTGGTTTGTCGTACAGCTCGCCATGGCTAATAACAACAACGTCACCGTTTTGAGGAGTATAAAACAGCTCTGATACGATAACTTTGTCAGTATTAATAAGAGTATTTTCCATAGAAGTTCCATCTACATCAATAAGCCTGAAGCAGAAAGTCAACAATATAACCACCGCAACAATAGCGACAATAATAGAGCTGGTCCAATCATACAAACAATTAGATAAAGTATTATTATTCAGTTTTACTTTGAGTTTTTCAGAAGTTTCGTTACTGGATTCCACTTCGCCAAAAATCTCGTTATACATCTCATTATCTATTTTCAAATTTGACACACCCTAAAAAACAGATAGCAAAAAAGGGACCATAAAGTCCCTTTTTAAAAACTTTATTTACGGATTTCTTCTTTGACTTTAGCAGCCTTACCAACTCTATCACGGAGATAGTAAAGTTTGCTTCTACGAACCTTACCGTGTCTGATAACCTTAACGTCAACAACGTTTGGTGAGTGGAGTGGGAAAACTCTCTCAACACCAACACCGTAAGATACACGTCTTACTGTAAATGTTTCTGCAACGCCAGAACCCTTCTTTGCGATAACAGTACCTTCGAACATCTGAATTCTTTCTCTTTCTCCTTCACGGATGTTTACTGATACTTTTACAGTATCACCAACAGAAAATTCAGGTGCAGACTCTTTGATAGAGCTCTGAGCAATAGTTTTTAATGCGTCCATTGTGATCCTCCTAAAATTTTTCAGATATTCATGCCTACTGAGCAGAGGACTATCCGCTTCAAATTGTGACTAAAAGTCGTAATTTGATCCCCATCAACTGTTTGACGGTCTCAAATGCTCAAATATTGTATCATAAAAGAAAATTAAATGCAAGCGTTTTTTTAAAAGTAACAAAAATTTAATGCATTTTATGTAGCTTATGTAGAAATCTAGAAAAAACTTCAGGAACTTCGGAAGAAAACTCAATATATTTACCTGTTACAGGATGTACAAAACCAATACTTTTAGCATGCAAACACTGACCGTTTAACTCAGTAATGACTTTTTTAGGACCATACACGTCATCCCCTGCAACAGGGTGACCAATACTAGCCATATGAACACGAATCTGATGCGTTCTTCCTGTTTCAAGCTTGCATTCGATCAAAGTGAATCCGTTGAATCTCTCTATAATTTTATAGTGTGTAACTGCAGACCTGCTGTTTTTCTCAGTTACACACATTTTCTTTCTATCCTTTGGGTGTCTACCAATTGGCTTATCTATAGTTCCGAAATCATCTTTGATATTACCATAAACAACAGCTAAATATACTCGTGTGAAAGAGTGCTCTTTAATCTGCTGTGCTAAATGGTTATGTGATAAATCATTTTTAGCAACTATAAGAAGGCCACTGGTGTTTTTATCAATTCTGTGTACAATGCCAGGTCTTAAAACCCCATTTATACCGGACAGAGAATCCTTACAGTGAAACATTAGTGCATTCACTAAGGTATCCGTATAATTTCCTGCAGCAGGATGTACTACCATACCCTTGGGTTTATTTACAACAAGCAAATCATCGTCTTCATAGACGATATCAAGAGGAATATCTTGAGGTGACACATCAAGTTCAACAGGTTCTTCAATATTAAATTCAACAATATCACCTAAAGAAAGCTTGTAGCTTTTTGAAACGGTTTTCGAATTTACTAAAACAAGTCCTTTTGATATATTTTTAGTTATAGAAGAACGTGACACGTTTACGATTTTAATAGATAGAAAAGCATCTAATCGCTTACCAACATTTTCGTTATTAATTTTGTATATAAATTTATTCATAACTCATTCTTTATCTAACTTATTCTCATTTCCTATATCTGAATAAAATATAAGATAAATAATCAACAAAATAGTGCCGGCGGTAATACAATAATCAGCAAAATTACACACTGGTGGAAAAAAAGATAGTCGCAAATAGTCCACAACAAATCCGTGAGCAATTCTATCAATCAAATTTCCGATTCCGCCACCAACTATAAGAGTTGATGCAATAGAAAACAACGTGCTCTCTCCTTTGTTTTTGATTATCAAAACGATAAAAGCAACTATAACTATACTTGTAATCAAAACAAATAACCATCTCATATTCTGGAACATACCAAATGCAACTCCTCTGTTCTCAACATATATTAAATCGAGAACATAAGGAATTGCAGTAACTGAAGATAAAGGTTCTAAATACATAATTACAAAATATTTAACCACTTGATCTACAACAACTATTAACAATGCTATCAACAAATACAAAATAGCCAAGAAATCAACTCCTATAAGTATGCGGTGTATCAAAGATACACCGCATAAAAATTAAGCATTTAAAATATCAGCACAACGTTTGCAAAGCGTAGGATGTGTGGCATCATCACCAACGCTTTCGCTGATCGACCAGCAACGCTCACATTTTTCGCCTTTTGCTTTGCTAACTTCAACAGTAAGCTCAGCAGCATCGCAGTTTACTATATCAACCTGTGAAACAATAAAGATAGTAGTGAGTTCATCTTCAATACTCTTCAAAAAGTCATACTCTTCTCCTGAAGCTCTTAAAGTAATAGCAGCTTCCAATGAAGAACGAATTGTCTTTTCTTTGATAACAGTTTCAAGACTCTTCTTTACGGTATCTCTGAGATCGTGAATTCTATCCCATTTAGTAGCAAAGTCTGTATCGCAATAGACTTCAATTCTCTCAGGCATTGAATTGTAAACAACGTGCTCGCTATCGTCACACCCACGATGCGGCATATATTTCCAAATTTCATCAGATGTATATGCAAGAATAGGTGCAATCATTCTTGTGAGTGCATCAAGAATGATATACATAGCGGTCTGAGCAGCTCTACGTTCTTTAGAATCAGCTTTTTCAGTGTACAGTCTATCCTTCAGTACGTCAAGATAGAAGTTAGACATATCAACAACGCAGAAATTATGAATTGCATGGTAAACCTGATGGAACTCAAAAGCGTCATACCCCGCTTTAACTTTATCGATAAGCTCGTTCAGTTTATAAACAGCCCATTTATCAATATCAAAAAACTCAGAAATATCAACTGAGTCAGTATCAGGGTTGAAGTCGTTTAAGTTGCCTAAGATATATCTAGCTGTATTTCTAATCTTTCTATACGCTTCAGAAAGCTGTTTTAAAATATCTTTGGAAATTCGGATATCCACATGATAGTCTGAAGATGCTACCCAAAGTCTTAATACATCTGCACCATACTGATCAACAACTTCCTGTGGATCAATACCGTTGCCTAAAGACTTGCTCATCTTTCTTCCTTCTCCATCAACAACCCATCCATGAGTGAGAACAGCTTTATAAGGAGCAGTACCAGATGTAGCAACAGCTGTGAGAAGTGATGACTGGAACCAACCTCTGTACTGGTCAGCGCCCTCAAGATAAAGATCAGCAGGCCATTTGAGATACTCTCTGTTCTTACATACAGCAGCGTGTGAAGAACCGCTATCAAACCAAACGTCCATGATATCTTTTTCTTTATCAAAATCAGTGCAACCACACTTTTTACACTTTGTGCCAGCAGGTAAAAACTCTGATGCATCAAGCTCATACCAAGCGTCTGAACCTTTTACTCTGAAGATATCAGCAACAGCCTGCATAGCTTCCTTATCAATATGTGGCTCTCCACACTCTTTGCAGAAGAAGATAGGAATTGGTACGCCCCACTTACGCTGACGAGAAATACACCAATCCTTACGTTCTCTTACCATTGATGTAATTCTATCCTGACCCCATTTAGGAATCCACTGAACGTCTTTAATAGCTTCGCAAGCATCGTCTTTAAAATCATCAACAGAACAGAACCACTGATCGGTTGCTCTGAAAATAACCGGCTTTTTACATCTCCAACAATGTGGATACTGGTGAATAATCTTTTGCAAAGCAAATAAAGCTCCAATTTCTTCAAGATGCATTGCAATAGGTTTGTTTGACTCTTCAGTAGAAAGACCCTCGAACTGACCTGCTTCAGAAGTGAGCTTACCGTTAGCATCAACAGGAACAACAATCGGAAGCTCAGGATAGTTCTTACAAACCTCAAAGTCTTCTACACCGTGTCCCGGAGCAGTATGTACACAACCTGTACCACTCTCAAGAGTAACGTGGCCACCAACAATAACAAGTGAAGTGCGATCAATAAAAGGATGTGCTGTTTTTATATATTCAAGTTCAGAACCCTTTATAGTTGCTACAACCTCATATTCTGAGATATCCGCAGCTTCAAAAGCATTTTTATAAAGTTCAGTAGCCATAATGTAATACTCATCATTTGCTTTAATAACTGAGTATTCAAAATCAGGTCCTACGCATATCGCTACATTAGCAGGAAGTGTCCATGTTGTTGTTGTCCAAATAACAAAATAGCATTTAGCCGGATCAACACCAAGCGCTGAAAGCTTTCCTAAATCATCAGTAACATTAAACTTAACATATATTGAATGGCAAGGATCCTCAGCATACTCAATCTCAGCTTCTGCAAGAGCAGTTCTACACTCGGGACACCAGTAAACCGGTTTTAACCCCTTATAAATGTAACCTTTACATGCCATTTCAGCAAACACTTCAATCTGTGTAGCTTCAAACTCATGATTTAAAGTAATATAAGGATTATCCCACTCACCCATCACACCAAGTCTTTTGAACTGGTTTCTCTGATCATCCAAATAAGAAAGAGCAAATTCACGGCAGATTTTACGTAGCTCAACATCAGATATGGTTGTTGAATTACCAACACCGGCTTTAGTTCTTGCTTTTAGCTCAGTTGGAAGACCATGAGTATCCCAACCTGGAACAAAAGGCGCTTTAAATCCTGACATATTTTTATATCTAACAATAAAATCTTTGAGCACCTTATTTAAAGCGGTTCCAAGGTGAATATTACCGTTAGCATATGGAGGACCGTCATGCAAAACATATAATGGTTTGCCCTCGTTTTTCTCCATCAATTTTTCATAAACCTTGTCAGCAAGCCAATTTTCAAGAGCTACAGGCTCCGACTGAGGTAATCCGGCACGCATCGGAAAATCTGTCTTTGGCAGATTAAGCGTGGAATTGTAATCCTGGGACATTTTTTTACACTCCAAATAAAATTTTATTCTACATCGTAGTTATCGCCAAACTTAAGCTGGTCAAACTTCTCGTTCTTATGCTCAGGTTTAGCTTCATCATTTTTTACAGCAGGCTTAACTATAGGCGCAACCTCTGCAACTTGTACCATCTCTTCTTCTACATCGATATCATCAGAATTGATTATCTCATCGACTGGTTCAAAAGGATATTTTTCGTCAAGGTCCTCACGCTTTGCTTTAGCTACTTCTTCTGTTGGAAATTCATCGAGCAAAGCAAGGTGCTTTTTATAAAGAGAAATCATTTCTTTTCTGAGCTTTGCTGTTTCTGAAAGCACAGCTTCATATTTATCTTTTTCGCGCTCAGTAGCCATCTCAGCTTCTGTAAGAATCTTTCTTGATTTCTTTTCAGCAGCCTTGATAATATATGTAGCTTTGTCTTTTGCTTCTTTTTGAGCTTGATCAGCAAGTTTTTGTGAAGAAAGCAGAGCATTTCTTACGGTTTCTTCATCAGACCTGTACTGTTCAATCTTTGTTGCTAGGATATCCATTTTTCTGAGAAGATCAGCTTTTTCAGCCTTCATCTGCTCAAAAGTAGCGATAACATCATCGATAAACTCATCAACATCATCCGCACGATAACCACTAATACCAGCTTTTCTGAAAGCTATGTTCTTAATTTCGTCAATTGTAAGCATAGTTTGCACTCCTATCTAAAATGTCTTACTTCAATTCTGATCTTTCCTTTTCTTGAAAAACCACAATTTTCAGTAAAAACAAATTTACCAAATTTTCTTATCGTAATAACATCATCAACTTTTATCGTTTTTGAAATGTTATTTTCAATATTATGATTCACCGAAACAAAATCGGTTTTAATTAGTCTGAGAGATTTATCTCTGGACAATGAACATACTGCTGAAACAAAAACATCTAATCTTAATGAAGATAAAGACAAATTTAAAATTTCAAACTCATTTTTGTATTCTATCATTCTACAATCGACACGTGAAATTTTGACACCAACTTTGCCGATTTTAGTAATCTGAGTTTCAATAAAAGCTGCAATATCTTTTTTCACAAATACAATAGCATGTGAATCAAAAACAAGAATATCTCCAACAGTGGCACGCTCGATTCCTAAAGCCATAAGTGAACCTAAAAAATCTCTATGACTCAGTCTGTATTCAGCTTTGTAATCAAACCTGAGGGCGATAATAGGAAAATCCTCGTTTTCCATTACATTTGCACCGAATATGACACGAAGAGCTTCGCTATAGCCACCCCAAAAATAATTACGATTATCCAAGTTCAAATGGTTTTTCAAATAAGAAGCTTCGTGTTCGTTCAAAAAGCCTAAAAAACATGAAGAAAATCTTTTTTGAGACAATTCTATAGCGTCGTGCGCTTTAGCTAATATCAGCTTGTCCTCAGCAGAATTAAGAAAAGACATTATTTAGAAATAAAGACCACTGTGTTCAAGCTCGTCAAGCAAATCATCACCAGTCAAATCAACATTGTTAGGAATAATGATGAAAGTATTAGCAGAAATCTTCTTTATTTTTCCACGATTAGCATACGCAACGCCACTCAAGAAGTCGATAATACGTCTTGCCATATCTTTATTAGTGTTTTCAAGATTCAAGACAACAGTATGAGTTTTAACAAGCTCATCAGCGATGTTTCTTGTTTCTTCACCAAATCTCTCCGGCTTAAACAATGCAACCTGTAGTTTCGCGGTAGTGCTGATATTTACAAGCTTATTTCTACGTGAAACCTCTCTTACGGGTCTGTTATCATAATCATCAAAATCATCAAATCTTTTTGTACTTCTGCTATAAGACTCTTCAATTTCATCTTCTTGGTCTTCATAGCCATACTCATCATACTCGTATTCATCATCCGGAGCATCCCACATACGCTTGAACTTATCAACAAATCCAGCCATATAAACTACCTCCAATTAAAGTAAATTATAGTTTCTGGCGCCAAACAACGCAGAACCAACTCTGACCATATTTGAACCAGACAAAATAGCTTCGTAATAATCGTCTGACATACCCATAGACAGTATATCCATAGATATATTATCTATGTTTTTGCTCTTTATGTCAATAAACATTTTATGCATATTATCAAAATATTTACAATTTTTCTGTGGATTTTCACAAATTGGCGGTATCGCCATCAATCCTTTGATACTGATAGAAGGTAAATCCTTGATTTGATATATCAAATCCATTAATTTTTCCGGCAGAACACCTGACTTGCTATCTTCCATACCGATATTCACTTCTATAAGAATATCCATACTCTTATTTTTCAGAGTAGCTTGTCTTGAAATCTCAGTTGCAAGCTTCAAAGAATCAACCGACTGTATCAAATCAACTTTATCAATAATCTGTCTAACTTTATTTGACTGCAAATGACCTATAAACTGTAAACTCGCATTACTTAAGTCGTACTGTTCATACTTAGAAATTAACTCTTGAACTCTGTTTTCACCTATGTAAGATAAACCCAACGAAATAGCGTGGTTTATAGTTGCCACGTCAACAGTTTTAGTTGCAGCTAAAAAAGTTATATCATCAGCAGTTTTACCACATTTTTGCGCTGCTTTTGCAATGTTTTCACAAATTTCATTATAGTTATACTCAACGTCAATCAACGAGCTTGCCATTATATAAATCATCTCCTTCTACAACAATTTCATCATACAAAGCAACAGTAGTACCGTTAAATAAAATATCACCATTTGGATTTTCACTACAAATCACATAATCTTCGTCAGAATAAATTATATACACTTGCTTGAATAACAACTGACTACCGTACTTAACATAAACGCCCTGTACTTTATTATCTAATGTTGTAGTTTTACCGTCTTCATCAGTAACTGTTTTAGTAACATAATCGTCATGAAGAGCAGCTTTGTTGACTTTCAGTCCCTCATATGTATTGAGATCAATTTCAACAGCTTCATTTCTGATTTGTGATAAAGCAGGACTCATATAGTTACATTCAATGATCACAACAGCCATATCCTCATCAGAAAACTGATTTACCGATACAACTTTAGCAGGTATAGATTCATTGCTGGCGTATGGAATTCTGACTTGTACGTCGCTAGTGCTGTGGGTAATTGCAACAGCTTGTTCTTTAGTAACAGGACAAGCCAAATACCAGTTGACACCTTTAATGACTTTGCCAACATATTTATCTTCATTGATATTCTGAGGTTTTACATTTTTAATATCAGAATATGTGATCTGGTCTAGCATATCAAGCGAAAAAGATTGTTCATATCCATCTAACGTAGATACAAAATACCCGGAATCTTCTGATTCTATTTCGCCAATACTATCATTGATTGTGCTCTCAAGGCTAGCTTTTTCCTCCTCAAGCTGTTCAATCTTATCATCAAAATTTTTATGATCTCCTGTCAGAATCTGCTTTCTGTAAATAGCTGTCAACAAATCACTTTTCACAAGAGAAATATCATTAAAATCACGATCATTCACCGCATCAATATAAGATATAAGCTTCTGATCCAGTCTGTTATTCACAGAATCAAGACCTACATTTGATGAACTAAAAATATTATTAAGTGCCTTAAGTTCATCAATTTCTTCCTGTAAGTCGCAGTATTTCTGGAAGTTAACAGCATCTGTTTCAGTGTTGTATATAGTTGCAATGGTTCCTTTTGCAGTGATTTTGTCACCACTTGAAACCTGATATACAAGCACTCCGTCCTTATTATCTTTTATGTACTCTTCATCTCTTATAACAAAACCTGTAGTGCTAATAGAATCAGAAACAACAGTCCTATAAGCAACCTCAGTAACGATACTTTCACTACCCATAAAGTTTGTTGTAACAAAAATAAAAACTATAAAAACAAGAACGAGTGCAATAGATACGCCAATAATAATTCTAGACGTAAGCTTTCTCGCAGCAGCTTTTTGTTCAGGAGTTCGTTTGTTTTGTTTTTTGTCTTTTATATTCGCAGAGTTTTTATTCATTAAAAAGAACCTTCTTAATAATTTGTTCTGATTTATTCAGTAATTCTTCTTCATTTAAGACATCGATATCAAGCCAGTATGTATTAAGATCACGTTTAAACCAAGTTAGCTGACGTTTAGCGTATCTTCTGGTTTGCATTTTGAGATTTTCTAAGCAAGTATCGAGGTCTGCTTCACCATTAAAGTAAGGAAAAAGCTCTTTGTGTCCAATAGCCATAGAAGAAGTAGAACTCACACGCTTAGATAAATATGTCCGAGCTTCATCTATAAGTCCATTTTCCACCATAATATCAACTCGTTTGTTGATCCTATTATACAAATACTGTCTGTCTGTTGCAGTAAGTCCGATTTTTACAACTTTATACGGTGAATCATTAAGCATTGAATTCTCGTTATGCTCAGTCATAGTAACACCGGTAAGCTGATAAATCTCAATAGCTCTGATAATACGTTTAACGTTTTTTTCAACGCAAAGACGCTCAGCAGAACATTTATCAAACGAAGCTAGCTTATCGAGCAGGAAATCAACTCCATAAGAAGTGTATTGATCATATAGCTCTTCACGAAGTTTCTCATCACTGTCTGCATCAGAAAAAGTAATATTATTTAGCAAAGAATCAACGTAGAGTCCAGTGCCACCAACAAGGATAGGTGTATTGCCTCTTTTATGGACATCTCTAATGATTGAATGTGCAGCTTGACAATACTGTGCTACTGAAAAGGATTTATCAACTTCAACGTGATCAATGAGATGATGGATTATCCCATCTTGCTCTGAAACGGTTGGTTTCGCAGTAGCTATATCCATCCCTTTATATATCTGCATAGAATCAGCAGAAACTATCTCACCATCAAAAAGTTTTGCTAACTTAATAGCTAGAGAAGTCTTTCCACTTGCTGTAGGACCAACGATACAAATTAAAGGAATCTTGTTTTCCATAGTAATCATACCCTACCAAATTGTTTTTCTATCTCGTGCTTTTTAATCACAATACAAAGAGGTCTACCATGCGGACAATATCTAAGCGAACTATCGCTTTCAACCTTTTTAGCAAGATCAATAAGTTCAAGATCAGTGCTGATGTTCCCTGCTTTTATGGCTGCTCTACAAGAGACATTGTGATATATCCAGTCCATTTGTTCTGTTTTAATACTCTTTTTATTCTCAGTCAGATAACCGGACATTTCTATAACTGTTTGTTCAATATCTTCTTTTTCAAGATACTGTGGTGCACTTCTTACAAGTACAACACCATCACCAAAATCCTCAACATCAAATCCTGTTTCTTTAAATAATTCGATGTTGTTTATAACGCTGTTATAATCGAGTTTATTCAAAGTAACAGAAATTGGTTCTAATAATAATTGTGAAAAGCCAGAGCCTTTTTCTTCTTTTAATCTTTCATAGATAATACGCTCATGAGCAGCGTGTTTATCAATCAGAATTAGTTCTTTAGAATTTTTCTCGATAATGATATAGGTTTTAAAAGCTTCTCCGATATATCGGTAAGAATCTTCGCTGATATCAATAAGCGGCTTAATATCTTCAACAGGTTTTTCCTGTGGGTCATCAAAAACTGTAACATCATTTTCCACAACAGTTTCATAATGTGCAGCGACCTCCACTTTTTTATCTTCAACTAACTTAGCTACTTTAACTTCGTGTTTAGCTGTAGCTTTAGAATAAACATCAAGTGGATTTGATGAATCAGCAACTATTTGTGAAAAAGAAATAGGCTTTTGTGGTTTAGTAACAATAGGTTCATCCAAAAGCTTGAACGGATCGGTATTAACCTTGTCTTTTGGTTTCTCAGTTATTATTCTTTGAGCGTTGTTTTGCTCATCACGTTCTCTGAACGCTTTTTGAGCAAGCTCGAATGGGTTCACTGTTTTTTGAGTCTTATTATTTGAACTAAGCACAGCGTTTTTGCGAGTATCCCCCAAATTAAGCGCTGATTTCACAGCGTGATATACGGCATCAAAAACGGGTCTTTCATTTACAAAACGTACTTCTATTTTGGCTGGATGCACATTAACATCAACCGCTTCATAAGCTATATCGATATTTAGTACACAAGACGCAAATTTACCTACCATAACAGAACCTTTGCACGCTTCTGCAACAGCAGCCATAGCAGTACCACTTTTAACAAAACGACCGTTTATAAAAAAGTTTTGCATATTTCGGTTAGGTCTTGCATATTGAGGTTTTGAAATATAACCACTAACACTAATTCCGTTAAGCTCATAATCAACAGGAATCAAAGCGTTAGCAAACTCTCTGCCATATACAGAGTAAATAGCAGAAAGCAATTTGCCATCGCCAGATGTTTTTAACACCTGTTTAGAATCTTTTATATATGTAATAGCAACATCTGGATGTGACAACGCTATCTTATCTATAACATTAGAAACAGCATTACCCTCACCAACATCAGTTTTTAAAAACTTCATTCGAGCAGGGATGTTATAAAACAAATCTCTGATAATAAATGTTGTTCCATCAGGACAGCCCGCATCACTCAGCGACACCTCTTCTCCTCCTGAAATCACATATCTGGTTCCAATTTCTTCGACATCAGATTTAGTGATAAGTTCAAGATGTGAGACCGCCGATATTGATGCTAGAGCTTCTCCTCTAAAACCTAGAGTAGATATAGAATCAAGGTCGTTTTCTATTCTAACTTTACTTGTGGCGTGCCTGAGAAAAGCTACTTTGATGTCTTCTCTCATAATGCCACAACCATTGTCAGCAACACGCATAAAGGTAGTTCCACCGTTTTTTATCTCAACAGTAACAGCTGTTGCACCGGCATCAATTGAGTTTTCGACGAGCTCCTTGATAACAGAAGCTGGTCGTTCAACAACCTCACCAGCAGCGATAAGTTCAGCTACATGTTTATCTAAAACATTAATTCTACCCATACGTGTTCACCTCCAATTATTCAGTCATATTTTTTAGTTCATATAATAAATTCATCGCTTCAATAGGTGTCAGAGTGTTAAGATCGACACCTTTCAGTTTTTCTACAACAGCATTGCTACTACTAGGTATAAGAGATAGTTGCTCAAGCTCTAACATATCAGGCTCGCTGTTTGAAGTCAAAATATTTTTACTAGATCCACCATTTTCAAAAACAAGGTCCTTAAGTATTTCTTTCGCTCTTAAAATGACCGAGTCAGGAATACCGGCTAGCTTTGCTACTTCGATACCATAACTATCATCTGCACCACCAGGAACAATGCGACGTAAAAACGTAATATCGTCACCACGTTTTTTTACAGCAATATTATAATTCTTTACGCCATCGATAATCTGTTCAAGAACAGTTAGCTCATGATAATGAGTAGCAAAAAGTGCTTTTGCTCCCAGACGTTTTTTATCTGCAACAAACTCCAGTACAGCCCGTGCAATACTCATACCATCATAAGTCGAAGTACCTCTGCCAATCTCATCAAGAATAAGCAAGCTCATTTTTGTCGCATTTTTGATAATATTAGCTACTTCGTTCATCTCAACCATAAAAGTTGACTGACCAGACGCTAAGTCGTCAGATGCACCAACACGTGTAAAAATACTATCTACTATACCAATTTCAGCGTATGATGCAGGTACAAAGCTGCCCATTTGCGCCATGAGAACAATAAGAGCAACCTGTCTCATATATGTCGATTTACCAGCCATGTTAGGACCGGTAATAATCGCAACACGATTAGAATCACTATCAAGGTAGACATCATTCGGTACAAACGGAGTAGTATCTAGCAGTGCCTCTACAACAGGATGTCTACAATCTTTCAACCTAACAACACTAGATAGGTTAACTTCAGGTTTTACATATCTGTTAGATGAAGCGACATTAGCCAAAGAAACTAAAGTATCAATTACCGCAACAGCATGTGCAGATTTTTCAATCCTGTTTAAATTTTCAGCAACTTTCTTCCTGACCTCATCAAACAACGCATATTCAAGTGCTATTGCCCTATCTTTAGCTCCAAGTATTCTGCCTTCAAGCTCTTTGAGTTCAGGTGTTATATACCTCTCACAGTTTGCAAGAGTCTGTTTTCTTATGTAATTTTCAGGCACTAGCTCTTTGTAAGAGTTAGTAACCTCAATGTAGTAGCCGAACACCCTGTTATATCCAACTTTGAGTTTAGGAATTCCTGTGAGTTCCTTTTGTTCAATTTCAATTTTAGTCAAGAGCGATGTCGAGTTATTCATATCACCACTCAACACATCAAGCTCCTCGGAATAACCTGTCTTTATCATCCCGCCTTCACGAACCGAAAAAGGTGGTTCTTCTACGATTGCATTATCTATAAGATCTTTGATATCATCCAGCGTATCAAGGTCGTTGTAAAGTTCGCACAGGTAATTGGACTCTGAATCAGAAAGTTCATCATGTAACTTAGGTAAGTTAGAAAGCGCAGCACATAACGAACGTAGTTCTCGGGCATTAGCTGAGCCATATACAATTCGGGTCATAAGTCGTTCAATATCAAATATCCCGACGAGCATAGCAGAAAGCTCTAGTCGTTTCACTGTTTTATTAACAAGTTCTTCGATAGCATTCTGGCGTTTCAAAATATGAGCAACATTCATTAACGGATGTTCAACCCAAGAACGAATCATGCGCTTGCCCATAGCTGTTTTGGTATTATCCAACACCCACAACAAGCTATGTTTTTTCTCTTTTGTACGCATAGTCTGTGTGAGCTCTAAATTTCTGCGAGTGTTATAATCAAGATTCATATACTGATCATCAGAATACAAATCTATGTGCTCTATACGTTCAAGACCTGTTTTTTGTGTTTCTTTCAGATAATTGAGTAAAACACCAAGTGAAATAATAACATCTTTATTCTCAGCAACAGCTTCAGCTTTTTTTGCGCCGAACTGTGACAGAACAATATCAGAACAATCAAGATAACCACAAGAATTCTCATCAACAAAAGAAACAAAACAGGAGAGTTTGTCTTTGATGAAAGAAAGCAAGCCACTATTGGATTTGATTTTACCACCAAGAATAATCTCTTTAGGCGCATAGGAAGTCAACTGTGTTTTGAGCTGTGATACAGCATCTTTAGCATCTATACAAGTAACGTTGAGTTGGCCGGTAGATATATCACAAAAACACAGACCTATATTTTTATCAGAAGAGTAGGCACAACAAATATAGTTGTTAGTGCTTTCATCAAGCATTGAGCTCTCCATTACAGTACCTGGTGTGATAACTCGGATAATATCACGTTTTACAATACCTTTTGCTTGTGATGGATCTTCGGTCTGCTCACAGATAGCAACCTTATATCCCTTTGAAACAAGTCTAGCGATATAATTTTCTGCACTGTGAAAAGGCACACCACACATTGGCGCACGTTCTTCCTGACCACAATCACGACCCGTTAAAGTTAGCTCAAGTTCTTTAGAAGCGATTTTTGCATCTTCGAAGAACATCTCATAAAAATCGCCTAGCCTAAAAAACAAAATGCTGTCTTTGTTATTCTCTTTTATGCTGAAATATTGCTTCATCATTGGAGAAAGCTCAGCCATTTACCCTCATTCCTTACCCGTGAAATTTAAGTATTAGTGACAACCACCACATGTTGAACAATCATGTGTACATGAAGCAGAAAAATCAGTAGTATCAGGATCTTCGCCTTCAGCTGACTGTGTGATTATAGCAAGTACACGCTGTAAAATTGTGTCAAGATCAGTCTTTGCATTATTATAGGCAAGCATGTTTTCATTTTTCATAATCTTTGTATATAGATCACGCATTTCTGTGTTAAGAGTTCTGAGCTTTTCTTCATCTCTATCTTCTTTGCAAGCTTCGTTATTGATAGCCATTCTCTTTAAATTGAATTCACCTATAAGATCCTGAAGCTCTTTGTCGTTATCTGCAGCCTCTTTAGCTGTCTGTAAATCTTTGTATGCTTTCTCATCTTGAATAGCATGTCCCATCTGTCTAGCTAGTGCTACTAAATCCATAATTATTACTCCTTTACAAGCTCGCCATTTAATATCCAATTGCGTGCTTTTGTTATTTTTATATTTTTAAATGAACCGATAAGACTTTCGTCACCGGCAAATTCCACGATAATATTCCCGTTTGTTCTACCAGATAGTATACCCTCTTTGTTAGAACTTTTTTCTTCAACAAGAACTTTTTGAATTGAACCAACCATATTTGCACATCTTTTAGCAGCAATTTCTTCCTGAACCTTTAAAAGCTCTCTAAACCAGATCGATTTTTCTTCATCAGTTGCTACATCAGGCATAGTAGCTGCCGGTGTACCTTTACGTCTGGAATATATAAACGTAAAAAGAGAAGTGAATTCAATTTCTTTGATAAGTGATAATGTATCCTTAAAATCATCATACGTTTCGCCAGGAAAGCCAACAATGATATCGCTTGTAAGAGAAAGATCAGGAATCCTCTCTTTTGCGTAGTTTATGATATCAAGGTACTTTTCTCTGGTATATCTACGATTCATCAGTTTCAAAATCCTGTTAGAACCAGACTGGAAAGGCAGATGCAAATGATGACTGATATGTTTACTGTCTGCAATAGTATCTATGAGTTCCTTTGTACAGTCTTTTGGGTGTGAGGTCATAAATCGTAAGATATAATCACCTTCGATTTTATCAATTTCATTTAAAAGTGATGCAAAGTTCGGTCTTGGGTCAAGACCTTTACCATAAGAGTTTACATTCTGACCGAGTAAACATATATCTTTATACCCGGCTTCGATCATCTCTCGTGCTTCTTTTACGACTACTTCTGGGCGTCTGCTTTTTTCTCGGCCTCTTACATAAGGTACGATACAATATGAGCAGAAGTTATCGCATCCATACATAATAGGCAAAAAACCCTTAAATAACCCATCTCTCTTAATAGGAATACCTTCGTAGACATTTTCATCAGTGTTACCGCGCAGAAAAGTCCTCTTACCATAAAGCAGTGTATTATATAGCAAACGTGGAAACTCGTGCAAGCAGTTGGTTCCGAAAACAAGTGAAACAAATGGAAAGCTGTCTTGTATACGCTTAGCAACATGTTCTTGTTCCATCATACAACCACACAAAGCGATAATAACCGATGGATGCTTGCGTTTTATATTCTTAAGTGCTCCGACATTGCCAAACACCCTATCTTCTGCGTGTTCTCTTACAGCGCAGGTGTTAAAAAGTATAAAATCAGCATCTTCAACATTCTCTGTAAAAGAAAAACCGACTTTATCGAGCATACCTTTGATTCTTTCACTATCCGCAACATTTTGCTGACAACCATATGTTCTGACATAAGCAAGAGGCACTGATCCGCGTTTACGAACAGCCATAATTTCAGATGAAAGACTCAGATACTCGTTTTGAGATATTGCTTTATTTGCTGCCATTTTATTATTCGGCAAGACATTATCCCCCTAATTATGTATTATCCTATGTATTTTATCATAATATCCATAAGATTTCAATAGATTTTAACATTATATTGCGGTATTTTACAGTAAATTCACAATTTTATATCAATATCTAGAGATAGTTCCATAAGCTGATGGTACACTTCCAACTATAATAGTTTGAGATATCTCATAGGATGTACCGAATTTAATAGACTCTATCCTAAACGGATTCCCCACGTAAATATCAACATATACTTCAAGTTCAATGTGATGCATTGTCTGATTAACCCCTGCTGATTTAAAACTGCTAAGAATCTCACAGCTAACTGATGGTGTTGAATCTATGTTGAAATGTATATAGGGACCAACATTTGATAGAATGGTAAGTCCTGTGAAGTTGCCAAGTTTTACATTTATGCCATCAACAAGCATCATACTATCAATATACGACTGTGCCATATTACTGATTTCTGCCTTGAAAGTATTTACTGCGTAAATATTTTCAGTAATTGATGTAATTTCGCTAGAGTCACCAGATGAAAATTCGACAAGTTCATCGCATATAGAGTTGTTTTTGTTAATATAGTCTTTGACAGCATTATTTATCGCAGTATGCGCTAAAGTCTTAATTTCCGCAATAATTACATACTCTAATCTATCTCTTACTGTCAGCTCAAAAAACACTACAACAGCGATAGCTAAAGATAAAACTGAAACAATTATCTTCTTTATAATCTTATGTGTCTTAGATAACTTCTTTTTTGAGCGCAAAAAAAAACACCCCTCGTTATAATACACGAGAGGTGTTTAAAATGTTAAATGAAATTAAGACATAAGATCGTCATCACCACAGCAGCAGTCACAGTCGCACTCTTCATCACAAAGACAAGAGAAATCAAACTCTAGTAACTCACCACAGTTTGGACACTCAATCTCACCTTCAAGAAGTACATCTTCGCAAACACAAATTTGCTCGTTGCACTTACCACAAGTTACTTCATAATAAGCTTCTTCTTCATCGAAACAATCGCAACAATCACAGTCGTCGTCACAATCATCACAATCACAGCAGTCACAATCATCATAGAAATCATCTTCAAGCGTTGTGAGATCTTCATCGATTGCATCTACCTGCTCAGCAAGCTCATCATAGAGATCCTCCATAGTCTCAACAGCGATAGACATGTCGTCAAGAAGTTCGATAATAGCGTTTAAAACCTTAACTTCTTTTTTATCATTATCAAGCTCAAGACCATCAGCCAAACCTCTGATATACGAAATCTTTTCTGATAAAGTCATATTCTTTACTCCTTATGCTCTGCCGAGATACTCGCCTGTACGTGTGTCAATCTGAACTACCTCGCCCTCTTCGATAAAGAGAGGAACCTTAATCTCAGCACCTGTTTCAACAGTAGCTGGCTTAGTAGCGTTAGTAGCTGTGTTGCCAGCAAAGCCAGGATCAGTCTGAGTGATAACAAGCTCAACAAAGTTAGGTGGCTCTACACCGAATACATTGCCCTTATAAGAAAGAACTTTACAAGTCATATTTTCTTTAACAAACTTGAAACTATCACCAAGAATAGATGCATTGATTGGAACCTGCTCCCATGTTTCAGTGTCCATAAAGTAATAGAGGTCGCCATCGTTGTAGCTATACTCCATATCCTTTCTCTCAATAAAAGCTGTAGGATATTTGTCGTTAGGATTAAAAGTTTTTTCAACAACAGAACCAGTGATAACGTTTCTGATCTTTGTTCTTACAAAAGCTGCGCCTTTACCTGGTTTTACGTGCTGAAATTCAATGATAGAAACAACCTGACCATCCATTTCGAATGTTACGCCGTTTCTGAAATCACCTGCAGAAATCATTATGTTTCCCTCCAAAAAATATTTGAATTAGCAAATTACAAAAATTTACACAAATAATTATACAGATAAATACAATAAAAATCAATAGGTTTTATAGAATTATTAGTTCTTTATCAATACAAGCTAAATCTTCGTGTCCTGTATCTGTAACTAAATACATATCTTCTATTCTGACACCAAACTTTTCTGGCATATAAATACCAGGTTCATTTGTTATAACCATTCCAGGTTTTAGCACTTCACTGGTTGTATGATATACGGTTGGTTTTTCATGTATCTCAAGTCCTACACCGTGGCCTGTTGAGTGACCAAAACACTCACCATAGCCCATAGAAGTGATATATTCTCGTGCCGCTTTATCTACATCAGCACAAGAATTACCAGAAACAATCTTACCTGCAGCGCAATAATGAGCATTCAAAACTATATCATATATCGCTTTCATCTCATCGGTAGCAAACCCTAAAGCAACAGTACGAGTCATATCAGAGTGATAACCTTTATATATAGAACCAATGTCAAAAGTTATGAAATCACCATTTTCAATTTTCCTATCAGACGGGACACCGTGTGGAAGTGAGGTGTTCTTTCCAGCAATAGATATGATATCGAACGCTACACCCTCTGCCCCGTTACGTTTTATCAAACACTCCAACTCAACAGCAATCTCTTTTTCTGTGACACCAGGTTTGATATAATTCAATATTTCAAAAAAACTCTTTTCGGTTATATTTTGTGCTATTTTTATACATGAAATTTCATCTACAGACTTGAGCATTCTAAATGATAGAATTTTATCGGATAATCCAAAATCACATACTAAAGTAGCACTAATTGATTCATGATACAAACTAAGTTGACTTATGGTAACGTAATCTTCTTCTACTATCAATGCTTTGACGCCTTCGTATGAAATTATTGTATTGATTTCATCGAATAGCTTTTTGTAACATACAACAGTTATAGGGTCTTTGACAACACTTTGTCCTGCTTCAAAATATCTGAAATCCAGGAGCAAAGTAGCGGAGTTTTTAGTTATCAACAAAGCACCGGCAGAAGATTTGAAACCAGTATAATAATATCTGTTAATACCGGAAGTGATCAAGAAAGCTGAGGTGCCATCGGGCAAAATCCCCCTTAATTTTTCTATCCTATTGTAATTATTGTACATTAGCAGCCTCGCATAAATAATCAATAGCCATAAGATATGAATCAACGCCATACCCCATAATCTGCTTTACGCAAACATCAGCAGTCACAGAAATTTTTCTGAAATCTTCACGCTTAGAAATATCTGACATATGCACCTCTACAAAAGGTACTTCCACAACACATTCAATAGCGTCTCGTAACGCATAGCTATAATGAGTTAATGCACCAGGATTGATAACAACTCCATCGTAAGAACCTAGAGTAGAGTGTATTTTATCAATCAAAACTCCTTCATGATTTGATTGAAACACTTCACACTCGATGCCTTTTCTTTTTGCGTATTCAATTATGCATATATTGATGTCATCAGCACTTTCTGTACCGTAAACCTCTTTTTTTCTGATACCTACCATATTAAGATTAGGTCCAAATAAAACAAGAATCTTCATAAAATCACCAAAATAAAAACGGACAAGTTAGTATTAACCTGTCCGTTTCTTTAAAATTATTTGTATTTGCGCTTGCGAGCAGCTTCAGACTTCTTCTTGCGTTTTACAGAAGGCTTCTCATAAGCTTCTCTTTTACGAACCTCAGCGATAACGCCAGCTCTTGCACACTGCTTTTTAAATCTTCTTAAAGCACTCTCAAGAGATTCGTTTTCTTTGAGTCTTACTTCTGACATGTATTTCCCTCCCGTCCGCCATAAGGCATGGGTAATTCGCATAATGCTTAGGTAATTATACAATAATGTATGAAAAGTGTCAAGAGTCTTCTACAACAAAAGTATAATTTAGACAAAAACGCACATTAAGGCTTAACTACAATATTAACAAGTTTTCCTTTAACGTATATTTCCTTGACAATATTCATAGAGCCAATAGCTTCTTTTACTTTCTCATCAGCTTTAGCAAGAGTAATAGCATCAGTCTGCTGTGAATCTGCTGGAATCATAATTTTTGCTTTAATCTTGCCGTTGACCTGTACAACAATTTCTACAGTATCGTCAACACATTTAGACTCATCATACTCAGGCCACTTAGCTTCGGCTAAAATACCATCGCCTAAACCACAGGCTTCCCACACTTCTTCAGTAACATGTGGTGCAAAAGGATTCAGAAGTATTGAGAAAATAGCAAGCTCTTTCTTCGAAATTGAACCAAAGTTTGAAACAACATTGATAAGTGCCATAAGGGAAGCAATAGCTGTATTGAACTTGATATTCTCTATATCCTCAGTAACTTTTTTGATTGTTTTGTGGAATTCTTTCTCAAGTTCAGGTCTGATTTCAGTTGAATCTACTACAATATTCTGTAAATTATAGTAACGCTCAATAAATCTACGACAGCCCTTGATACTGGATGGACTCCATGGAGCAGCTTTCTCAAAGTCACCGATAAACATTTCGTACATTCTCAGTGTATCAGCACCATATTCATTAACTATATCATCAGGATTTACTACATTACCACGGGATTTACTCATCTTTTCGCCATTCTCGCCCAAAATCATACCGTGGCTAGTACGCTTTGAATATGGTTCTTTTGTAGGAACAACACCGATATCATATAAGAATTTATGCCAGAAACGACTGTAAAGCAGGTGAAGTGTTGTATGCTCCATACCTCCATTATACCAATCAACACAATTCCAGTATTCAAGAGCCTCCTCAGAAGCAAGAGCATCATTATTGTGTGGATCCATATATCTTAAATAATACCAAGATGAACCAGCCCACTGTGGCATAGTATCAGTTTCTCTGTAAGCTTTTTTGCCACACTTAGGACAAGTAGTCTCTACCCACTCAGTCATATTGGCAAGTGGCGACTCACCGTTGTCTGTTGGTTCATAAGATTCCACCATAGGAAGCTTGAGAGGTAACTCAGACTCATCAATAGCAACATATCCACAATCATCGCACTTAACGATAGGAATAGGCTCACCCCAATATCTCTGACGTGAAAATACCCAGTCTCTAAGCTTATAATTAGTTTTCTTAGTGCCTCTGCCCTGTTCTTCTAACCATTCAATAATCTTAGCTTTAGCATCATCAACAGATAAACCATCAAGAATACCTGAATTAACCATTATACCAGTAGCACAATCTGTGTAAGCTTCTTCCTCTACATTTCCGCCTTTTACAACTTCTATAATAGGCAGATCAAACTTCTTAGCAAATTCCCAGTCACGAGTATCATGAGCAGGAACAGCCATAATAGCACCAGTACCATAAGAAATGAGTACATAGTCAGAAATAAAAATAGGAATTTCTTTATTATTCACGGGGTTGATAGCTTTAACTCCATCAAGTAGAACACCTGTCTTGTCTTTGGCTAGCTCAGTACGCTCAAAATCAGATTTTTTAGCGGCATCAGCCTGATACTGTTTAACTTCATCAAGATTCTTGATCTGAGGAGCCCATTTTTCAATAAGTGGATGCTCCGGAGAAATAACCATATATGTAGCACCATAAAGGGTATCAGCTCTTGTTGTATAAATCAGAAGCTCATCACCTAAAGTAGTATCAAACTTAACTTCTGCACCGAATGATCTACCGATCCAGTTTTTCTGTTGAAGTTTTACACGCTCAGGGAAATCTACAAGATCGAGGTCATCGATGAGTCTATCGGCATACTCAGTTATCTTCAACATCCACTGAGATTTAACTTTTCGAACAACCTCACTACCACATCTTTCGCATACACCGTTTACAACCTCTTCATTAGCGAGAACACATTTACATGATGTACACCAGTTCACAGCCATTTCTTTTTTGTATGCAAGGCCTTTTTTGAAGAGTTGAAGGAATATCCACTGTGTCCACTTATAATAATCAGGATCAGTTGTATCAACTTCTCTGCTCCAGTCAAAAGAAATACCAAGAGACTGAATCTGCTTTCTGAATCTATCGATATTATTCTTAGTAACAATCTCTGGATGGATATGGTTCTTTATAGCAAAATTTTCAGTAGGAAGACCAAAAGCATCCCAACCGATAGGATAAAGAACGTTGTATCCCTGTAATCTGCGCTTTCTGGCAACCGTATCAAGTGCAGTGTATGGACGTGGATGTCCTACATGTAAACCCTGACCCGATGGATATGGAAACTCAATAAGAGCAAAGAATTTTTCTTTTGAAGAATTTTCTTCAGCGTGGAACACACCTTTTTCTTCCCATATTTTTTGCCATTTTGGCTCTACCTTTTTATGTTCGTATCTCAATTAAAACCCTCCTAAGGTCAATAAACTGCATTTTTAGTCAATAATATCTGAAATATCAACATCAGTACCATCTTCCCAAAGACGCTCGAGATCGTAATACTCTCTAGCTTCGTTTGAAAAAACGTGAACAATAATATCAATATAATCAAGCAAAATCCAAGAATTTGAGCGATAGCCTTCAATATGACTGACAGATACGCCCATATCATCGAGCTGTTCTTCAACCTCATCTGCTAACGCTTTAACATGAGTTGAGCTGTTACCAGTAGCGATAACCATATAATCAGCAATAACTGAAACATCACTGATCTCAATAACCTTGATATCAAGTCCCTTTTTATCGCTTAATATTTTAGCTGTTTCTTTAGCTTGTTGTAATGTTGTCATATATTTCACCTGTTTAATAAAATTTCATTATACGCATCAATAGCATCTTCACACAATAAACCTTGTCGTTCAAGTAGTCTATTCAAAGTGAACTGGATACCATAAAGCATTCCGTCTTCAAGCGATATATCCGCTTTTTGCCTGATGACATCAACATCAGAATAATCACGCTCAGCACTGGTAAAATCGGCTAAAAAAATAACCTTTTCAAGCAAGGACATATCAGCTCTGCCGGTTGTATGATATCTGATTGCATTGATAATATCCTTATCGTCAATACCAAGTTCAGTTTGAATATAGACAGAACCAGATATAGCGTGCCAAAGTTTATTAGTTGATTTTTCGACATCGGTGAGAATTATATCACCCTGTTCAATTATTTGCAACTGCTTTTCAAAATCAACCTCTTTTGTTATATCGTGCAAAATGCCAGCCACTTCTGCTTTCTTTACATCTGCACCATATTTCATAGCGAGTCTCACAGCTTCAACAGATACATTAACACAATGGTTGTATCTGCGTTCGCTCATCATAGGTCTAATAATCGATTTGTAATCTTCTATAGTCATAAATTTATCTGTATAAATCATTTTGTTTAATATATTCAATCACATCTTCACATAAATATGCGGACACGTCCACCTTATCACTAATCATATCACGAATCATCGTAGAAGACAAATCTTCAATGAATTCTTTTGTGATATAAGCTTTACAAGCATATTTTTTATAATCATTGAGCATACGACAAAGCGATGTATAATTTTCATCGTCCCTTGGTGCAGTTAATATAGTAACATTTTCAAAAATATACTCAAAATTGTTCCACTTTTCAAGTGAAAGAAACATATCTGCACCCATAATAAAATACAACTTAGCATCAGGGTATTCTTTTCTAAAATGAGCTATTGTATCACAAGAGTAGCTCAACCCCTGTCTTTTCACCTCCACATCAGAAGCTCTGAAGCTTTTATAATCTTTCAAAGCTAGCTTGCACATGTTGAGTCTGTGGTGAGCCGATATGTTACAAAAGTTGTCTTTGAGGGGCGTTTTGAAGGTCGGAATAAAATACACATAATCTAACCCAACTTCATCTAAAAACCTCTTAGCTAGCTTTATATGTGCATTATGGATAGGATTGAAGCTACCTCCAAAGAGTGCAATCTTCATTATTTTCTGCTCCTCGGTAGTACAATAACAGGTTCATCTTCGTTTTTACGATAAAGTACAAATTTTGTACCTATCACCTGTACTACATCTGCTTTGATTTCATCAGCAATCGCTTCAGCAGCTTCTCTCACAGAAAGCTCGCAAGACTCAAGAACTTTACCTTTGATAAGTTCTCTGGCTGTAATAGCTTCATCAGCAGACTTAAAAATCTGTTCAGATAATCCACCTTTACCAACCATCAGAATTGTATCTATTGAATTTGCAAGAGATCTTAAATATGCACGTTGTTTACTTGTAAGCATCATTTATCCTCCATGTATTTCTGCAATTTAATTTTAAAAAGTCGTAATGCGTTGCCCCTGTGACTACATAGGTCTTTTTCTTCATTAGTGAGTTGTGAAAAAGACTTATCATCTACCATAAACACAGGATCATAACCAAATCCACCATCTCCAACAGGTTTGTATCCAATCTTTCCTTCACATATACCTTCTGCAGTTATAATAACATCGTCATCCATAACAGCACAAATAGCGCAAGCAAAATGTGCCTGTCTGTTATTATCAGCTACACCCGCCATATCTTTAAGAAGCTTTTCTACCCTATCTGCATCAGTAAGGCCTTCTCCTCCGTATCGTGCAGAATAAATACCGGGGGCACCCTCCAGTGCATCAACGCATATTCCTGAGTCGTCAGCAACAGTACAGTACTCACCATTAAGTAAATCATAAGCTGATTTAGCTTTAATATAGGCATTTTGCGCAAAAGTAGTACCGTTTTCTTCTACATCACCTAAATCGATGCCAATATCTTTTGCGGTAACTGCTTCAATGCCCAGAGGATCCAATATACGTGAAAGCTCAATGAGTTTCTTTTTATTATTGGTCGCAATAACAAATTTCTTCATATTTAATCCTTTACAAATAAAGCTTTTGTGAAGTCATCTGCATCAAATGGCTGCAAATCGTCAAGTTGCTCACCAACACCGATAAACTTAACGGGTATTTTCAGTCCTTCTTTAATAGCAAGTACGACACCACCGCGTGCAGTACCATCAAGCTTAGTCAAAACAATACCAGTAATTCCTGTAGCTTTAGAAAACTCCTGAGCTTGATTAACAGCATTTTGGCCTGTTGTTGCATCAAGAACAAGTAAAAATTCTTTATCTGCATCAGGAAGTTCTCTATCAATTACACGTCTGATTTTAGCAAGCTCGTCCATAAGATGACGTTTATTATGAAGACGTCCTGCAGTATCACAGATAATAATGTCAGATCCTTTAGCTTTAGCACTTGAAATTGCATCAAAAACTACAGCAGCTGGATCAGAACCCTCATTTTGCTTTACAATATCAGCTTTGCTTCGCTCAGCCCATACCTGTAACTGCTCAATAGCAGCAGCTCTGAATGTATCAGCAGCAGCCAGTGTAACTTTTTTTCCGTTAGATACATAATGATTAGCCAGTTTACCTATAGTGGTAGTTTTTCCAACACCATTTACGCCTATAACTAAAATAATAGATGGTTTTGTGTTAAGGATCATTTCGTTACCATCTTTGAGCATATCTGCAGTGAGTTTTTCAAGCATAGACATAATCTTAGTAGGATCAGTAACACCTTCTTCCTTAACCTGTGCTCTAAGCTGATCACAAATATTTTCAGCAGTATGTACACCAACATCCGCCATAACTAAAAGTTCTTCAAGCTCTTCAAAAAGCTCTTCGTCAATTTTAGTAAAAGACTTGAGCATAGAGTTAATTTGACCAACAACTCCATCTCTGGTCTTTTTGAGACCTTCTTTGATTTTATTAAAAAAGCCCATAATATCTCCTTAAATCAGTTAGCTTTCAATCCTAGTTTAGCTGCGACCTCAGATGTACGAAGTTCAAGCAATTTGGATATACCTTCATCTTGCATCGTAACGCCATAAAGAACATCTGCTTCTTCCATAGTACCACGTCTATGTGTAATAAGAATAAACTGTGTGCTCTCTGTCAGATTCCTCAAATACTGTGCAAATCTATCAACGTTCACTTCATCCAAAGCGGCTTCAATCTCATCCATTACACAGAACGGTGCTGGTCTGACCTTTAAAATAGCAAAGTACAACGCTATTGCCACAAGTGCTTTTTCACCGCCTGAAAGTGCTTCGAGATGAACAACAATCTTTCCTGGTGGATGCACAATAATATCGATACCACTTGTAAGAATATTTTCTGGATCTGACAGTTCAAGGGAAGCTGTACCACCACCAAAAAGTTCCTTAAATGTTGCAGTAAAGTTCTTGTTAATCTCAGCAAACGACTCAACGAACACTTCCCTCATTTGTTTTGTGAGTTCGCTGATAAGCCGTTCAATTTCTTTCTTAGAGTTTTCAACATCATTAACCTGAGCTATCATAAACTCGTATCGCTCAGAAACCTCTTTGTACTCTTCGATCGCTGAAACATTGACACTTCCAAGTGATTTTATCTTCTGTTTGAGTTCAGCAAGTCTGGACTTAGCTTGTGGCAAATCTTCGATTTCGATAGCTTGCTTTTGTGCTTCGCTACGAGTAAGTTCATACTCTTCCCACAGCTTCGCAATAATATCGTCAAATTGTTTCTGCAAGTTAACCTTTCGCTCTTCCAGTCGTGAATATTCATTTGATGCTAACTCACGTTCACTATTTTTATCTCGCTCCATCTGTCTAAGTTCAACAGAACGTTTTTCTAGTTCATCACGTTGAGTATTTGTAGCATCAATAGACTCATTATAGTCGCTGACTTTTTGTTTTAACGATTTGATTGTTTCCTGAGTATTTTGAATTTTTTGTTCTAATTTAGAATTATTGTTTTCTATATGCTCAATTTCAGCTTTTAATTCCTGAACACGTAAATCCTGATTAGAACCTGAAGCTTTAGCCAGCTCAATTTCAGTCCTCAGGGTTTCAATATCTTTTTGTTTTGTTACAATTTTTAATCTGATATCCTGTAGCAAAGCTGAAAGTTCCTCACGCTTTTGTGAAAGAAGTTCTTTGTCACCTGAAAGAGTGCTGATCTGAAGATCCGTTTTTTCAATTTCTGCAGTATAACGCTCAAGAACATCCTTCGCTTCTTGCTGCATAACTTTTTGTGATTCAATTTTTCTGACAGACTCTGTGATCTCACAATCAATTTCATCAACAGTAGCAAGAAGATTGTTAAGCTCATTGTTACAAGCAGTGTACTCTGTCTGAACTTTTATTAACTCTTGTTGTGCAGAAGACAAATCAGCACGAATCCCAAGTAACTGTGCTTCGCACTGGGCAAAGGATTCCTGTGCTTTCAAAAACTCAGCCTTAGCTTCTTCGGCTTTCTTTGTAAGCTCATCAGCCTTCTTCTTCAGTGACAAAATCTCTGTTTCACGTGATAATAGACCAGATTTTTTGTTCATTGAACCACCTGTGAAAGAACCACCAGCGTTGATAACCTGACCATCCAAAGTTACGATCATAAATCTATAGCCAAACTTTTTAGCAATAGTTGCAGCGCAGTTGAGATCTTCTACAACTACTATCTTACCCAAAAGCGACGACTTGATGTTATCATATTTTTTGTCACAAGAGCAAAGTTCAGAAGCAACTCCAATATAGCCGTAACAATCATCAAGACCTTTTTCATCAAGTTTTCTGCCTTTTATAGTAGTTATAGGCAAAAATGTTGCTCTACCAGCATCGAGTTTTTTGAGTGTCTTTATCGCACGCTTAGCATCTTCGTCAGTAAGGGTTACAATATTTTGCATTTTACTACCAAGTGCAACTTCCATTGCAACATTATATTGCGAAGGAACGTGAATAAGCTGTGATACAGGACCACAAATTCCAGAAACGGACCCTTTTTTAGCTTCCTTCATAATAACTTTAACGCTATTATAAAAACCCTCATAGTTAGCTGCTAAGTCCTCAAGAAGTTTAGCTCTGCGAGCTTTCTCTTGTGCATCAAGCATAAGATTATCTGCAGTAACTTTGAGTTCGTCACGTTTTTTTACACGGGATTCAATCTTGATCTCTAGCCCCTTAATGCTATTATTAAGAGAATCAACCTTTTGAGCGTTACTTTTAACACTTTCTTCAAAAGTTTTCTGCATATCTTTTAAAACAGAAAGCTGTTCTCGTTTAGAAGCAACACTTTCTTTCAAGGAGCTGACTCTTGATTCAAGCTCAAGAATAGATGATGCACAAGTCATATCAGTAACTCTTGCATCAGCTGATTTAGCAGAAAGAGATGCGATAGTCGCAGAAAGCTGTTGAAGTTGTTCGCTACTTCTACTTGAGTCAGTATTGATATTATTGAGTTCATCCGCAGTTTTATCATAATCACTCTGGAGCGATATGATTTCAGCATCAAACTCGGTTATCAACTTTTCTTTATTATCTATTTCTTGTTTGATATCAACATTTGAATCTTCTGCTTTTAATATCTCACCTGTTATACGCTCGATATTCTCATTATTATGCAAAATATCGTTTTCAGCTACAGAAATTGTTGATTTATGAAAGCTGATTTCTCCTTCGCTCTGTGTAATATTCTGGCGAATTTCATCAATTTTACTGAGCAAATTACCATTTTGCAAATATATTTCTTCAGTTTCCTGAGCAATCATCTCTAGCTCACGCTCAGCCTCTTCATACTGGCTCTTTGATACCACTATTTTATCTTCGTGATCTTTCAGCACAGAAGAAGATTTGTTAAGAGTATCTAGCCAAAGGGCAATCTCAAGTCCACGCTTTTCTCCTGAATACTCTAAAAAAGCTGCAGCCTTTTTAGACTGTGTTTCAAGAGGTCCGATACGTTCCTCAAGCTCTGTGACAATATCACGCAAACGAACAAGATTATCCTCAGTATGCACAAGCTTGCGTTCTGCTTCAGTTTTTCTGTATCTATATCTTGAAATACCGGCTGCCTCTTCAAAAATCTCACGTCTATCTTCACTCTTAGATGCCACGATAGAGTCAATTTTACCTTGGCTGATCATTGAATATCCATCACGGCCAAGACCAGTATCCATAAAGAGCTCATGGATATCCTTGAGTCGTACAGAAGCTTTATTTATGAGGTACTCGCTGTCTCCGCTTCTGAAATATCTTCTTGTGACAGCAACCTCATCACCATTAAAAGGTAAAACTCTATCTTTGTTATCAATAGTCAAAGTAACTTCAGCATATCCTTGACGCTTTCTACTATCAGTACCATTAAAAACGACATCTTCCATCTTTGAACAACGCAAAGATTTAGGTGCCTGTTCACCAAGTACCCAACGAATAGCGTCACTGATATTACTCTTACCTGAACCGTTTGGTCCGACAACAGAAGTGATACCTTTGTCAAAAGTCAATTTAGTTTTATCAGGAAAAGTTTTAAATCCCTGCAGCTCAAGTGATTTTAAGAGCATAACTTACCCCTCTTAGTTTTTCAAGGCGACATCCATATACTTCATAGAATCGCTTTGAATAATTTTGATATTATATCCTAACTCATTTAGCCTAAGTATATTAGACTTTCTATTTCCAACTAATTTTGAAACACACGAAGGTGAAACATAGACTTCACAATCGCCTTGTATGCTATATTTCTTTAATAAACCAAGAAGTTTATCAAACATAATTTTGCTTTCACACAGTTCTCTGAACGATGGATGATACACACCTGCAACCATATCGTTTTCTAAACTATCACTGTGATGGAGTCCAATTCTAATAACTGAAATATTTTTTTCTTCAAACATCACAAGTAACTTTGAACATAAATCAACTGCCTCATCAACAGTCTGTACACAATACTCTCCGCTGTTATATAAATCTTCTAAAGTTGTATTTTTCATAACTACTGTAGGATAAATCCTCACAGTATCAGGTTTTATATCTATGAACTTATTAGCAGTTTCAATATCAAGATCGACAGTGCTCATATACAGCCCTGTCATCATCTGAAGTCCCAACGAAAAACCATGTTTTTTGATAAGTTCTGATGCATTATATACATCTTGTGAACTGTGCCCTCTGTTGTTTGTTTTAAGAACTTCATCACTCATAGATTGAGCTCCAAGTTCAATGGAACTGACCTTGTATTTCTTTAGAAGTTCAAGGATTTCATTATCGATACAATCAGGCCGTGTAGAAATTCTTATCCCTCTAAACATATCAATATAATCTTTAGTTGCATCAAGCAAAGAAATCATATATTCTCTATCAATTGCAGTAAAACTTCCACCGAAAAAAGCAATTTCTGCATTAACGCTATTTTGTTTTAAAGTATTTAGTGCGATTTCAATCGTGTTCTTAACATCACACCCGGTAGGTTGAAAAACTTGTCCTACAATACTACGCTGATTACAAAAACTGCATTGATGTGGACATCCATTATGCGGTATAAAAATAGCTACATTAGAGTGTTTAATAACCCATCAACTCCAATGCCTCGCGAGCTGCTTGTTGTTCTGCCTCTTTTTTACTTTTTCCACCGCCACGACCAATAACATTGCTATTAAGATGAACTTCAACTTTAAAATGCTTATCGTGATCTGGACCGGTTGAAGACACTAAAATATATTCAAGCTTTTCTCCAGGATTCTTCTGAATTATTTCTTGAAGCGATGTTTTGTAATCTTTAAAAGAGATTGATTTTTTATGCTCGATTTCAGGTACAACAAAACGCAGAATATGTTTTCTCGCAGGCTCAATACCGCCATCGAGATAAATTGCTGCTATAACCGCCTCGAAAGCATCAGATAAAATAGATGCACGTTGCGAACCGCCGTTTCTTTTCTCTCCATGACTCAGCAGAAGATACTCACCAAGGTCAATATCCTTAGCAAATTTATGTAAACTTTTTTCACACACTAAAGAAGCGCGCAACTTTGTAAGTTCGCCTTCAGGAAGCTTAGGACAATTTGCAAAAATATAATCAGATACAACAATAGACAGCACTGCATCACCTAAAAACTCTAATCGTTCGTTGCACTTAATTTTTTTATGTTGTTCATTAGCAAACGATGAATGCGTCAACGCCTCTTTGAGCAATTCAACATTATTAAATTCATATCCAATAACACTTTGTAATTTATCCATTGGATACATTAACTCCCTCGTTAAATTCTTTTAGTGCAGCAGAAATCTCTTCTACCACGTTATTTTCAACATACTCTTTTGTGAGTCTTATCGCATTTTTGAAAGTTTTAGCATTTGAACTACCATGTGCTTTAAAAACTGGTTTACAGCAACCTATAATAGGTGCTCCGCCAAACTCATTATAATCAATCGATTTTTTCATATCTTTAAGATCAGAATACACCATAGCTGCAGCAAGCTTTGTTTTTAAGTTTTTGTTGAATACACCTTTGATTTTACTCATCAAAGCGCTCGCTACGCCTTCATATGTTTTTAAAATAAGATTGCCAGTAAAGCCATCAGATACACAAACTTCACAGCCACCAATAGCAACATCTCTACCCTCAATATTACCAATAAAGTTAAGCTTAGATTGTTCTAACAACTCGTATGTCTTAAGTTGAAGTTCTCCGCCTTTGTGAGGTTCACTACCAACGTTAGCGAGACCAACACGTGGACTTCTGATCCCCATTACTTTTTCCATATAAATCGAGCCCATAATACCAAATTGTAAAAGCATTTGAGGTTTACACTCAACGTTAGCTCCACAGTCAATAAGCATCATATTACCCTCAAGTGTCGGTATAACAGGAGCAAATCCGGGTCTTTTTATACCTTTAATACGTTTCACGATCAAAGTTGCTCCAACACAGACTGCTCCGCTATTGCCTGCTGACACAAAAGCATCACCTTTACCATCACGCAAAAGCTGTAATCCAACAGCCATCGAGCTATCTTTTTTAGACTTAAGGACTTCAGTTCCAGCCTCATTTTGTGAAATAACCGAATCAGCATGAACTATAGCAACGCCACTTAAATCAAGGCTATTTTCATAAGAGACTCTTCTGATAATTTCTTCATTTCCAACAAGTGTGATATCTACACCATACTCCGATTTCGCATCCAGAGAACCTTTGATTATCTCAAGTGGTGCGTTATCCCCACCAAAAGCATCAACTATAATGTTCATTTCTTTACCCCATTTATATACAATTATCTTTAATAAAATTGTCCAAGCTATCAAGTGAGCGCTGTGCGTACATAGCACCTCTAAGTTTCTTATCTCTTGGTCTGTTTTCTAAAGGTGGCAAAACACCCAGATTAGCTCCCATAGGTTGAAAATCAACAACTGACTCATCACTAATGTATCGTGAAAGAGATCCGATCATTGAAAATTCAGGAAAAACGACTGTATTTTTGCCACTTGCAAGTAAAAAAGCATTTATACCTGCAACAAGACCGGAAGAAGCCGATTCCATATAACCCTCAACACCGGTTATCTGACCAGCAAAAAAGATATTTTCACTTGCACGCAATGCATAATCAGCATTCAAAAGTTTTGGTGAATTTATAAAAGTGTTGCGGTGCATAACACCGTATCTCAAAAACTCTGCGCTTTTCAATGCAGGAATCAAGCCGAAAACACGTTTTTGTTCAGAAAACTTCAGGTTAGTCTGAAAACCAACCAAATTAAACATCTCGCCACTTGCATTTTCTTTTCTAAGCTGCAACACAGCCCACGGTCTGTGTCCCGTACGTGGATCTCTGAGTCCTACCGGTTTCATAGGACCAAAACGTATAGTATCCACACCTCGCTGTGCAAGAACTTCTATAGGCATACAACCTTCATAAACCTTGGGATCTCTGACATCAAAATCGTGCACAGGTGCACGCTCAGCACTCACAAGTGCATCATAAAATATTTCATATTCTTCTTTATTCATCGGACAGTTAAGGTAATCATCACCATCACCTTTACCGTATCTGGACTCAAAAAAAGCACAATCCATATCAATACTATCGACACTAACGATAGGTGCTGCAGCATCAAAGAAGGATAGCTGTTCTCCTAATCTTTCGCTAATGTGCTGTGAAAACGCTTCTGATGTCAACGGACCTGTCGCAACTACTGATATCGCATCATTAGGAATAGAAAGAACTTCTTCGCTGATAAACGTTATGTTTTCATGGTTTTTAATGATTTCAGTAACCATAGATGAGAACATATCCCTGTCAACAGCCAAAGCACCACCAGCAGGCACAGAACACTTATCAGCACATTTGACTAACAAAGAGTCTAGATGACGCATTTCTTCTTTAAGCAAGCCAGCAGCTGACTCAACACGCTTTGCTTTCAGCGAATTAGAGCAAACTAGCTCAGCAAAATCGCCACTGCTGTGTGCAGGTGTCTTTTTATGTGGTTTTATATCAAAAAGATTGACTTTTATCCCACGCTTAGCCAACTGATAAGCCGCTTCACATCCGGCAAGTCCTGCTCCAAAAACATTAACAATCATTACTTCTTATATCCACAACCTTCTCTTTGACAGAAGATTGTAGCTTTCTTACCTTTCTTTTTGTAGAGAATATCACCACACTGCGGGCATTTTTCATCTACTGGCTCGTACCATGAAACAAAATCACACTTAGGATAATTGCTGCAACCATAAAAAGCCTTTCCCTTCTTAGTGTGTTTAATGATTACATTACCGCCACACTTTGGACACGTAGTTCCGGCCTCTTCAACATATTTCTTAACGTTCTTACACTCAGGATATCCCGGACATGCGATAAATTTACCATATCTTCCGACTTTAACAACCATTTTTTTGCCGCATTTCTCGCAGATGATATCAGTTTCATCTTCTTTAAGTTGAAGCTTAACGCCAGCCATGTCAGTTTTAGCCTTTTTAAGTGTTTTATCAAAATCAGTGTAGAACTGGTCAAGTAGTTTAACCCATTCCACTTCACCACTTTCAACAGTATCTAAATCCTGCTCCATTTGGGCTGTAAACTTCACATTAACTATTTTAGGAAAACGCTCCTTCATGAGCTGTGACAATGTCTCACCCAACTCAGTAGGAATCAGCATTTTCCCATCACGTTTTACGTATTCTCTACTAGTAATAGTAGAAATAGTAGCCGCATAAGTTGATGGTCTTCCTATGCCATATTCTTCCATAGCTTTAATAAGGGATGCTTCAGTAAAACGAGCTGGTGGCTGAGTAAAATGTTGATTCTGCGCAATATCCTTAACTTTACACAATGTACCATTTTCAAGCGGTGGAAGCTGTGTTTCCTTTTCCTGAGCTTCATCCTTACTCTCTGTATATAGTGTGGTAAAGCCATCGAAATCCACTTTATATCCTGACGCCTTAAAAACATAACCGTTCGCAGTAATGTCAGCCTGAGTAGTTTTTTGAATACAATCAGCCATCTGAGATGCTATAAAACGCTCCCAGATAAGCTTGTAGAGCTTAAATTGATCATTAGAAAGACTAGACTTAATTGATATTGGTGATAACGATGGTGTAGAAGGTCTGATAGCCTCATGACCATCCTGTGCATTAGATCGAGACTTGAAAAATCTAGGTTTAGAAGGAAGATATTTATCACCAAAATTCTCGCTAATATATTTAGAAGCCTCACTGATAGCATCAGCAGATATTCTCAGCGAGTCTGTACGCATATATGTGATAAGACCGATAGCGCCGATCCCCTCAATCTCAACACCTTCATACAGCTCCTGGGCAATTTTCATAGTCTTTCTTGATTGAAAACCAAGTTTGCGTGAAGCTTCCTGTTGCAAAGTTGAAGTGATAAATGGAGGTGCTGGTGATTTTTTTCTGGTTGAATTTTTAACCTTAGTAATAACAAAATCAGCACCATCAAGATCAGAAATAATTTTATCCGCTTCTTCTTTGCATGTGATTTTGAGCTTTCCGTTTTCATTTCCATAAAGTGAAGCGTTAAATGTTTTTCTGGAACCTTTTGGCACCAGTTTGGAATCAATAGTCCAATATTCTTCTGGTTTAAATGCACGTATCTCAAGTTCTCTATCTACTACAATTCTAACAGCAACAGACTGCACACGACCTGCAGAAAGACCTCTATGGATTTTTTGAGATACAAACGGACTTAGCTTATATCCAACAATTCTATCAAGAATTCTACGAGCCTGCTGAGCATTAACAAGGTCGATGTTGATAGAACGTGGATTAGACATACCATTTGATATGCCGGTTTTTGTGATTTCATTGAATTCAACACGGTTTGTTTTATTTAAATCCAAGTTAAGAATATACGCTAAATGCCAAGAAATAGCCTCACCCTCTCTATCAGGGTCAGTTGCAAGATAAACATTGTCGCTTTTCTGGGATAAAGCTACAAGTTCTTCTACCAGTTTTTCTTTACCTTTAATAATTTCATATCTTGGTGTAAAATCATTATTCAGATCAACGCTTAAACGAGCTGAAGGTAAATCTCGTACGTGTCCCATTGATGCAACAACATCAAAATCTTTGCCGAGATACTTTTTGATAGTCTTCGCTTTTGCAGGAGACTCCACAATTACCAAATTTGACATTTTGTCCTCCTAAAAATCAAGCTAATTTATATAGTCTGCCTTTGTGGCAAGTTATTAGCGAAAGTAATTCAAGTTCAGTCAGTGATTGCAGAACTTTACTAACAGGAAGTCCTGATTTCACTACAATTTGATCGATATGTATAGGTTCATTTCCTATACAATGATATATTTTGCTGACAGTGTCAGATAAATCAAGGTCATCCTTGTGCTGTGTTGGTGGTTTGTTATCTTCTAAACTATTGCGAGAAGAATACTCAGTAGTATCTTCAACAATTTTAGATTCATTAAATATTTCGTATTTCGGAAAAGCATCGATGATATCTTTATATGATGTAACAGGTGTTGCACCATCTTTAATCATCTTATTAGTGCCTGTAGAATATCTGGAATTTATGTTACCCATAACGGCAAATACTTCTCTGCCTTGTTCTAAAGCGTGACTAACAGTAATAAGTGAACCGCTCTTTTCATCGGCTTCTACGACGACAACACCGTTTGATAAACCGGAAATGATTCTATTTCTAACAGGAAAATTACCTGGGAAAGATTTTGTTCCCGGTGGATACTCAGATATAACAGCACCGGAGCTAGCGATATTCTTACGAAGTGAAGCGTTTGAAATCAAGTATCTGTAGTCAATACCACAGCCTAAAACGCAAATGGTTGTACCATTTGCTTCAAGCGCTCCGATATGTGACGCACTGTCTATTCCTAACGCACCACCACTTACTACAATAACACCAAGCTTAGCCAAACTTGAAGACAGCACATGGGAAGCCATAACTCCATATTGTGTGGCATTTCTGGTGCCTACCATAGCAATGCTGAGTCTCGAATTGAAATCCGGCAAAGTGCCCCAAACATATAATATACAGGGTGGAGCATAAATCTCACGTAATCTATCTGGATAAGCTTCATCATCAATAGATACAACAGATATATTTAGATTTTCACACTTATTAATCATTTCATCCGCATCACTGAGTTTAGTATCAGACAGCGAAACAATGTCTTTCTCAGAAAAAACACCACTAAGACGCCATTCATATATGCCGCCTTCATAAAAATCAATAATGCTGTTGTAAAGTTCGTAGATTCTCTTTTGCTTTGGGTTATTTACACCAATAGCTAAAGATAGCCACATCCAATATCTGGTGGAGTTATTCATTTGCACATTTCCCACATAATAATACTAGCAGCAACCGCCGCATTTAATGATTCAGCATTGTTGTGCATAGGAATATACAGCTTCTTGTTACACGTATTAATTACATCAGTTGATACACCATTGCCCTCGTTACCAATAACAGATAAGACAGGTGCAGTAAACTCAACTTCATTTACTGTAGTAGCGGTATCATCAAGTACACAAGCATAAGATGTACCGTACTTATTAAACGAAGTGATAAAATCAGGCAAATCTTTTGTGATGAGAAGTGGTATTCTGAAAACAGCCCCCATACTACCTCTTGTAACCTTTGGTGAATAAACATCACAGCAATCATCAGACAAAACCACCCCACTAACGCCTAATGCGTCAGCAGATCTGAGTATTGTTCCAAGGTTTGTAGGATCCTGAATATTATCAAGAGCCAATATTATTCCATTCTTTTTAATTGTATCAAAGTGAGCCTGTTTGTCAAGTGTTTTTACTACGCATAACACACCCTGTGGTGTTTTTGTATCAGATAAGGCACTAAATATACGATCTTCAACACAAATCACAGACGAAGCTTTATCAGTAAGTTTTAAAATAATATCAGTGTTTTTATCAAAAGAAGATACAGAATACACTAAATAGTCGATAACAGTATCATTTATGAGGGCTTCTTCGCACAATCTTACCCCCTCAACTACAAATCTGCATTCTTCTTTTCTGAATTTCGAGCTTTTAATTAGCTTTGAAATATATTTAATTGTCTTGTTGTCTTTACTTTTAATAATGTCCATAAAAGAATTCCTATAATAAGCAAAAGAGTTTGCGGTCAAACCCCAAACACAGTTATAGCTTTTTTATGCTTTTGTAGCCTGCTCAACAAGAGCTGTAAATGCCTTTGGATCAGCGATAGCGATCTCTGAAAGCATTTTTCTGTTAAGTGTAATACCAGCTTTTTTAAGGCCATTCATAAATGTTGAATAGTTTGTTCCGTTAGCCTTGCAAGCAGCTGAAATACGAGTGATCCAGAGTCTTCTAAAATCTCTCTTCTTCTGCTTACGACCAATATAAGCATAGTTACCAGACTTCATAACAGCCTGTTTAGCCATCTTAAAGTGCTTACTCTTAGCACCATAGTAACCTTTAGCGAGTTTTAATGTCTTTTTTCTTCTTTTGCGAGTCATCATCGCGCCTTTAATACGTGCCATTATATATTACCTCCGAATGTTAGAATGAATAAGCGATTATTTGTAAGGGATTAAGCGCTTAACCTGTGCTACATTTGTCTTATCAGCAACAGCGTTCTGTCTCAAACCTCTCTTGCGCTTAGTTGTCTTTTTGTTCAGAATGTGTCTTTTGTTAGCATGAGCACGGATAACTTTACCGTTCTTTGTGAGTTTGAAACGTTTTTTAGCTCCGCTGTGTGTTTTAATTTTAGGCATTGTAGTGTCCTCCTTTAATTACTTTGCTGACTTTGGTGCTAGGAACATGAGCATTTGGCGACCTTCAAGTTTAGCTGGTTTTTCAATATTAGCAACTTCTTGACAAGCCTCTGCAAATCTCTGCATTGTATCATAGCCATACTCAGCATGGCCCATTTCTCTTCCTCTGAATCTGATAGAAACTTTAACTTTATCGCCGTGAGCAAAAAACTTCTGTGCGTGGCGAAGCTTAGTGTTAAAATCGTGCGTATCGATATTTAAAGAAAGCTTAATTTCCTTAACATCAACAGTATGCTGTTTTTTTCTAGCTTCTTTTTCGCGTTTAGCCTGCTCAAAACGATACTTGCCATAGTCCATGATTTTACATACAGGCGGTGTAGCCTGTGGTGCAATCTTAACGAGGTCAAGATTCTTCTCTGTAGCGATTTCAAGCGCCTGTGCAGCACTCATAATACCGAGCTGTGCACCGTCATCGCCAATGATACGTAGTTCTTTGTCACGAATTTCTTCGTTGATCTGAAGTTCCTTTGTGCCTATGGTTAGCACCTCCAAAGTTAATTTAAAAAAATAAATGCGAACAGAAACACTTCCGTCCGCATTGCAATACAAATCAAAAACAGTTATACTGTGAGAAAGTATTGACCCGTGCAGACGACACCCCACAGGTGAAAGCATTTCTGCTTTGCTTTATTGTTCTTACGTATTATATATTCTTTTATTATGTTTGTCAAGAATTATTTTTCATATTTTTTGTATTATTATATATAAAAACTTAAGAGGAGTATTTCTGTGAAATATTTTTATAGCTATAAAGAATATTTATTGGAGTATAAAAGATATATTCTAAGAAAAGATACAAATAAAATTGGTTTTTTGTTAGTATTATACTTTATTTCTACATCAATAATATCAACAGTATCATTATTATCTGTTGTTCTACCAAATATGTTAAGTGAATCAAGTGTTGGGGAACCAACAAACACAACTAATGCTGTTCTTGAAGATACTACTTTTATACTTATCCTAAACGGCTTTGTTTCACTATTTTGTTTTTTCTTAATATCGCTTTTATTCTGCTTATTCACAAAAGCTGATTTAGGTAAACTGTTTCCGTTACAAAAAATAACCCCAAATCTCCTTTATCTTATATGCACTTTTGGTTTAGCTATATGTCTTGTGTCAAATTATGTATCTGAGCTGTTGCTTTCGATTTTTGAAATGCTTGGTATAGATGCCACTGTTAATATGGAATTCGAGTGTGAAGGCATATTAGATATTATATTGTACTATATCGCTGTTGCTGTGATACCGGCATTGGTTGAGGAATTCGCTTTCAGGGGAGTAGTGCTTAATACTTTAAAAAAGCATTCGTATAAACTTGCTATTCTTGTATCAGGGGTTACCTTTGGACTTATGCACGGAAACTTCACTCAAATTCCGTTTGCTACTGTAGTAGGTTTAGTGCTAGGGTATATCGCTGTCAAAACGAATTCTCTACTACCAGGAATCATCATTCATTTTTTAAACAATGCGTTAAGTGTTACAATGTCACTCATTTCCGAATATTCAACTCTCAATGACTTTGTAATAAATATTATAAATGTATCTTTAACTTTTATAGTATGCGCACTTGGAGTTATCAGTTTCGTTATTCTAACAAAAAATCACAAAGGATTTTTTGTACTCAAAGACAAAGCAGATGTGCTCCCATATAAAGATAAATTTAAAACAGCAATTTCAAATGCTTGGATAATTATATTTTCTGTTATTATGTTTACAGAAGCTGTTCTCACTATATTCCTCGAGGTATAAAATGGATAATAAATTCATGTTAGAAGCACTCAAACTTGCGAGAGAAGCATATGACGAAGGAGAAGTTCCTGTAGGTGCTGTGATTGTAAAAAATGGAGAAATTATATCAACTGGCAGAAATCGTCGTGAATCATCAAAAAACGCCCTCTCTCATGCTGAAATAGAAGCAATAAATAGTGCATGCAAAAAATTGGGCGGATGGCGACTTTGGGAATGTGATATCTACGTTACTCTTGAGCCTTGCCCAATGTGTAGCGGTGCAATAATCAACGCAAGAATCCCAAATGTATATTTCGGCGCGTACGATAAGAACTTCGGTTGTTGCGGTTCAACACTCAACATTTTAGAAATCCCAAACTCTTTCAAACCAAATTGCGAAGGTGGCATATTAGAAAAAGAATGCAGCGAACTATTATCACATTTCTTTAAAAAGCTCAGAGAAAAGAAATAATTAAAGCTCTTACTATTAGTAGTAAGAGCTTTTTCTTTATTCGTTAATTTTCATAACTTCTTGAGCAGCAAGCATAATGCCAACTTTACTGCTATTAAAATTAAGTCCGCCTTGCATCCATACAGCATATGGTTCTCTGAGTGGTGCATCAGCAGATAATTCTATTGATGATCCCAAAGTAAATGCACCGGCCGCCATAATAACTTTAGAATCATATCCAGGCATATCAGAAGGATATGGTGTTACAAAGCTATCAACAGGAGAACCTTTTTGAATTCCTTCACAAAAAGCAATCAGGTTTTCACTGTTATGTAGCTTAACTACCTCGATGATATCTCCCCTATCCTCATTATATCTAGGTGAAACATCATATCCCATTAACTCAAACAAAGCTGCGGTAAACGCTGCTGTTTTCAGCGCCTCTCCAACAACCTGTGGTGCATGGAAAGCACCCATAAACATCTCTCTAAGTACAGATAGAGTACAACCTAACTCTTTACCTGTTCCCGGTGTTGTTAGTCTGTATGAGCACATTTCAACTAAATCTGCTCGTCCAGCTATGTATCCTCCTGTAGGTGCTATCCCACCGCCAGGATTCTTAATAAGCGAACCAGCCATAATATCAACACCGTTTTTAAGAGGTTCATCACACTCAACAAATTCGCCATAGCAGTTATCGAGCATAATAATTGATTTTTTCGATACACTTCTCACAACATCACAGATAGCTTTTATATCTTTACAAAGAAGTGAATCACGAACTGAATAGCCTCTCGAACGCTGAATGTATATCATTTTAGGCTCTCTTGAAGCCACTTCTTTTATTGCATCCAGATCAACTGTTCCGTCCTCTTTCAGTGCAACCTCGCTATACTTAATTCCAAAATCTTTAAGTGAGCCACTGTAGTCAGAATTGATACCAATAGTTCCCTGAATAGTATCGTAAGGTGTTCCGGTTACACAAACCATCTCATCCCCTGGCCTCAACATTCCAAATAACGCAACAGCTAATGTGTGAGTACCACTGACAAAATTATGTCTGACAAGTGCATCTTCTGCATCAAAAACATATGCGTAAACCTTATCTAAAATTTCACGCCCTCTGTCATCGTAACCATAGCCGGTAGAACCAGCAAAATGGCTTTCTGAAACACCTGCGTACTGAAATGCTTTCAGCATTTTCTGTTGATTGTACTCTTGAATCTTCTCAATTTTTTTGAAACTTTCTTCACACATTTTCAGTGCATTATTAGAAAGCTCTATCAATCTTTCATCAAAACCAAATATATTATTCAAATTCATCCTCCAAAAACGCATTTAACCCATCTGCCGGTTACTTCAAACCCTAAACCTTTATAAAAGCAAGTGTTACGTTCAACGGTTGTATAAATATATACATTATCTAAATATCTAAACTGTTCCGCTATTGTTTTCACAACACAACCTGCATACCCCATCTTTCTATGATCAGGATGAGTAGCAACAGCACCTAAAATAACACAATTTCTAGTCTGCGAAACCGTCATCGCACATGAAACAAGTAAGTTTTCTTTGATTATTCCAGACATTACACACAAATTTCTACTTATTCTTCTTGTAACATCTGAAAGGAAATTTAAATAATCCGGAACAAAAAAATCTTCACTCTCACAAGTCAAGAGTAGTTCATGATACAGCTTTGGTTCAGGAGAAATAATTTCATAATGTAGTACTTCTTTTTCGTTTCCAAAATAAGTTAAAATATCACCAATGTGTGTTTTATCGCACGTTATTTTCAGCTTATCAGCATACACAATATCAAATGTAACCGTGTTTTTACTTTGAAAATTAAGAAAAGATGATATTTCCTCAAAATCTGAATTTGATGATAAACAAAGCACAAAGTCATTTTCAAAACAACAAATAGCACCTATAATATCACTGTTTTCAGAAAATTGAACCCAAAAATCTACAAAATCAAAATCATGACCATAACACAAATAATGCGAATAGATTCTTGTTCCAAAAGAATCTATAGCACAAAACTTCTCAAACTCATTTAAATGCACGAATTCGCTATCAATTATCTTGATCATGTCAGCTCATTTACTAACTTTTTGAAGTGATTACCACGTTCTTCAAAGTTCTTATACATATCAAAACTTGCGCTAGCTGGTGACAAAGACACAACATCACCCAAAACAGCTAATTCTCTAGCTTTATTAACAGCATCTTCCATAGAATTCACTCTTACAATATTGATATCACAGTCACCAAAAAGTGAACTTTTTTTAACAGCACTTTCAATTTTATCCGATGTAGCTCCCAAAAGTATAAGATGCTTTACCTTGTCACAAATAATATCACCTAAATCAGTATAATCCAAGTTTTTATCATAACCGCCACAAATGAGCAAAATTTTCTCATCATAGAGCGACAAGGTGCCACAAGCTGTACGAGTAGGGCTGCTAGCTATAGAATCGTTATAATATCTGACTCCGTCAAGTTCTCTAACAAACTCTGCCCTATGCTCAACACCGCCAAAACTCTTTGCAACATCAACGATAACATCAATACTGACCAACCCCCAAACAGCAGATATTGCGGTCATGAAGTTTTCGACGTTATGCATGCCCGGAATTTTGATGTCAGACTTCGATAAAACCTTGATTTTTTTGCCAAAGTCGCTATAGTATATATCTTCACTATCAAGATAGCAGCCGTTAAATACAGGTGTAGTTCTGCTGAATTTTCTCAGTTCTCCTCTAACATAATCAGAAAAGCTATTAGACAAATGATTATCAAGATTCAAAACAGCTTTAGAAAAAGCATTTTGATGCATAATAACATTCTTTTTAGAATCAACATACTCCTGCATATCTTTATGTATATCAAGATGATTAGGTTCAATGTTAGTAACTATAGCGACATCAGGACTTTTTCTCATTGATATAAGTTGAAAACTAGAGAGTTCTACAACAGCAATATCATCAGCTTTAATACTCTCAATTTCTGGCAAAAGTGGCATACCGATATTTCCACCTAAATGCACATTATATCCAGCCTTTTTCAGCAATTCAGATATAATAGTAGTGGTAGTTGTTTTCCCATCAGAACCAGTAATGCCAATTATCTTACAAGGACACAACTCAAAAAAGAGTTCCATCTCTGATGTAACAACCACGCCACGTTTACGCATCTCAACCAAATCATCCATATAGAACTTCATGCCGGGTGTTCTAAGAACTATGTCAGCATCAGTATTATCAAGATAGCCCTCTCCCAATGCCAGAGTAGCTCCACTTTCCTGAGCAAGCTTAGCAAACTCACCAAGCTCTTCATATGAACGTTTATCACAAGCAGTCACCTGTGCGCCATATGATGAAAACAGTTTAATTAAAGGCAGATTGCTTCTACCAATGCCTATTAGTGAAATTTTTTTATCTTTTAAAGATGTAAGAAAATTAAAAATCCTATTATCCATAATTTTCCTCCGTATATCAATTACATTGTAATTATACGCTTTTTTTGAAAAATATCAATATTATTTACTGCTATCTATAGAATGTGATAAAAATATCGGATATAGAATCTTTGATTCAATCAATATTTTATATATTAAAGCTATAGTGATAACATATAGAAGCACCCATATATATGAGCTAACAATTGAAAAATATAGTGCGGACAAAATAACAAGTGGATGAATTTTTACAGAATCAGAGAGAAGTTTAGGTTCAATAATCTGGCGTATAACAATTACAATACCCCAAAAAACAAGTAAAGTAACAGATGACAAATAGTCACCCGATAAAGCCTTGACAACAGCAATTGGCAGATACACAGTACCTGGACCTAAAATAGGCAAAACATCAGAAACAGAAGCCAAAAATGCAAATACCAACTTGTAATCCAAATCAATTAAAACAAAAATAAATAATGATTCTATAAATGTAATGCAATACAAAATTATATATGATTTGACAAATTTTCTAAAAATACTCTTAAATTGGAAAATTACATTTTTAAGATCTTCACGGTATTTTTCATTTAGTTTTAATAAAATACTATTCACTATGACTGGTAAATTGTTAATAAAACAAACAGTTGAAACAAATGAAATGATAAGCAAAGTTATAGTAATCGGAATTATTCTAACAATACCAAAAGCAGTATCAGAAATTCTTGAAAAGAGATCGTTACTGATATCGAGTTCTTTTATTGTATCCAAAAAATCAATCTGCTCGATTATTCCATCAAGAAAAACCTGATTATTATAATATAAATTTACTGATTCCTTAACTATCAAAAATAATGAGAAAATAACAAGAGATAATACTACAGAAAATATAAATAAAGTAATCACAGTAGCAGAAAAAGCCGGTTTGAAAGAAAGGCGCCTCTTCATAAAACTATATACTGGATACATAACAAGCGATACAAAAGCACCCACTATAAAAGGCAAAAAATATAAAAAAAAGGTTTTCATTAAGAAAAACACAACAGAAAAAATAAAAATAAAAATAATATGATTTCTATACTTATTTAAAAGACTTTTCAAAATATCACCTCACACTATTTAAAGTATGAGATAAATATGTAAAAAAATTCAGGCGGCAAGATAAACTTACCGCCTGAAAAACAGAAACCAAAATGCTGGAAAAACTCAATTTTATTGTGTAGCTCTGCCAAGTAAGAAGTCAACAGAAACTTCTAAAATGTCAGCTAAAGCAATAAGCTCAACATCAGTTACATATCTGATCTGACCTTCGAGCTTGGAAAGACCAGATGCATTCATATCAACACCGTTAACCTGCAGCTGAGCAAGAAGCTCTTTCTGTTTCATACCTCTTTTTTTTCGAGCAGCCTCTACTCTAGCCCCAACAACATTACGGTCGCCAAGTTCTTGTTTACGTAATCTCATTATAATTCTCCCAACTATATATTTAGTAATTATTTTCTTTTAGATAATTCTGTATAGAAATTCTTTAAACGCAAAAATCTAACGTAAGGCTAGTATAATACATAATTAGAAAAAAAACAAGTCTTTTTTGTAAGAAAATTTAAAAAAATGAAATATTTTTGCCAAAATCGTTACAAAACTTTAATTTTTAGAGGAAATTTGTAATGTTTTTAGTTACATTTTATGATATAATAAGCATAAATTATGAATACTGTCGATAGGAGGAGCATACATGACAGATAACATTAAGCGAAACCTTACTTTATTAACCGACTTTTATGAAATAACAATGGCAGGCGGCTATTTTGAAAACAATTTTAAAGATAAAATAGCTTATTTTGATATGTTCTACAGAAAAAATCCCGACAAAGGTGGCTTTGCAATCATGGCGGGTGTAGAACAAATGGTAGATTATCTTAAAAATCTGAAATTAACTGATGAGGATATCGAGTATCTGAGAAGCAAAAAACTTTTCTCAGAAGATTTTCTTGAATATATGAGTAATTTCGAATTTTCCTGTGATGTATGGGCTATACCGGAAGGTACCCCAATATTCCCTAGCGAGCCTATCGTAACAGTTAAAGGTCCGGTTATACAAGCTCAGTTTGTAGAAACTATGATACTATTATGTATAAATCATCAGAGTCTTATTGCAACAAAAGCAAATAGAATTGTAAGAGCCGCAGAAGGTCGAGCTGTAATGGAGTTTGGTTCTCGCAGAGCTCAGGGTTTTGATGGAGCTGTATATGGTGCAAGAGCTGCGTATATTGGCGGTTGTGTTGGTACAGCCTGTGCTATAGCTGACAGAGATTTAAAAATCCCAGCACTTGGAACAATGGCTCACAGTTGGGTACAGATGTTTGACAGCGAAATTGAGGCATTCAGAGCATATGCTAAAAGATATCCTGATTCCTGCACATTGCTGGTAGACACATATAATGTGTTGAAGTCAGGAATTCCAAACGCTATAAAAGTATTCAACGAAGAACTTGTTCCTAACGGACACAGACCAGTTGGTATAAGAATAGATAGTGGTGATATTACTTATCTCTCAAGAAAAGCAAGAAAAATGCTGGATGATGCTGGTTTTCCTGATTGTAAAATATGTGCATCTAATTCTCTCGACGAATATATTATCAGAGATATGCTGTTACAAGGCGCCAAAGTAGACACTTTCGGTGTTGGTGAACGTTTAATAACTTCATCATCACAGCCTGTATTTGGCGGTGTATATAAGCTTGTCGCCGTAGAAGATGAAAACGGCGAAATAATTCCTAAAATTAAAATCAGCGAAAATGTTGAAAAAATCACTACCCCATGCTTTAAAAATGTATGGCGACTTTACGACAAAGATACTAATAAAGCTATGGCTGACGTTATATCACTACATGATGAAAAGATTGATGACAGCAAACCTTATGAGCTTTTTGATCCGGAACACACTTGGAAACGCAAGACTGTAGATAACTTTATTGCAATACCGTTGATGAAAAAATACTTTGAAAAAGGAAAGCTTATCGAAGAAATGCCAACACTAGAGCATATAAAGCACTACTGCAAAGCTCATATAGATACTCTATGGGATGAAGTGAAGCGTTTTGAAAACCCACACACATACTATGTTGACTTATCTCAAGGTTTATGGGATATCAAACACGAACTCCTAAAGAAAAACCATAAATAAAAAAACACCCTTTCGGGTGTTTAAAAGCGACTAAATCTATAAGCCGGGTTTTGTATTTGGCAGTCATCTATCTTGGCTGATCGTTACCGCACCAGCTCAACGCCACCTCCTAAAGACTTGCCGAGCAGGCAAATATGTCTTACCACGGTGTTGCTCCGAATAGGGTTTACATGGCAGTTGGGTCTCCCCAACTCCGGTGAGCTCTTACCTCGCCTTTCCATCCTTACCACAAAAGTGGCGGTTTATTTCTGTTGCACTATCCCTAGGGTCGCCCCCGGCGGCCGTTAGCCGTTATTCTTGCTCTGTGGAGCCCGGACTTTCCTCGGACAAACACTTTCGTGCATTGACCGCAACTGCCTGATTTACTCGCACATACATTATATAATAATAATTTAAAAAGTCAAATTAAAATTGTGAGATATGATATGAATATTAAAGAACAATCATTACAAAAGCATTATGAATGGAAGGGTAAGATAAAAATCGTCTCTGCTGTTCCTATCAATACAAGAGATGATTTATCTCTCGCTTACACACCAGGAGTAGCTCAGCCTTGTCTTGAAATACAAAAAGATGTAAACAAGTCCTACGAGCTAACCAGAAGAAATAATCTGGTTGCTGTCGTAACAGATGGCACAGCGGTACTAGGACTTGGTGACATTGGTCCGGAAGCTGGAATGCCGGTTATGGAAGGTAAGTGTGCTTTATTCAAAGAATTTGCGGATGTTGATGCCTTCCCTATCTGTATAAAAAGCAAAGATGTTGATGACATTGTAAATACCATATATATGATAAGCGGAAGCTTTGGTGGCATAAACCTAGAGGATATATCAGCACCAAGATGCTTTGAAATTGAAGCGAAACTCAAAGAAAAATGCGATATTCCTGTATTTCATGATGATCAACACGGTACAGCGATAGTTGTTGGAGCTGCCTTATTAAACGCTTTAAAACTAACTAAAAAAAACATCTCTAATATCAAGTTGGTAATTAACGGTGCAGGATCAGCAGGTATCGCTATAGGTAAACATCTTTTAAATCTAGGTGTAAAAAATCTTATTATGGTCGACAGACTCGGAATAATTGAAGACACTGAACGATTCAATACTGCTCAAAGAGAGATGGCTAAAATTACAAATCCTGAAAAAATTTGCGGTGATCTATCTGCAGCTATGATAAATGCCGATGTATTTGTCGGTGTATCTGCTCCTAATATTGTTACTAAAGAAATGATTGAATCTATGAGTGAAAAACCGATTGTTTTCGCTATGGCTAATCCTACTCCTGAAATTATGCCTGATAAAGCAAAAGAATACGGTGCATATATAGTAGGCACAGGACGCTCTGATTTTCCGAATCAAATCAATAACGTACTCGCATTTCCAGGAATTTTCAGAGGCGCTCTTGACTGCAGAGCAAGTGAAATCAATGAAGATATGAAGGCAGCTGCAACATATGCTATCGCAAATTTAGTTGATGAAGCAAATTTGAATATAGACTATATTCTACCTGATCCATTAGACAAGCGTATAGCAAAAGAAATCGCAAAAGCTGTAATAAAAGCTGCTAAAGCTACTAATGTTGCTAAGATATAAAATAAAAAAGCACTGCTAAATGCAGTGCTTTTTTTATTCTTCTTCATCTTGTCTCTCTTTTGGGATCAGGTCATATACCTCAGCTACCTTATCACGTTGCCAAAGCATTGGTGTAATGCGCAAGGAATAACCGTAACCATTATCACACGCCCAATCAAACGGCTTTGCTTGTGGTAAACCGTAGACAGCTAAAAGTGTCATAATAATGCCGCCATGAGTGACAATAGCACAGTCAGTAGTTCCCGTTTTTATAAGACCATTGACAATATTTTCAAACATCAAACAAATTCTACGAGTAAAATCAGCGTTGCTCTCGCCGCGTGGTGGTTTAATCTCGTTATCACCAGCAAGCCATTTTTTAAAATCCTCATTATCTGATAACTCGTCAGCCGTCTTACCTTCCCATTCACCAAAATTACACTCAGTCAACTGATCAATAATAACAGGCTCTAGATGATTATATATAATTTTGCAAGTTTCTTTGCAGCGCTTCAACGGACTTGAAAAAACAACAGGAGCATATGGATAGTCCATATTATGGTCAAGAAGCTTCAATTGTCTTTTTCCTTGATCAGAAAGATGTACATCAGTTGTTCCGATATACGCACCACTTAGAGTATCTTCAATAGCTCCATGTCTGATTAAATGAATTTTATATGATTTCATAAGGCCTCCGACTTTACAAAATGTAATAATTAATATATACTATTTGTATAATAGTTAAGGTGGAATGAATATGAATAAAGATTTTGCCAGAATAATTACATTGCTCAGAAAAGAAAAGAATTTAAGCCAGAAACAGGTAGCTTCTGATTTAGGTGTTTCTCAGGCTTTACTATCTCACTATGAAAAAGGAATCCGTGAGTGCGGCCTTGATTTTCTAATAAGAATCGCCGACTACTATGAAGTATCTTGCGACTATCTACTCGGTAGAACTCCACAAAGATACAGCGATTTGACCGATATAAGCGATGAAATGACAAAAGCAAAACGTGATGCTGTATCTCAAATAGTAAACAAAAAACTCATTCAAAACACCCAAGGTGTTTTATATGATTATTTGATTAAAATTGGTAATCGAAAATTGTCTAACAATGTTTCGAATTACTTAATGCTAGCTACATACAATATGTTCAGAAAAATATATTCAGCTAACAAGGAAAATCCACAAGATATGTTTGCTGTACACTCAGAAGTTTATAGTGGTTTTTCTAACGCAGCAATGAATATACTAGCAACAAGAGTTTCGAGTGCGACAGATGAAAATTGTAAAAACGACTTTATTAAACAAAGCGCAGAACTAGTAATTTCTCCAGACACCATAGCATCTGAATATCCTCAAATCGCAAGTTCTGTATTCAATCTAATACAACACGCAGAAAGTAACATGAAATTCAAAAAATAAAAACTATATAAATACAGGTGGGCCATCAACCCACCTGTTTTTTATTCTTCATCAGTAACTTCTGTTCCTTTACTCACACGCAAAGTGATTTCAGAACCTGACTCAACCTTATCTCCCGCTTTAAAGTTAGAATAACCCATAACAGTCCCCTCTGAATAAGAGCCACTGTATTCAGTATCCTGTAAGACAATAAATCCAAGTTCAATGAGTTCTTTGGAAGCATCCTCTAAAGACTTATCAGTAACTTCTGGAAGTTCCTTCATTTCAGGACCTTTACTAAGTACAATATACAAAACTGAGCTATTTGAAGTGATAGGTTCGCCAGCAGCAGGAGTCTGTGATACAACAGCGCCTTGTGGTACAGTATCACTAAACTCACCATCAGCGGATACTTTGAGTGTAATTGAACCGTCAGCCTCAGCAGAAGCTACAACATCTTCGTAACTCTTGCCTACATAATCAGCAACAACAGGTCCAGTCCAATCTTCAGTAGACGCTACCATTGTCGGTGCAACAGTTTCATCGATAAACAAACCTTTAAGTGGGTTAATAGATAACCAATACAAACCAACAGCAGAAAAAATAAGTAAAGCTACAATAGTAGCAACAATGCCAACAGCAGTCGCACTTACCTTAGATTTACTTTCATCTTCCTTCTTTATAGGCGTCATGCTAGCGGTACGTGAAATTTCCTCCTGTATAGCTTGTACAGTAGAAGCAACAGAAAGCTGAGAACGTAACTCTTCAAAGTCAGATATACGCACATCTCTACGCATCTGCAAACCATTAGCAAGCGTAGATACAACATGTGGCGGTAATTTTTTAACAGTATTTGTAGAAATAAGAAGACGGGAATCCTTCGTTCTCTCTTTAGCGTTGGCAGGCAGCTTTCCTGTCAGAGCATAGAAAAGAGTAGCGGTAAAGCCGTAAACATCGGTAGATGCATCAAGAACATTATCGTTTCGATACTGTTCAGGAGCTGCACAGCCACTAAACAGCTGTGATTTGAGCATTGTACCACGTTTACGCTCATTTTCAGTTGAGAAACCGGTTAATATCAACTTACCTTCAGAGTTAACAAATAAATTCGAAGGAGAAACAGCGTAGTGACCAATACCAACCTTATGTAATGCCTCAAGTAAAGAAATAATCGGCATAAATAAAGGACGAGCATCATCCCAATCAATCTGACCACCGTTTTTCTTAATAAAATCGCTGAATGAAATATGGTCATTTGTTTCTTCAATAACATAGCACGTGTTATTCTCTCTGAAAATATCATCAATAACAATCATTGCCGACATATCAGACAAAGACATTATCTTTCGATAATAAGTCTCAAAATCAGCTACTGCTACGCTGTATTTGGTAACAGCATCAGGCAATATTTTTATGATTTTTTCACCTTGTCCTCTATCAAATAAACCAATAGGCAAAAACTCCCTGATAGTGATAACTTTACCTGTTGTTTTATCATAGCCTAAATAGGAAGTGCTTTCTCCGTTTGTGGATAAATCTTTTGCTACAACATATTTATTATTTAAAATCGTACCATATGGTAAAAAAGGCGCATTTTGTGGTACAGAATTATCAAAGCCACAATTTTCACATTTAGATGAGTTAGTAATCTCATTAAGACAACCCATACATAAAGGCATATAGTATCCCCCTCAAAAAGTCGCATCAACAAATTTTTGCTAATGTATTATAGCATATGATAAATCGGTAATACAAGTAACACTACTGATTTATGCCATTACATTTTTGTAAATAAGAATTATAATTTATTTTTTAGTCAACTGCCAATCTTTTATATCTTTAACTTCATTGTACATTCTGACATAACTATTATGGCGTGACTCAGAAATCGTTCCGCTTTTGACCGCCTCAATAACAGCACAGCCTTTTTCACATATATGTGCACAAGAAGTAAACTGACATTTGCCAACATAATCAATAAATTCCGGAAAACAATACTGCAATTCGTCTTTTTTTATTATTTCATATCTATCTAAATCTACAGTAGAGAAACCCGGCGTGTCAGCTACATAGCCACCAAGACATTTAAAAAGTTCAACAGTTCTTGTAGTATGGCGACCACGACCAAGTTTGTCGCTTATCTCCCCTGTCTCAAGAGACAGTTCAGGAAACAGAGCATTCAACAAAGTGGATTTTCCCACTCCTGTGTTTCCGGAAAAAGCTGAAATTTTGCCATTAAGTATAGCTTTAATTTCATCTAGTCCTTTCATAGAAACACTGGAATATTCGATAGCTTTGATATTAGAACTCTTATAGATATCAATATACTTTTCACAGGATTGCAGATCAGTTTTCGAAAAGACAACAACAGGTTCGATATTTTTGTTAACAGCAGCACTAATCATTTTATCTATAATATAAGTATTGATGTTTGGTTCAACAATGGAACTAACAATAAATAGCACGTCAAGATTAGCAACAGCTGGTCTAATAAGTGAATTTTTTCTATCACATATAGAATCGATAGAACAATATCCATCCTGCGGAATATCTATAATGACTCTATCGCCAACGAAAGGTGTAAAACCACGTTTTCTAAACACGCCCCTGGCTTTACACTCATATATTACATCATCAACATCTACGTAATAGAAGCCGCCTGTTATTTTTACAATAATACCAGTCAATTTTTTCATATATTATTCTTCACTGCTGGCCTCAGTAGGTGCATCAGTAGGTGTAACTGCCGGTTCTGTAGCAGAAGTATCAACATAATTATATGCGTTAACGGTAGTGACATAACCTTCACTATAATCAATAGAATACTCCCTATATTCTTTACCATCAAGCAAAACTACCACTTTTACAACATCGTTACCCTTAACTTTGATAGTGTAAGTTGAATTATAAAGTGGAATAACAGTTTTGCTGTATTTTTTATCTACAGCGCCATCAACAAGCACTTTCACTTCAACTTCCTTGCTGACATTAGCAGGCAAATCTACGTAAATAGTAGCTTCTTTTTCATCTTTTTCGCCTTTAGAACAAGTGAGCACTATACCGTAATCAGATACAATCATACTTCCGGATACAGGGTTTTGTCTGATAACTGTATCTTTCTCAGCTTTACTTTTTTCATCATATGCTACTTTGATATTATCAAAACCAAGTTCTTCAAGTGCAACCTGAGCTTCGTAAGCAGACTTACCCGTCAGGTCAGGCATTTCAACACCATCCTGTACAGCACCTTTAGAAATAAAGATATATACTGTAGATCCAATCTTCACTTGGCTACCAACAGGTGGGAAAATACTATCCACAGTCTGTTCCTCTTTTTCTGAACTCACATAAAGAACAACAGGGACCAGATTAGCTTCTTTTATTTTTTTAACAGTAGTATCAAGATCTCCATTAACACCTACATAAGGCACAGTAATATCAGAATCAGACGAATTAACAACCAGCTGAATAGTAGAACCTTCTTTTATCTTTTTAGAACCAGCTTCCGGTGTTTGATAAATAATAGTGTCAACATCAAACTCGTCGCTATATCGACTCTCATACTCAAAAACGAACTGTCCCTTGTTAATATTGTTAGCATCAGAAACAGACATACCAACAAAATCGGGTACATCAACCTCTTTTGGTTGTGCAGACTTATATCCTGTAAATAAAGCCAGTCCACCAAATATTATTAAAACAAGTACAGCAGCAATAATAATTCCCTTAATAGCTGAAAGTACAGGTGATTTGACAGGTGAATCATCATAGTCATCGGGGATATCATTATATTTATCTTCGTGAGACTTTTTAGACTTTTTCACCGCATCACTGTAACCTGTTTTTTCTTCAAAATATTTATACTCAAAGCTGATGCTAGGATTAAGTCTGAATCTCTCAATATCAGAAAGCATAACGACTGCAGAATGATATCTGCTTTCCGGCGATTTCTGCATAGCTTTAATTGTAATCTCTTCAAGACCAGCAGGGATCTCAGGGTTAATCTGTCGAGGACGCTTAGGAGTAGTCTGTAGTTGCATCAATGCAACAGAAACAGCTGAATCCGCATCAAACGGTAATCTACCGGTGAGCATTTCATACATCATAACACCAACTGAATATATGTCTGTTTTTCCGTCAGTCTTATCCCCACGTGCTTGCTCAGGAGCAATATAATGCACAGAACCTATCGCCTGCTCTGTCATAGTACGAGTAGCATTCGATGAAAAACGTGCTATACCAAAATCAGTAACCTTTATAGTGCCATCTTGCAACAGCATAATATTCTGAGGCTTAATATCACGATGCACTATGCCGTTTTCATGAGCATGCTGCAAAGCTTTCAATATCTGCGTAGTAAGATGGAGAGTTTCCTTCCAATCCAAAACTCCCTGCATCTCTATATACTCTTTGAGAGTGATACCATCAATATATTCCATAACTATATACTGTATCATATCGCCAAAGCTGACATCGTACACTCTAACAATGTTAGGGTGGTTCAAAACAGCGATTGCCTTAGATTCATTTTTAAATCTACGAATAAAATCTTCGTTATCTAAAAATTCATCTTTTAGAATCTTAATAGCTACCTCTCGGTCATCAATTGTATCATAACAATGATATACATTAGCCATACCGCCAACACCGATAAGCTCACGTATCTCATAACGTCCATCAAGCTTTTTTCCTGTATATTTATCCATCGTACGTCACTCCTCTCAATAAATAACGGTAACTGTGATGTTATCAGTGCCACCACCGATTTTTGCTAATTCAACCAAAGTATCAATTAACAAAATGCCACGATTTTCATGGACAGTCTTAACTATATCCGCCTGCGATACACAGTTAGAAAGTCCATCGGAACACACAAGCAACACATCACCATACTCAAATTCAGATTCGATATAATCAAGATGTATAGTAGGGTTAATCCCCAGTGCTCGGGTAATAAAATTCTTATTCGGGTGATTTTGAGCTTGTTCTTGAGTTATCTCTCCACGCTTAACCATCTCTTGAACTACAGAGTGGTCTTCAGTAAGCTGTAATATCTTACCGCCTCTGATTGAATATGTACGGCTGTCACCAACGTGTACTACATGAATAATAGAATTTCTGATAAATACAAGTTCACAAGTTGTTCCCATACCAGTAAGTTCCACATCATCTGAAGCTTTGTTATAAACAGCTAAGTTAGCACCATCGACAGCATCCACAAGCAGTGAGGCTAACTCTTCCTCATCCATAGAATCAACATAGTTTTTGTTAAGATACTCAGTTATATACTTAACGGCAGTAGAACTAGCTGTTTTACCGCCTTTAGCTCCACCCATGCCGTCACACACTACAGCCCATACACAAGAAGATGATATGACCGAAAAGCTGCAACTATCTTGATTTTCTTTTCTGACTAAACCTATATCACTACGTGAGAAAATTTCCAAGTCATATTCCTCCTTCCTTGTGTTTTCTCTTCAACTGACCACAAGAAGCGTCGATATCGCTACCAAGAGTTCTCCTTACAGTAGCGTTAATACCCTTCTTGCTTAATATTTCTACAAAAGACTGTTGTCTTTCTATTTTGCTTTTTATATACCCTGCACCTTTAACTGAATTCACAGGTATAAGATTAACATGACACAACATACCAGATAATAATTCAGAAAGAATTTTTGCGCATTCGTCAGTATCATTAACAGAATCTATCATCGCATACTCAAAAGAAATACGTCGATTAGTTTTATTTATGTAATATTTACACGCATCTATCAGGTCAGCAATTTTATACACATTATTGATTGGCATTGTTTTGCTTCTGATATCATCAACAGGTGCGTGCAAAGATACGGACAAAGTAAGCTGTAATTTCATATCAGCTAAATCATAAATTCTAGGCACAACTCCACACGTGGACAAAGTAATATGTCGCATACCAATATTGAGCGATTGTTCACTTGATACTAAATTTAAGAATCTTATAACGTTGTCAAAATTATCGAGCGGCTCACCCATCCCCATTAAGACAACATTAGATATCCTTATACCAAGATCTTTTTGAGCAGAAACAATCTGAGCTAACATTTCAGACGCAGTTAAATCACGGCTAAAGCCACTCATACCTGTAGCGCAAAAAGAGCAGCCCATCTTGCATCCAACTTGCGTTGAAATACATATAGTATATCCATGGTGATATTTCATAACCACACTTTCAACGCACTCATTATCTCTAAAAGAAAACAGATACTTCACAGTACTGTCGAGCTTTGATACAAGCTTTTTTTCTATTTTAGCGTAGCTGATATAGCAATTTGTATCTAAAAAATTGATTAAGTCAGCAGGTATATTAGTCATTTGTGAAAAAGTCACAACGCCTTTTTGTAACCAACCAATGACCTGTTTAGCTCTGAACTTCTGAAAGCCATTATCAATCAGAAGCTTTTCCAATTCGAAGCTATACAAAGAAACAATATCTATCATACCTACCCTACCTTCCTGAACCTTGCAATAAAGAAACCGTCAGACAAATCTTTGTAGGGTAACAACGTGAGCACATGCTCGGGTTCATTTATAAAACGGTTTACCCCAGAAGGTAACTCGAGTGGATAAGGCTCAAAATCAGGATGTTCAGCTAAAAATTTATTAGCAATATCTATGTTTTCTTTATCACACAAGGTACAAGTAGAATAAACCAAAATACCACCGATAGATAACATTTCAGCATTAACACACAATATACTGTATTGCAACTGCGGCAAATTGTCAATAATTGTTGCTTTTTTGTAACGAATTTCAGGCTTTCGTCTAATAATGCCAAAACCTGAACATGGCACATCACAAAGCAGCCTGTCACACTCAGGTAGTTTATGATTTGCGTTTTGTGCATCACGTACACAAGTATCGATAATACTTATACCAAGTCTATTAGACGATTCATTGATAAGCTTCACTTTATGTTCAAACATATCATAAGAATGAATCATTCCGTTATTACTCATTTTTATAGCATTATATATAGATTTTCCGCCTGGAGCTGCACAGACATCACAAACAATCATCCCCTCTTTAGCCTCAAGCAATTCGCTACACAGCTGAGAAGCACTATCCTGAACGTAAAATTCACCATTTTTAAAAGGTTCTAACTTTTCAATCGAACCAGTATTGCTGATATTAAGTGCATTATCCAAAAATGCAATATTCTGAACATTTATACCTACATTTACTAATTTATCAGTTAACTCTTCTTTAGAAGTTTTTAGTGTATTTACCCTGATTGTAAGAGGAGGTCTATCCGACAATCCTTCTAAGATATTTACAGTATGTTCTTCCCCATACTGAGAAATCCACATTTCGCACAGATATTCAGGACACGAGTATTTTACCGATAAAAACTTCAGTTTGTCTGACTCATCCGGTAATATATATTTTGCGTCATTCCTGATAAAGCTTCTAAGCACCGCGTTTATAAAACCTGAAGATTTATATGCACCAACTTTTTTAGAAAGCCTGACACTTTGATCAACTGCAGCATTATCCGGAACCTTGTCCATAAATAAAATCTGATAAATCCCCATTTCTAATATTATGAGGGTTTTATTCTCTATTTTTTTAGGCTTGATTTTAGAATACTGAGAAATAATATAATCAAGCAATATCTTGCGCTCTATAACCCCATATACTAAATGCGATAAAAATGAGCTATCTAAGCCATTAAGATCATTATCTTTAATTGCACTATTCAATGCTAACGCAGAGTACGCCTCATTATGGAGTACTCTGTAAATAATATTGAAAGCAATTTTTCTGATATCAGACATAATAACCTCTGGACTTAAAACTTTATCTTCTTCTACTAAAAATAAGCAACAATCTCAGCAACTGTGCTATCGCTGTAACTGCGGCAGCAACATAAGTCATCGCAGCTGCAGTCAATGTTTTCTTAGCACCTGTATATTCTTCCTCATAGAGCATATTTGTTTGCTCTATTGTTTGCAGCGCCCTTTTTGAAGCATTAAATTCTACCGGTAAAGTAACCAAAGTGAATAAAACTGAAAACGAAAAGAACACAATACCTATAGTAACAACAAAATTAAACTGTACAGGTAATAATAAACCGATAAAAATAAATATCCAGCTTAATCTTGAACCGATATTAGCAACCGGTACAATAGCAGATCTGATTTTATTCGGTAAATATCCTTGTGCATGTTGAACAGCGTGCCCTGCTTCGTGTGCAGCTACACCGACAGCCGCTACAGATGTGTTATCATATACACTATCTGATAATCTGATTATATTAGTTCTAGGATCAAAATGATCAGTAAGATTACCTGAGACACGCTCAATTCTCACGCCTGTCACACCATAAGCGCTCAAGATATTATGCGCTGCCTGTGCACCTGTCAATCCTCTACTGTTTCTAACTTGTGAATATTTTTTGAATGTTGAATTGACCTTATAGCTACAAAATAGCGATAATAGCAGACAAGGTATCATAAAAAGAAAATAAGTATAATCGTAGTAATAATAGCCCACGTTAAGCCTCCAAAAAATTATTACCGCATTCTAATGGATGTCCTAACAAAAAGGATTTATAGTCCATCCTTTTTTTTCCCTCGAGCTGAAGTTCCAATAACTCTACAGCCTTATCTTTACAAGCGATAGTTAGCGGTGATATAGATAGAACTTCTCCAACTTTGCCTGACAATTCAGACAAAGCTGTCTTATATATCTTTAGCTTTTTGCCTTTATAAAATGTATGAGCAATTGGCCAACTATACAAACCACGCACTTTGTTGTGTATAGTGAGTGCATCCTGTGACCAATCGATCTCACTGATGTTTTTGTCCAGCATTGGAGCATAGGAAGACTTACTGTCATCCTGCTTAATAGGTTTCAGCTCACCATTTTGTGCAGCATCAAGTGTCTTAACAACAAGTTCAGCGCCCATTTTTGATAGACGATCAAAAACAGAGCTAGCAGTATCGTCAATAGAAATAGGTGTTTTCTCAATTTGTAGGATATCGCCAGTGTCAAGTCCCTCGTTCATCAGCATAGTTGTAACACCAGTTTCATCATCACCGTTTATAACCGACCACTGAATTGGAGCGGCACCTCTGTATTTAGGTAAGATAGAACCATGTATATTGATGCAACCATATTTTGGATAATCGATGATCTCTTTCGGAAGAATTTTACCGTATGCAGCGACAACAATGACATCAGGCTCAAGTGTCTTAACTATTTCAAGAGCTTTACCATCTTTCAAAGTTTTGGGTTGATAAACATCCAACCCATGTGAAAGCGCACACACCTTAACATCTGGTGGGGTCATAATCATCTTCCTGCCACGTGGTTTATCCGGTTGAGTAAATACAGCACATATTTCGTGACCTGCTTCCAACAGCTTTTCCAATGAAGCTACAGCAAAATCAGGTGTGCCCATAAATACTATTTTCATAATAACTCCTTATTCGTCATCGTCATGAACAAGTTCATCTTCTCTGAGCATTCTAACAACTTTAGATTTGAACAATATACCGTCTAAGTGATCAAACTCGTGACACATAGCCTGTGCGAACAAATCTTCGCCCTCAATAGTGAATTTATTTCCGTTTCTATCAAAAGCTTTTGCTACAACCTTAATAGGTCTTTTAACTATTCCAAAATCACCTGGAGATGACAGACAACCTTCAACAACCTCGTGCTCGCCTTCAGTAGATATAATTTCAGGATTCACGTATTCTACAACACCGTCACCAATATCTATAACGCACACCCTACGCATAACACCTATCTGTGGGCCAGCAAGTCCAACGCCACCGGAGTCGTGAAGCGTCTCTACCATGTCATCAAGCAAACTCCATAACTTTTTATCAAATTTTTCAACAACACGACATTTTTTCAGTAGTATATCGTCGCCTTCTGTTACTATATTTCTAAGTGCCATAATAACACTCCTTTTATTTTATAATTCTATCGGATGCATATCAGCATATACTGTTACATCTGAATAGTCCTTGATTTTTGAAAATTCAACCAAAACAGAAGAAAGCATCTTTCTGAATTTAGCATCATTTCGACATTTAAGAATAATTTTGTATCTGTATTTATTATTAACCTTGGGAATTGATGCCGCTGATGGACCAAGAACTCGAATAGGAATATCATTGTAATCAGAATTCAATTTCTGTGTAATCAATTCCATAAAAGCTGATGCCGCTCTATCAATTTTGACGCTATCCACACATACAAAGCCAACCAAACAAAGCTGAACAAAAGGTGGATACAGCATAGCTTTTCTGATTTTGATTTCATCATTATAAAAAGCTTCGTAATTCTGGCTGGCTCCAAGTGAAATAATTGGATTTTCAGGAGTAAATGTCTGAATAATCGCTCTTCCCTTATCGTTTCCTCTACCACTACGACCAACCACCTGTGTAATCATTGAAAAAGCATTTTCAAAGCTACGATAGTCATCGCTGTATAGCATCTGGTCAGCGCTGAGCACACCAACTAATGTAACATCTGGAAAATCCAACCCTTTTGCTACCATCTGAGTACCAACGAGTATATCGTAATCGCCATTAGCAAACTCAGAAAGCTTTTTCTCATGAGAAGACTTGCTCATAGTAGCATCGGTATCCATCCTCAGTATCTTAGCTCCAGGAAAAATATCAACAAGTTCAGCTTCTGCACGCTGGGTACCAAAGCCTGCAAAACGCAAAGAATGCGAATTACAAGTCGGGCAAATACCGTCAAACTTAACCGAATAACCACAATAATGACACATCATACGATCATTAGCACTGTGATAGGTCATTGAAATAGAACAGTTTGGACAATAAACAGTTTCTCTACAGTTTCTGCAAGTAACAAATGTATTATGTCCTCTGCGATTCAATAATAATATAGTCTGTTTTTTGTTTTCTAAATTATATTCGATATTCTCAAGAAGCATTGAAGAAAACTGCGATGTGTTCCCCATTTGCACTTCTTCGTTCATATCAGCAACTAACACATCAGGCAGAGTAGCATTACCATATCTGTTTTTTAGTGTAGCTAGGTTATACTTGCCTTTTTGTGCGTTAAAAAATGTTTCTACGCTAGGTGTTGCTGAAGCAAGAACAAGAAGTGATTTGTTATACAAAGTTCTGAATTTCGCAAGCTCTCTTGCGTGAAACCTTGGTTTTCCCTCTGATTTATAGGTATGTTCCTGTTCTTCATCCATAATGATAAGACCTAAATCGGAAAAGGGAGCAAATACAGCTGAACGTGTTCCGATAGCGATTGACGCTACACCACGCTTAACACGTTTATATTCATCGAGTCTTTCACCCAGAGAAAGTCCACTATGAAACACAGCCACTTTTTCGTGAAAATATGACTTAAAAATAGAAATCAACTGGCTTGTGAGTGCTATCTCAGGTACCATAACAATGACACCTTTGTTGTCATTCACAACATACTCAATAAGCTTCATAAAAACAGATGTCTTACCTGAGCCAGTTATCCCATAAAGGAGTGATACTTCTCCCTTATCAGACTTATAATCACTAAGAAGCGAATTGTATGCTTTCGTCTGCTCTTCGGTGAGCCTTATATCTTTCTTATCAGAAACACTACTTTTTGGAATTCTGAAAACCTCATCGTCAAAATAGACAGCAAGACCCTTTTTGACCAGTGAATCAACAACAGATGGAGTCACGCCTGTATAATAACAAATCTCTTTGACACTCACCTGACCAACACCAGACAATAGCTCAAACACTTCGTTTTGCTTCTTTGTTAGCTTAAAATTATCTATAGATGCATCTTCAGCTATTCTGACCATCTTAACACTTTTATCCCCAGTGCGACGGAAAGTAGACTCATTCATTTCTAAAATCAAGCTTTCGCACATATTGTCAAGTACAGATGCATCTGAAAGACCAAATGTTTCAAACAGGACTTCCTTTTTAACAGGAGTCCCTTTTTTTAATAAAAACTGAACTATTCTTCTATGTTCATCTGTAAGCTCAAACAAGTCAAATGTAAGTGGTTTTTTCACTGAGTATTCAGTAGTAATTTTATAATTTATTCCAGCCGGCAGCATAGCACGCACAGCGTCATAATAAGTACAAAAACAGTGTGACTTCATAAAAGACACCATCTCTATCATCTCATCAGTTAACACTGGCTCACTATCCAAGATTGAAGAAATTTCTTTCAGCTTTGAAATATCAACAGACTCATCAACCTTTTTGATATTCATAACCATAGCCTGGCGGGTTTTGTTTCCTCTTCCGAACGGTACTAAAACTCTGCATCCGATTTGAACATCTGATTCAAGCTCATCGGTGCACAAATAATCAAAAATCTTATCAAAATGGTAAATCGTGTTATCTACAGCGACACCCAAGATAAGTTTGCTCATACTTCGTCAGATTCTGGTTCTAAAATATTATACTTATGGTTTTTAAAATCTTCGATTGCAAGAAGTACCGGCTTTTCATCAGTGATAACGTTTTCATCCTTAAAGCCTTGAGCAATTTCTCTGGCTCTTTTTGCAACGCCGATTACCAAAGCGTAACGGCTCTCTCTACCTTTTAACATATCGTCAAGTGATGCTCTTTTCATAATTAGTTCTCCTTATTTCTTTCTTTTTTTATATTTGAAATGATGTCCAGAACTTCATTTGTAGCTCTGTCAACATCGTCATTGATAACAGTGTAGTCAAACTGATCTGCAAAAGTCAGTTCTTCTTTAGCGGTTTTAAGACGCTTATTTATAACATCCGGCTCTTCAGTACCTCTACCTACCAAGCGACGCTCAAGTTCTTCTATACTTGGAGGAAGTAAAAAGATAGAAACGCATTCAGGATATTTTTCTTTGATTTGTAAAAAGCCCTTTATTTCTATCTCTAAGAATACATCTATTCCCATATCAAGCATATCATAAACAGCCTTTTTAGGTGTACCGTAAAAATTGCCACAATAGTTAGCATATTCAAGCAAGCCATCATTGTTGATCAGATTTTGAAATTCATCTTTTGTAACAAAAGAATAGTGAACTCCATCTATCTCTCCAGGTCTAGGACCACGAGTGGTAGCTGACACTGATAATCTGAAGTTACTGTTCGAATTAAGTAACCGCTTCATAATAGTGCCTTTTCCAACACCTGAAGCACCTGCATATACAATCAAAAGTCCTTTAGCCATTTTTAAGCTCCTCTTCAAGTCTGGATGTAATAGTTTCCGGTGTTATGGCCGACAAAATAATGTGGTCGCTGTCAGTAATTATAACAGCTTTACACTTTCTGCCATATGTAGCATCAACGAGAGACGAATCAGCTTTAGCTGTCTGGATGATACGCTTGATAGGCGCTGAATCCGGCGACACTACAGATACTACTTTTTCAGCTGAAACAACATTACCAAAACCTATGTTAATAAATCTCATAATAAATGCTCCTTTTATTACTCGATATTCTGAATCTGTTCTCTGATTTTTTCAATTTCTGACTTTATATCTACAACCTTGTGAGCTAAAATTGAATCAGTGACCTTAGAGCCTATAGTGTTGGCTTCACGATTCATCTCCTGAACAATAAAGTCAAGCTTTCTACCAATAGGCTGATCTGATTCAAAGAAAGTCTTCATCTGCTCAAAGTGACTGCGCAAACGAACTGTTTCTTCATCCACAGCTACCTTATCAGCAAAGATAGCTACCTCGGTCAGAATACGTTGTTCATCAATATTAGTTGTGGATAACATATCAGATATACGTTTTGTGAGCTTTGCTCTGTATTCTTCAACAGTAACAGGTGAACGATCTTCGATTTCTGATACAATAGACATAATTGTGTCAACGCGTGAAAGTACGTCTTCTTTAAGCTTTTCCCCCTCAGCCTTACGCATAGCTAAAAAGCTTTCAAGAGCATTATTGAGAACTTGAGCTACATCCGCAAAAACCTGTTCTTCATCCTGTTCCTCTTTATGGATCTGAAAAATATCAGAATAACGGGATAAGACAGATACAGACAAATCATCAGGTATATTATATTCAGTAGCCAAAGTATGAATAGCATTGACATAACCGGCAGCGAGTGGCTTGTTGATAGTAACGTCGACCTGAGAATCTTCACTTTCAGTAATAGAAACGTACATATCGACCTTGCCTCTTGATACCTTTTGTGCAACGTACTTTTTAAGTTTATCTTCCAAGAAGCTGTAGCCTCTTGTCGTGCGACAAGAAAATTCGAAATATCGGTGATTTACACTTTTCATCTCAACAGTAATCTGACGACCGTTGACAGTATCTTCACATCTGCCAAAGCCAGTCATAGACATTGCCATAAAATCAGCCCTTTCATATATAGTAAATGTAAAATATTCTTTCAAATTATTATATCACTGAGTAAGCACACACTCAATAGATGTGTGACAAAACTGTAATATTTAATTTTAGTTTGCATTAACTGACAGTATGTGATATAATCCTTGTGACTAAATATAAAGGGATGATTTAATGTCAGGACATAATAAATGGAGTACAATTAAACAAAAGAAAGGTAAAAACGACGCAGCAAGAGCTAAGGTTTTCACTAAAATTGGCAGAGAGCTTATGGTTGCTATTCGTGATGGTGGCAGTGCAGATCCTAATGTAAACTCAAAACTCAGAGACTGTATTGCTAAAGCTAAAGCTGCAAACGTACCTAACGATAACATCGACAGAATTATCAAGAAAGCTGCGTCTGGAAACGACGGTGCTAACTATGAAGCTGTTACATACGAAGGCTATGGTCCATCAGGTGTTGCTGTTATTGTAGAAGCTCTTACAGACAACAGAAACCGTACAGCCGGCGAAGTAAGACACTATTTCGATAAATTCGGTGGAAATATGGGTACCCCTGGCTGTGTAAGCTTTATGTTCGAGAAAAAAGGTGTTCTTATTATCGAACGTGAAGAACTCAACAAAGATGAAGACACTGTCATGGAAGATGCTTTGGAAGCAGGTGCTGCTGATTTTGAAGCGGATAGCGACATCTTCACTATCTATACTGAAGCTGAGGATCTCGGCGCAATCAGAGATGATTTGAGTGCAAAGGGATACGAATTTGCTTCTGCTGAAGTTGAACAGGTTCCTAGTACATATACAGCTATTGATGATCCTAGTATCTGTGAAAAAATGCAGAAGATGCTTGATATGTTTGAAGATAACGATGATATTCAGAACGTCTGGCACAACTGGGAAATGCCTGAAGAATAATATCTTTTTTTGCTATAAAACGCTACCAAATGGTAGCGTTTTATTTTTATGTGACAAGTTGTCACCTTTTGTGGAAAATCCTATTTTATATAGTATAATGCAATTAAATGGGGGATTTTTGTGAAAAAGAGTATCATTAAGACTATTTGTTTTACGCTGATTGCTATTACATTATTTTTCTGTTTTAAAACTACAGCTGGCTGTTCCACATATATGTACTCTGAATACGCATCAATGAACAACGTGATGTTGATGCAAAGCGAAAATCAAGTGTATTTAGTGGGCACAAAGAATAATGTTGTCAGTATTGATGCGGTTTATCCACAAAGCTACAACATTATGATTACTTTGAGCAACAACGCATATACATACAACCTATACAATGATCATCTTGTGATTTTGTGTTCTGATAAAAGCACAAATCAAACCGAATTAGTTTTTTACAACATTAAAACTGATATTATTACGTCTTTTAATATTGAAGGCACACACGCCTACTCTTACTGTAACATTGCTTTTGACAACACCTATATTTATCTGGCTAAAACTAACGGATATATCACTGTATATAATCTAAGGGGTAAAAAGATAAACGAGTTTTATATCAATGACACCATACACTCACTTATATGCAACTATAGTAATTCAATTTACGTAATCACACGACAAGGCCTATATAGTGTAGATAATAACAGCTGTGATTTTATGCAAAGCTACAAATTCAGTGCTCCAGCTCGTTTTATCAACAACAGTGATTTCGTTGACTCGCTTGGATATGTGTATCGTATCTCTGGCAATAGTTTAGCAAAGCTGATAAGCTCACAGAGTAATGTACGTTATCCCAGCGGCGGTATATATAAAGAGTGCGTAATAATTTCTGATTCCAATAAACTATTCTCCGTTAAAGCTTCGAATAATGAAACAATCAAATCATATTCTATCAGTAGCTCTGTAGAACAATTCTTTCTTGTCGATGATACCGTTGTTGCATTATCTTACAACGGAAGCACTCCTATTATAAATTTATTTTCATATGACGACTTCAAAAATGTTGTCAGCAATAAAAACAATAACATAAACAACAGTAACAACAATGCTGATAACAACAGTACAAGCGGCTCTTCCGATAATAAATCTGAGGTTAATTCTAATTCAGAATTAAAAGAAGAATCTAGAATATATAGTGACACATATAATTTTGATTACAATAATATGAAAATCAGAAATATCAATCCACAAACAACAGTTGCTCAATTCAAGAAAAATATACAATACAACGGATATGAGGTTGAATTTTTTAGATATGGTGGAAACGAAATAACAGGTGGATATGTCGGTACCGCTACTATTGTTAGATTTTATAATAACGAAACCACCTATGAATTTGAACTATGCGTTGTTGGAGACTTGACCGGTGAAGGTAATGTCAACTCAAGAGATAAAAATATGATATTTGATTTTCTTTTGGATGAAGTGAATTTTACCGGAGTATTTTTAGATGCTGCTGATCTGGACAATTCAGGGAACATCGATACTGTAGATCTGATATTATTACTAAGAATGATTAAATAAAAAAAGCAGGGTTTCCCCTGCTTTTTTGTTTTATGCCTGATCTGGTGTTGAGTCACCAACACGTGTCCAATTGAGCCCTAAGAAGATAAGCTGATCATTATCGAAATAATACTCTTCTTCCTGAGCGATTATTTCTGTCTCGAAGAAGGAAAGCTTGATCACTGAATCATCAGCTGTATATACACAATGGAGCTCCTGGTAACCGAACTGATCATAAATCATAGTACCGTCGTCGTTAATTGTAAGTTTCATAGCTGCATCGTACTCAGGATAATAGTATTCCCACTCACCTGTGAGTGCTTCAACTTCCTTGAAGTTTTCGTCAGGAACAATGTAATCTGTATCCTTAGGCTGTTTTGCCTGAGTAAGAGTCATAGTGCTACCGTCATCACCAGTAAGAGTAAGAACTCTTTCACCAAACAACTTATTACCTTCTACCTGATATGTATAATTACCATAAATGTAACCTGCATACACTGAAATGCTAACAGTCTTTGCTTCTTCTGCTTCGCTGAGCTCATAAATACCAGGGAAATGAATTGAACCTATGCTCATTTCACACACAGTACCCTCAGCTGTCTCGTCAAATGTATAGAAGAACTCAAGATTATCTTCTTCGCTCACATACTTCCATGTACCCTCAATAGTTGGCACAAACAAGTTGACTGCAAAATAACCAACAAGTGCTAAAACAACTATACAAGCTGCGATAATAACTGGAATATATATCGGGAATTTTTTCTTAGGTGTCTGAGTATTTTCGACATCTTGTACTGTTTCTTCAACAGCTTCTTTGATATCACCAAACTGTGGTTCATACTCAGATGTAGGCTCTGTCTGAGGCTGTTCATCAACTACTGTTGTAGTTTCTACTTCTTCAGGCATATTTGCCTGTGTTAATTCTTCTTTATTTTCCATTTCAATTACCTCCTTATAAATGAACATACTAATATTACTACATTCAACATCATAAATCAACATTTTTATTACGAAAATTCTGTGAATAATTATGCTATATTCATAAATATTGAATTACATTATTGATACAACACAATATTTATGGTATAGTAATTCCAATATTTTGTATTGTATAATACTATAAATATTTATGTTAGGTGGGAAATTATGAGTCACATCAAATCATTTGAAGAATGGTGTCACAAAGCAATTGAAGATAAGGATCTTACTGCTGAATTATCATCAATCAACGGTAAAGACGAGGAAATATACGATAGGTTTTATCGTACTCTTGAGTTTGGTACAGCCGGTCTCAGAGGCATTATCGGTGCCGGAACCAACAGAATGAATATTTATGTAGTAAGACAAGCTACTCAGGGTCTTGCTAACTACGTACTCAAAAAATATTCAAAGGGTGCTGTTGTTATCTCTCATGATAGCAGAATCAAAGCAGACCTCTTTATGATTGAAGCAGCACGTGTCTTAGCTGCTAATGGTATCAAGGTTTACATCACAAGCGAGCTTCAGCCTACTCCTGTGCTCAGCTATTTAGTCAGACACTTCAAGTGTCAGGCAGGTATCATGATCACTGCCAGCCACAACCCTGCGGCTTACAACGGCTATAAGGCTTACGGAGAAGACGGATGCCAGATGACAGATGTTGCTGCAACCGCTGTTTACAACGAAATACAAAGCATTGATATGTTTGATGGTGTTAAAATCGCCGATTTTGACGAAGCTGTTAAAAGCGGTATGATCGAATATGTTGATGACAGCGTATATACTCAGTATCTTGACTGTGTTAAATCAAGACAGGTCAGCAAAGGTATCTGTGATGGTGCAGATTTGAGTGTTGTATATACACCGCTTAACGGTACTGGTAACAAACTCGTACGTAGAGTTATGGCTGATATCGGTGTAAAAAAGGTTTCTATCGTTAAGGAACAGGAAATGCCTGACGGTAACTTTACAACATGTCCGTATCCTAATCCTGAAATCAAAGAAGCTTTGCAAAAAGGTCTTGAACTATGTGAAGCTGAAAAACCTGATTTACTTCTTGCTACTGATCCGGATGCCGACAGAGTCGGTATCGCTGTTAAAGACTACGACGGTAGCTACAGACTTTTGACAGGTAACGAAACCGGTGCTATGCTCACTGAGTTCATCTTACGCTCACGTACAGAAGAAGGTACTCTTCCACAAAATCCAATCATCGTTAAAACCATCGTAACCACAAAGCTCATAAACGCTATCTGTAACAAATACGGTGCACAACTCAAAGATGTTTTAACAGGCTTTAAATATATCGGTGAAGTTATCCTTAACCTTGAAAAAGATGCTCAGGAAGACAGATTTGTCTTCGGCTTCGAAGAAAGCTACGGTTATCTTTCAGGCTCTTATGTAAGAGATAAGGACGCCGTTGTTGCTTCCATGCTCATTTGTGAGATGGCTGCATACTACAAAAAGCAAGGAAAGACTCTCGCTATGGTTATGGATGAGATGTACAAGGAGTACGGTTTCTATAAGAATACTACACTCAACTTTGGTTTCTCAGGTGCTGCAGGTATGCAAAAAATGGCTGATATCATGTCTTCTCTCAGAGAAAACGCTCCTAAGGAGTTCGCTTCTTACAAGGTTGTAAAGATTGCTGACTACTTAGAAAGCAAGGAGTACGACCTCTTAACAGGTGATGTTACTGATATCGACCTTCCAAAGTCGAATGTTCTCTCCTACTCTCTTGAGGGCGAACACGCTTGTATTATCAGACCATCTGGTACTGAACCGAAAATCAAGCTTTACATCACAGCTGTTGGTAAAGATACTGATGATGCTCAGGCTATTACTGATAAGCTTGCTGACAGTGCAAAGGTTTATCTCTCTTAAAAATATCAATAATTTTAGCGGGCTAGATATCTGGTCCGCTATTTTTATATTGACTTTTTCGAACATCTGTTCTATAATATAAGCAGATGATTTTCGAATTTTTATGGGATGAATAGTAATGAGAACAATATTGCACAGCGACTGCAACGGCTTTTTTGCTAGTGTTGAATGCTTATATAACCCGCAGTTCAGGGATAAGCCTGTTGCTGTATGCGGTGATAAAGACAAGCGACACGGTATCATACTGGCTAAAAATGAAATAGCTAAAAAGTTCAACGTTAAAACAGGCGAACCGATATGGCAAGCACAGCAAAAATGTCCTGAGCTGGTCACTGTCGGCGCTCACTACGACAGGTATATCAGGTTTTCTAAACTGTGTAGAGAAATCTACAATGATTACACCGATAACATAGAGCCTTTTGGGCTTGATGAAGCGTGGCTCGATGTAACAGGTAGCAAGCTTTTGTGCGGTAGTGGCAAAGAAATAGCTGAAGAAATAAGACACAGAATCAAAGAAGAACTCGGCATAACAGTCAGTATCGGCGTGAGCTTTAACAAGATTTTTGCAAAACTTGGTAGTGACTACAAAAAACCTGATGCAGTCACCGTAATTACAAAAGAAAACTACAAACAGCTCGTATGGAAACTGAAAGTCTCTGATTTGCTCTATGTTGGGCGTGCAACAGAAAAAAAGCTTAAACAGCTAGGCGTATTCACCATTGGCGATCTCGCCACTTTCCCAATAGAATTACTCAGAAAAAACTTTGGCAAATGGGCTGACATATTGTACAGCTTTTCAAATGGACTTGACTTCTCCCCTGTTATGAAATCTGACGAGGTGTCTGCGGTTAAGTCTATCGGCAACTCCACAACCACTGTGCGTGACCTTGAAAACCTTGAAGACGCAAAAATCATATTTATGGTGTTGTGTGACAGTGTATGTAGACGTATGCGTGAACAGGGCTACAAAACAAAAAACGTATGTATCAGCATCAGGAACACTGAGCTTTTCACTATCACAAGACAAAGAAAACTGGAGCAATCTACGAGTCTTACCGATGATGTGCTCAAAACGGCACTGGAACTTTTCAAAGAAAGCTACATCTTTGATAAAAACATCAGAAGCCTTGGAGTCAGTGTAAGCGACTTTGAGGCTGATACTACGTCGCATCAGGCATCTATCTTTGTTGACGAAACGCAAATCATTCGCATGGAACAACTGGACAGTACACTGGATAACATAAAAAATCGTTTTGGGACTTTTGCAGTAAAACCCGCAAGATTGATGTTCGACAGAAATCTGTCAGGTTTCAGTCCCAAAGAAGAACACACCGTTCACCCTGTATCGTACTTCTAAAAAGGAGGTTGTTTATGAAACAATATGTATCAGTCACAGCTAAGTTCGACTCTGACGGTAATATACTGCCCCTCAAGATAAACTGGGACGATGGTAGAACCTTTGATATAGACAGGATAACCGATATACGCTATGCGGCTTCACTTAAAGCAGGCGGTGCCGGAATACGCTACACCTGTCGTATCAAACAAACGGAAAAACATCTTTTTCTTGAAGATAACAGATGGTTTATCAACAATGAAAAAGAACAATAAAAAACCGCACTCATAGGAGTGCGGTTTTGCTTTTATGAAAAGTAGATATCATAATCACCGTAATTCACTACAATATGACTAATGACACCATCATCAGTATATGTGACATCGTACTCAGCTGAAGTGCCGTCTTCGTACTCAACATAGATGATATCATCGTACTGAGTAAAAGTACCTTTTGTTGTGCTATTAAGATAGCCACTGATATAAAGCTCAAAGTTATAGTCAGTATCAAACCTGATGTAATTATCGTTAATATTAAAACCAGAGCCAAACACAACTCTAGGTTGAACTTGTTCACCGGTTGTGTGGTCAACTATTTTTTCTATAGAAAAATTTGTTGATGTAACTTCATCAGTATTATCTGAGAGGCTGTCGTTTGATGGTACAAACTCATCATGCTCACCGTTCACCTCTTCTTGGATAGAATCAGTATCATCAACTATATATTCTTCTTCCTCCAAATCTTCGTCCATAAAACCATCAAACTCTTCTTCAACAGTCACAGTTTCTGCAGATATACCACTCACCTCACTATCTGACTGAGTGTAAAAATAAGCTCCTGCAGCCGCACCTGCAACAATCAAAACTGATAAAATAGGTATTATAATCTTCTTTGCCATATTACCCTTCCTTACTCTTTATATTCTTCTTTATCTCTTTGTTCCAAAGCTATTTTAAGCAGTACACTCTGCTTAATCATCTTGCCTTTATAAAAGATATAATCATCACAGTCTTTTAAAGTAGAAATATCTATATCACTGTAGTCTTCAACAACAGAAGGCGTGTTTTTGGACTCCTTTGCGTCTTTGATTGCCTGAGAAATCTGCTGAGACTTTTCGTCACGCTGAGCGATAGAACCATACATATCATCATACACAAAAAAGCTGACAACAAACTGACAAGATGCAGGTAAAATAAGAGCTAAGAGTAACACCGTTATTATAATCAAAAGATAAACCTGTGTACAAAAAGCTGTGACAGTAAAGCAAATCGCTAAAACAATAGCTAAGGAGAACAATGCAAAAAAATTGTTTTTTATCTCACCAAAAGACATAAGAAAACTATTCTTAAAAATATGTTTGAGTGACAAGTCAAATGTCACGGTCATAACAGGTACGTAGAAAAATATAAACAGAACCGCAAGTGCTATCAGAATGCAAGAAAAAAGCAATACATAAAACAACCACGATTGTGATAAAAGCTTTGAATATACAGATATTGAATAATAACTAAACAAAAAGACTGTAGATAAAATCGCTCCATAAAGCATAAACGTCAAACCGTTCTCTTTTATTCCTTTTATAAATGAAGAAAACACCTTGACCTGAGCATCACCACGAGCGATATTTCGGCACACCAAAACAACACCAGCATAAAAAACAAACAAAAGTGAAGCAAGAACTAAACTTAATAGCACAAGAACTGCTTGGTTAAGAAATTGTTTTAATAAATAATAAATACCCAACGCCAAAAACATAGGTACAGAAAATATCAAATTTGTGAAAATGAGACGATGAAAATTCGAAAACATTCTATCAAGTAGTATCTCGAATTTCATCCTTTTTCTAGTTTCTTCCATATTTACCCCATTAAAAATTGAACATATTTGCAAAAAGCAACCATAAAACCATATCTATAATAGCAGATAATGATACAAAAATCAAAACAATAAAATATCTGAACAGAAAAACTTTTGTATGCCTGATAAGAGTGGTATTAGAAAAATTCGGAGCATACGCTTTGAGCATATACACTGATTGTGAAAAAGACTCTTTGAGTGCAGCTATAAAAGCAAGCAAAAATAAAACAGTACCAGGTAAAATAACCAATATGTAAAAGCCAATTCCTGTAATATCATACTGTGAAAACATATATGTTGAAGATATCCCAACAGCGTAACCTTTAAAAGCACACAAAAACGGACAAGCGAACACTCCCCAAGCAGCAAATCCAACCAAAAATGCTGATAAAACGAAAATAAAAGAAGATGCAAACGACGAACACAACAAATCAAAAGCAGTATATTCAAGTCTGCTGTCAATATTAGTTAAAAACAAAAAATCAAGTTTCTTCAATAAATCAGCACCAATATGACCATGAGAAAATGAGCCAAGTAAAATGCCTAGAATAAAAATCAGCAGGAACAGTGTCTGGATACCATAAAAACTAAAAAATCGTTTGAACGAAAAGCTCCTCACTCCTCTTGTCTGGTATCTAGGTTTGTACTTAAAATTTCTACGTTTAACAGAAAAAACAATGCCTTTCATAATATACCTCCACTTGGTACGTATATTATGCAAGGCTTGTTCAATTTATTCTATTCTATTTGCCAAGCTCTTTGGCTCTTTTGGCACAGGCATTCATCGCTTTTTTCATAACATCCATGAAGTTATTTTCCTCAAAAGAATTAAGTGCAGCGATAGTTGTACCACCTGGTGATGAAACTTTTTTGATGAGAGTATCGATATCATCACCACTTTCTCTAATCATAGCAGCAGAGCCCTCGAGTGTAGCACAGATAAGATTCAACGCTTTGTTCTCATCGATACCATTTTCAACGGCATAATCAATAATAGCTTTTGTAAAAAGATAGATATACGCTGGGCTACTACCGTTCACCGAGATAATTTCGTCCATATGACACTCGTCGATAATTTCAACAACACCACTTAATGAAAAGATATCTCTGACGATATTGAACTCATCAATGTCAGTGTTATCAGACTTGCACATAGCTGACGCACCCTTTGAAAGCAAAAGTGGCGTATTAGGCATAACACGAACTACTTTAACATTCTGAGAAAGTAGCTCTCGGATATATGAAATCGAAATTCCCGCTGCAATAGATACAAAAACTTTATTTTCACAATCAAGCGCACTCAAACCACCCAGTACGTCAGCATAATTCTGTGGCTTTACAGCCAACACAATAATATCGCTAATCAGAACAACGTTTTCTGCACTGTCGCAAAAATTAACACCTTTTGAAATAAAATCACAACATTTATCTTTATTTAAATCAAAAATATTGATACAATCAGCGGCGATAAAACTACTTTTGAGCATACCTCCAATAATCGCTGTTGCCATATTTCCGACTCCGATGAAACCGATTTTTTTATTCAATATATTCACCATCTTTATGTGTAATTAGTGTGAAAATCAGGGTTATTAGCACAGACAAATTTGATATTAAATTTATTCTCTGCAAACTCACGTTCATAGTCGTTGTAGAAGAATATCTCCATTTCGTTGACTCGTCTGTACAATAGTCCGTAGATGCATCCGTTTGCGTGATGATACTGACAGAACTTGTTGATCAAATTCTGCTTCTTGACAAAATTCAAATCAAGTGAACCTGATGATACTTTGCTGGCAATATAGTCAGTAGAAACGTATCCTTTTGTACCATCTGTAAGCTGAACATAATACCACGCAGAGTTAGTTTTTTCCAGTATTTTCAGAGTTGTACCGTAAGCCATTTCCTTTATGATATCGTAAGAAGTACCAGGACCTTTACGAATACGTACAGCAGATCCGTTTATGTAATAAGTTTTAGTAGTTGAAGAAGAACCACTGCTACAATCAAGAAGAGCGTTCCTAAGCTGAGAGTCATTCGAAAGCACACCTGTACCCGTATTGTACACAAAACAAACCAGTGCATCAAAATGCTGTTGATTGAACTTCACTGAGTTATCAATTAGGAAACTGTTCACCTTAGTTGCATATCCATCATTGTTGACTGTCTGCACCAAATATGCATATGCTTCATTTTTAGTAAGATTGTTATAGAACTGTTGTCCTGAAAATACTACACGTCCGTAGCCAAGAGTTGGATCGCCAGTAAGCGGGTCATCATAGACCTCACCTAAAAAGCCTTCGAAATTAGCAATCAAGTCAATAACCTCATCGCTGGCACGACGTTTTTCACAGGTTGTGGTTGTTTTGTCTGTGGTTGAAGTCACAAAAGCAGTTGTTTTGGCGTCATCGCAAGTGGACCAGGTTGACCCGACTTTACTATATGCAGTTACATTATATGTACCCGCTGAGCTGAATGAGGTTTTTGCTTTCCAGATATATCTGGTGCCATCAGCTGTTTTGCTGGTAGCACTCACTGTTTTTGTAGTCGAGCCAACTGTGACATTGAATTTAACAGCCGTCCTCTTTTTATCTGTTATCGCAATGAGAGTTACGTCACCGTTTTTTGGTGCACAGTTAGGAGAAGTGTAAGCGAATCGGATAGGTGCAGGTTCAGAAACTTTTACATACATAGTTCTGGCTCCACCTGAAACAGATGCGGTGATAACAGCACGTCCCGCAGAAACGCCATAAATATATCCGTTTTTAACAGTGGCAACAGAGGTATCAGAAGACGACCATGATATTGTTGTTGTTGAAGAAGCACTTGTGAGAAAAGTTTTTCCACCAGTAACATCAACATTTCGCTGTGAAACCGTTACCGTCTTCGAAGGATTTTTCACTGTGACTGTACAAGAAACAGATTTGGTAGAAGTTTTTGCAGTTATAACAGCTTTACCTGCAGATTTGCTGATAACTAAACCGCCACCGCTGGTAACTGTAGCAACAGAAGTATCGGACGAAGACCATGTAACTGTAGCATTAGAAGTAGCTTTCAACAGAAAATGGTTGTTGGTGTACATCGTGATACTTGTGTTAGAAATTTTGAGTGTTTCAGCTACTGTTGGTGCCGTAGTCGGCGCTGTAGTTGGCTTCACTGTTGGTTTGACAGTAGGTGCAACAGTTGGTGCCACGGTCGGTTTCACTGTAGGCTTTGTAGTAGGTGTTGCAGTTGCAACCTGAGTAGGAGTTTCAGTAGGGATCATCACCACGCCACTAACTATAACAGTACATTTCGCTACAGAAGATGTTATCAAATCAGTAGCTGTAATAACTGCTTCTCCTGAAGATTTAGCAGTAACTATACCTTCATCAGATACACTAGCTACAACAGAATCAGAAGAAGAGAATTCAACGTGTTCCATAACAGGGATAGAACCAGTCAAAAAAGCTTTTAAAGATGTTTTTTCTCCGGCTGATAATTCAACTCTCGCTTTACTTAGCATCAATTTCTTTATAGATGCGTTAGTTTCATCAAGCAAAGAATCAGTTATGGAATAAGAATACCAATTTGGTACTCCTATGTAACTAGGGTTAGAATATGAATAAGACGGCGATGTAACCGAAACAGTCGGTTGAGTTGTGCTTTGGACAGTGCTATCACTTGAAAGAGCTAACGTAACCGTGAGATAATCTTTGTGGATATAGCCGGTGTGCGAAGAATATGTAACCTTAGCCCAAGTTGCATCAGCGTTACTGGATACAGAAACTGTTGTACCTTTTGGGACAAGTGTGAGTGAAGAATAAGAAGTACCTTTTCCGCTACGAAGATTAACTTCTGATGTGGTTTTGCCTTTCATTGTGATACCGCTATCACTAACAGGGGTGAGATATGCAGTAGAACAATATCCGGTGTATGTAGAATATTTGACCTTAGCCCAGCCGTTTGTAGAATTCTGTAGCAATGTAACTGTAGAATCAGTCGGCATAGTGACCACTAAAGTTGAAGAGGTAGATGCAGATGATCTCAAATTAAGTGAAACAGTCGTTTTGAGTGTATTGATGCTAGCAGCAGTAGCATTGAGCGAAAAAACGCAAGACATAATCATAGTAATACATAAAAAAACAGTAACACTAAAAGCATAGAATCCATTATGTTTTATATTATTTTTCATCGCCTTTCTCCCCCTTTCTACAAGACCTTATAATCTATAATATATTTTACAGTAATAGAGCGGTGTTTTCAATTTACATTTTTGTTTTATTTGATAGTAATTTGTGGATTTTCAGTAAGTATATTGTAACAATCTTTGATATGCAATAATCGTATAACAAAAAAACAAAATTACCTATAAGCAAGAAAACCCAGGGTAAATATACAGAGAACAACTCAAAGCTCTCCTTAGGTATCATAAACAAGTACACAGACACATAAAAAGCTATAACCATACATAAGTTAAAAACTGAAAATTTTGTTATATACTGCAAGATTTTTGAGCTCAGCTTTTCTATCAAACCCTTGATGATAGGATAAAACCCCAAAAAAGCAACATAATACACAGCTGCTTCCTTGTCTGTGAGAAGAAGTAATGAAAGAACAGACACTACCGCATAAACAACAAAAGCCCAGCTATAGCCGAGCTCTATAACAACACAAATAAGCATCATACCTGATATAGCAGGAAAAGCAAAAGTGCCGAACGGAATGATAGATGTAAGAAGTAGCATCACGATACTAAGCGCCGCAACAATGCCACCGAAAGATACTTTGAATGATGTTTTGTTCATAACTACACCTTTTTAACAACAACCTCTGCCACCAAGGCAATCACAACAACAATCAGCGCACATCAATCCTGTACAGATATCACACACTGAACATCCCGCCGGGTTCACAGTATTATATCCCGAAGGGTTATAACTGCGACGAGCGTTCATATTATTCAGTGCTGACATAAACTCTGGGTTATTAGGTTCCATGCGACACGCTGTCTGGAAATACGAATATGCTTGCTCTGTCCAACCCTTGCGAGAAAAAATCATACCCATAAGAAAATACCATTCTGCGTTTCTTGAATATGACGCAACGCCATTTAGTATCTGCATAGCATCATCAATTCTTCCCTCTTTTATCAGACGTCTGACATCAGGGAAATTTGTATGGGTATAAGAAGCACTTTGATAAGTGTTGGAATAGTTGTTTGAGGAAGAGCTTTTAGCTCTGCGCATATCACAGATCATATCATATGCTTCGTTTATTTCTTTCATCTTTTGCTCAGCAACATCGGCAAGCGGACTATCAGCATAGTTGTCCGGATGATACTTTTTGGCTAATTCTCTGTATGCGTTTTTGATTTCGGCGTCTGTAGCTGTTTCGCTGACACCTAACACCTGATATGGATTCATATATAAACTCCGTTTTATTTATTCTTCATTTTTATACAAAATAGCTCTTTGCTTTTTGGGCAGCGAGTAAATAAGCACGTTTTCTATTATTCTATCAAATCGCTTTACTTCAATCAAGTTATATGCCGACAAAATCTGACTCAAACAGTGGTTGAGAGATTCATTTATATCATTAACATGTTTGTTTTTATCGTCACCGTAAGCAATAGTGTATGGATTAAACGCACCTTTTTTGAGATCATCATCAAAATCGTTAGCTGCATCAATAAGATATATCCATTTTCCAAGGAAATATCCAAAAGTTCCATATATCCGCTTTTGAATATCCTCCGTAGCTAAGCAGGACATTACATTTGAAAGCATCCTGGCTGTAGGATCGGCCGCTTCATCGATTGAACAATCAGAATTTCTTTCGACTTCAAACTGGCTTTCAGACATCTCGCTGACAGCTTTTTCAAGATAAGGATGCTTTTTCATCGCTTTTTTGTGCCAATGAGAAAACAGTGGCTTCACCAGATAGCAGATGGATTTCTCAAAAAAATTTCCGTCAACAATATTATCAATAATTTTATAGTACGCTGTGATAATACTCAAAGCTGCTGCTGAGGAAAGCTCTTTTTCGCCCATTTTCAGGTAGTTACACTTTTTGAGAGGATTGAACTTACAACGACCTTCACAAAAGCCAGGGCAATCATGAGATAAAGCTAAAGCGATCACAGCGTAAAACGTACAATCATAGTTGAGAATAAATCGAGCTAAAAAAGTGTACTCTTTGCCAAGTTGTTTGCAAAGGCTACAATATATAGCTTTGTAAGTATCGAAATCCTTGCCCAGCATTTCGCTACTGTCTACGTTGACAAAACCGAACACCCACAACTCTCCTTATAATTATTTATATAATATAATATCATATAGCATAGTTATAATATTTAACAAAATATGAATTTTATGGCTTATTAAGTTGTATTTTTTCAAATAACACAGTATAATCAAATAAAATAGAGATAAGGATGTACATATGAACGTATATGATTTTGATAACACCATTTATGATGGTGACTCAACAGTTGACTTTTATCTTTTCTGTTTGAAAAGACATAAAAAAATAGCAACGCTTTTGCCCTCTTTGTTCTTTGCCTTTCTGAAGTTTTATGTATTCAAGAAGGGAACAAAAACTCAATTCAAAGAAACTATGTATAAATTTCTGTCTTTTTGCGATATTGAAAAGGATATCGCTGATTTTTGGAAAGCACATAAGTGCAAAATCCAAAGCTGGTATATAGAGCAAAAGCGTGATGATGATGTTATTATTTCAGCATCTCCACAGTTTTTGCTCGACCCAGTTGGTGAGGAAGTTGGCTTTGAAGTTATCGCATCAAAAGTAGACAAATACACTGGCAAATATGACGGTGAAAACTGCTACTACGACGAAAAAGTAGTACGCTTTTATGAAAAGCACCCAGACGCTGAGATAAGCGAGTTCTACTCAGATCACTATAGCGACGAACCACTGGCGAAGATTTCAACAAAAGCTTTCATCGTTGATGGCAACAAAATTTATGAGTGGAATTATAACACACATATAAAACCTCGAATATAATATAGCGGCGACATAACAGTCGCCGCTTTTTATGTTATTTAGTCTTCATCAACAGTCGCACAAGTTTTGCACGAACAAGACGGTGTTTCGTCGCCAGTCAGTTCTCCGACGTTTGGAGGAAAGAACTCATTTGTTGGAAAATCGAGACGTGAGAACATTTCGCAAGGATTGTCAGACGATGTTACACAGGATTTTTCGGGAATACAATACTCGTATGATTCGACCAGCATCTGAACAGTTCGTTTCAGCTGAACTATAGAGAATAATCCAATCGTTGCAAAAACACTATTTGATCCCGTACAAGTTAAATCGCCACCAACACAATCACTTACACAACGTGGAACTTTGCACGGAACCGGACACGCACAACAGTTATGCTTTAGCTTTGCAGATAACGCAATCGGTCTTGCGACTTGTACTGTAGCTGTCGGAAGGTTCTTTGTCACAGGTTTCTGAGTATCAAAATCATCACAAGAAAGCTCACTTGAAAATACACGAACGCTACCCTCGCTACCATAAAGAATAGCTTTTTTAGTATATACTGACATACCTGTTATTGTCTGTGGTGATGCACCTGGTGACATAAACACATCAAGGCAGATATTGAAAAACAATGTCATATCAATAGAATAGAATCCACGGTGGAACGGCACCGGTTCTATGTCGACATAAACCGTGATAACATCTGCATCTTTGATACGTACATTCACTGCGTTGTCGATGAGCTCCTGGTTATAATCGGTGAAATAAACTCGAAGATCAGTAAGACAGTCTTTGTCTGAGCAACTATCATAGACACGCTGAGCATCTATGCAGACAGGCTCTGGGGTTGAATTTGTTGAACATTCGCTTGGTTTTCTTTTTGAAGCATCGAAAGTTTCAGCCATAAATAAACCTCCATAATAAATTCACTAGTATGCTTTGCGTGCCATACAGTTACACACTTGCATCACTACATATTATGGAGGTTTTAAAGTTTTGTGATTTAGTTTATTTTTTCCATCTTGCAGAAATTTGCCATAAGAACTTTTGTGCCAACCTTATCAAAAGCAACTTCGAGCATTGTATCATTCCCCATCGGCTCGGCTGATGTTACCATACCTTTTCCGAACACTTTGTGAAGAACCATATCACCCACAGTAAAGTTCTGTGCTGGTTTTGTTTCTTTTTGAGCAGGCTTTTTAGCAAATGGGTCAAAATTCATCTTTTGAGCTGAAGATTGTGATACAAACGAACTATCATATCTTCTTTCGTTACCTGTTTTTTCAACAAGTTTTGACGGAATTTCTGTAGCAAAACGAGATTCTCGGCTATGAGAAGTGGAACCAAACAGCATACGTTCTCTTGTCTTTACAATATAGAGCTTTTCTTTAGCTCGTGTAATCCCGACATAAGCAAGTCGACGTTCCTCAGATAACTCAGAAGGATTCATAATAGTAGCCATCGATGGGAACAAGCCTTCTTCCATACCCGGTATAAAAACAACAGGAAACTCAAGTCCTTTTGCACTGTGTAAAGTCATCATAACTGCACAATCAGCATCAGGATCATAGTTATCAATATCCGTCTGAAGCGAAATTTCTTCCAAAAAGTTTGAGAGTGAAGCTTCTTGTGCATAATCATCCTCGAAGTTTATTATATTAGATTTCAATTCTTCGATATTTTCAATGCGTGTTTCGTAGTCTTCTTTTTCTGATTTTAGATATTCACGATATTCAGTATGCTCCAGAACAAGCTCATATAATTCTGCTAAAGAATAATTTCCACTATTATAAGCATCAATAAGTCCATCAATCATAGCTGTAAAAGCAATCAACTTTGATGCAGCACGGGACAAATCAGGGTAGTCAGTAGCGTGCTTTATCACTGAATAAAGACTCTCACCAAGAGCTGAAGCAATATCCATAGCTTTAGAAACGGTGGTTTCGCCTATTGCTCGTTTTGGTTTGTTGATAATTCGACGAAGTCGCACATCATCGTTAGGGTTATTGATAACCTGCAAATAAGCAGTCATATCCTTGATTTCTTCACGGTCATAGAAGCGGTGTCCACCTATAATTCTGTGCGGAACTCCGGCACGTGCAAGTGCATGTTCAATAGCGTTGGACTGAGCATTCATACGATAAAGCACTGCATAATCAGAATACTTTCTGCCACTTGATACACCATCCATAATAGTGTTAGCGATATAAAGAGCCTCTTCTCGCTCATTGTAAGCGGTATGAATGGTGATCTTTTCCCCAGTTCCGTTCTGTGTCCAAAGAGTCTTACCTTTTCGCTCTGTGTTATTCTTTATGACTTCGTTAGCAGCATCCAGGATAGTAGATGTACTTCGATAGTTCTGCTCAAGCCTGATAACAGTAGCACCCTTAAACTCATTTTCGAAAGATAAAATATTTTCTATCGTTGCACCACGGAATTTGTAGATACTCTGGTCATCGTCACCAACAACACATATATTATTGTGAAGCCCAGCCAACATACTAACAAATTTATACTGAACTTTATTAGTATCTTGATACTCATCAACCATTATATATTTAAACTGTCGCTGATACATTTCAAGTACATCAGGACACTCCTCAAAGAGCTTGACTGTATTACACAAAAGGTCATCAAAGTCCATAGCATCACTGGTTTTCAGACGTTCCTGATACATCTCATATGCATCTGCTACCATATTCAAACGGCTGTTATATGTATCTTCACTTTTGAGGTCTTTCGGTGACTGCATCTTGTCTTTAGCTTTCGAAATCTCTGCAAGCACTGTTCTATGTGGCAAAATCTTTTCATTGATGTCGAGCTTTTTCAAGATATCTTTCATCAGTCGACGGGAGTCATCGGTATCATAAACAGTAAAGTAGCTTGTGTAACCTATTCTGTCGCCATATCGACGTAAAATACGAGCACAGGTAGAGTGGAATGTTGATGCCCAGATATCCTGAGCTCCAAAATCAACAACAGAAGAAATACGGTCTTTGAGCTCTCCTGCTGCTTTGTTTGTGAATGTGATCGCAAGTATCTGCCATGGCTGACACAATCCCATCTTCAAAATATATGCAATACGATTCACAAGCACAGTTGTTTTTCCGGATCCGGCACCTGCTAAAATCAGCAATGGACCCTCAGTGTGAAAGACAGCTTTTTGTTGCATATCGTTCATTCTACTAAACTGACTTTTGATTTCATCAATACTAAGTAAATTTTCGTTAAACATAAGTACATCCTTAAAAATATTTTCTCGACATATTGTAACACAAAAAAACAGGTATCACAACCAGTGACACCTGTTATTTTCTAAAATTTTATTATTCGAAATAAGAATTATAAACCTCTTTCATCTGTGAAGCATTGTCGCCGATGATAAGAGATACATATGTTCCGTTTTGTTCAACGCTACAACTTTCAAGCATAGCTACAGATTCAGGATTGTAGCTCTTTGCTTCGCTGAGTCTTGACTGGTAGTGGTTATTGAGCAAGGTTGCAATTTCAGTAGCTGTAGTTTCATCTACAGCTTCGACAAAAACAACTTCTGTGAAAACAGAGCTCTGTGTTGAAAACTCAACTGCAAACTGCTCGATCATATCTTCAGTAATCATATAATATCTTTCAAGGTCAGCTGCTTCTTCGAGAACTTTTAAATCCTGAGCATCAAACTGTGCGTTGATATCGTCCATCACTTTAACCAGATCCACATCTGCAGAAGAAGTGCAACCAGCAATTGATAAAGCTAACAATAATACGCAAAACAAACTAACTAATCTTTTCATAAATATTCCCTATCCTATCTAAAATTATTTTGAGCTGTTATAAAGTTCAACCAGAGTATCAACGTCAGGTGAAATGATAAGCACAACATTGTTAGAATCAGTAATAATCTGTGCTTTTTCAACAACAGCGTACTGATCAGGTGCGTAACTCTTAGTTTCTTCACCTTCACGATCAACTCGTGCTTGTGCAAGTTCTGCAATAGCCTCAGCAGACTCCGCGTCAACCGCTTCTATAAGCCAGATTTCGTCAGAACGCAAACCGTCAGCACAAGTAGCAACAATAGCCTGATTACAAACGTTCATATCAACACCATATTGGTTGAGCATACTATCTTCGTCAAGAATAACCATCTCAGGCAAATAAGAGCTGAAGCTATCATAAACCTGCTGCATATCAACGCTTACACTTTCATCTGTACCACATGCAGTAATACATAATAAGACTAAAATTAAACATAAAGAAACGATATATTTTTTCATACTATTAACTCCCCCTTGTTCAGCGTCCTACATAGGCTTTGAGGACTTTGACCCAAGCCTGTGCACCTGCATCAGTTAAATGCACAAAATTATCTGAACAATAATCAGTAGCCAAGCCTCCGCTTGAATCTTTCATATATGAAGCTATGTCCATAAATGAACAGCCTTTTTTTACAGCAAAACTCTTGAGCTTTTTGTTATATTCATCAATAGTTTCATTATTAAGGTCACCAGTTTCCCCGCCGGTCCACACAGGAGTCATAGACTGGATACAAACAGTAATACCAGGATTTTTCTCATAAATGTTGTCAATAAAAGTATCCCAATATTCAAGTGTACCATCAACGCCAAATCTTCCCAGGTCGTTCATGCCCATCATAACAAAGGCTTTGTCTACACCGCTAGCAGCAAGGGCATCCTGAGGTGACATCTCCTTGCCTTGATACACAAGCATCATAGTCTCATCAACAGCGTTACCTACACCATAACTACCAGAAACCAAGAACAATGCATCACCAAGCTCTCCGGACTCTTCGGCATAATACGATAATTTCAAAGACACAGAGTCGCCGATGAACGCCGCATTATCAAAAAACTTTGATGGTCCATCAAAACTCTTCGGTGGTGCGAGCACTGCATCGCCTTCATAACCCGTGTCTTTTGATGAATCTTTAGGCAACATATCGGGTGTATAAACTAGTGTGGAACAATCGACCAGACAGGTGTGCTTTACACCGAAGTATTCAGCACAAACTTCAGTCTTTCCGAATCCTTTTGCTGTAACAACTCCGTTTTCAAAAGTAGCTACATTTTCATCGGTGCTACTCCATGTAACATCGCTAAAAATAACCGGACCGTCATATAGTGTCACTGTATCGTTAATAGCTGAAATTGTGATTTCTTTTGCGTTGAGCTTGAACCCTTCTGGCAAAGGTACAGAGTTTCCTGTACAGCCACACAGCATACAAAAAAGAATAACTATCACTATAAAAAAAGCACTAAGTCTTTTAAACACAAACATCAAACCCTTAATTAAACATTAGATAAAGTAATTATATCCTCACATTCGACATAAATCAAGTATTTGTGACAAGTATTTAAAAAACACAAACTTTGGATATAAGCAAAAAAATAACCCTTGACTAATTCTACACACTAGTCAAGGGTTATTTCTGGTCATTCTTGTTATCTAACATCATTTTAACCTCTCTTTCTTAAATTTGTTTTGAATGACGATGTTTTTATTTGTTCTCTATTTCACTATAATTTTCATTCTCAAAAGCTGAGATCACTTTGTGTTAAAAACTTATACTAAACATCGTCTGGGCTTTGTCTTCACTTAAAGCTGTTATCAGTTTTTATATTATTAAATGTTTACTCTTTCGGTTTTTGACCTACTGGTTATTAAATAGAAGGTATTTTTATTTTGCTTTAAGTAATGACTTTTGCCTTAGGAATTATCTATTTCATTGGACTCATCCTTTCTGTCTATAATATAGCATAGGATACTCCCTTTTTCAAGATGTAATTTTGTACAAAGTTCACATATTTAATTTATTCGTTATGCAGAAAATGTTAATTTTGCACCACCAATCGTTGACAAACAGAACACGATATGATATTATTAATGTGTTGGGCGGTGTATAACTGCTCATTTTTTATGTTTTTGATACTAAAGCTGACGCATTATTTGTGTCAGCTTTTTTGATATAATATTTATATAAAAACACAAAATTTAACATTAGCTTAATGAAATCTTTTCTAAAACATGGTATTATGATATTTGTAAATCGATATTGGAGGAATGAAATTGTATTTTAATGAGAATAAAAACGATGTTATTTCTAAACTTGAGACAAATCTCACAGTAGGTTTATCTCAACAAAAAGCTGACGAATTGCTAAAAAAATACGGAGCAAACAAACTAAAAGAAAAGAAAAAGAAAACAACAGCTCAACGATTTTTCGATCAGTTCAAAGATGTTATGATACTGATACTCATTGCTGCGGCGATAGTATCTTTTGTTGTTGCTTGTGTAGAGAAAAACCCAAAAGAGTTTTTTGAACCTGTACTGATTTTGCTCATTGTTATACTCAATGCAGTTATGGGTGTTATACAAGAAAGCAAGGCTGAAAAAGCGCTAGACGCACTTAAGAATATGTCTGCGCCACACGCCAGAGTTATAAGAGATGGTAAAGATTGTATAATAGACGCTTCGCTTTTAGTGCCTGGTGACATCATAAAACTGGAAGCAGGCGATTTTATCCCAGCTGATTCAAGGCTTATTCAAAGTACTAGTTTAAAATCTGAGGAATCCGCACTAACAGGTGAATCGGTGCCGAGTGAAAAAGATGCTGATGCGATTATAGATGAAAATGCACCGCTTGGTGATAGGACTAATATGGTATTCTCGGGTTGTAGTGTTACTTATGGAACAGCTACCGCAGTGGTTGTTGCGACAGGTATGGATACACAAATGGGAAAAATAGCTAATATGCTAGATAACGAAAGCGATGCTATGACTCCACTTCAGCAAAAGCTCAGCCAGCTCGGTAAATACTTAGGTGTTGTTGCACTTGTAGCATGTGCTATTATTTTTGTTGTCGGTTTAGCAAATGATATAAATCCGCTCGAGATTTTTATGACAGCGGTATCACTTGCTGTATCTGCTATTCCTGAGGGACTTCCTGCGATTGTCACTATTGTGCTTTCTATCGGTGTTCAACGTATGGTTAAGAAAAATGCTCTTATCAGGCGACTTCCAGCTGTAGAAACACTTGGCAGCGCTTCTATCATATGTTCTGACAAAACCGGAACTCTCACGCAAAACAGAATGACGCTAACTAAAGCGTATTATGACGGTGGCGAGCTTGTCGATATCTGTGATAACAATTCAGATAAAGTCAAAGAATTGTTGAAATACGGTGCACTGTGCTGTGATGGGTCAGTTATTTTTAATAATGACAATGTTCAACATATCGGCGATCCGACTGAAACATCAATAGTCTTTGCAGCTCATAAAAGCGGAATGCCTAAAGATGAGTTGAACAACCTATACCCAAGGCAAGGCGGCATTCCGTTCGATTCTGATAGAAAGCTGATGAGCACTATCAACCTTATTGATGGAAAGTATGTTGTTATCGTTAAAGGTGCTTTCGATATGATGGCTCAGCGCTGTGTAACTGGTGATCTGGAAAAAGCTAAAGCTATCACTGAACAAATGAGCGAAAATGCGCTACGTGTTCTCGCTATAGGATACAAAGTTATCGACAGTATTCCTGAGACTCTAGTTAGTGAAGATATTGAGAACGAGCTAATATTCATGGGCCTAGTAGGTATGATAGATCCGCCACGTGAAGAAGCTAAGATAGCTGTTGAAACATGTCGAAAAGCCGGTATCAAGCCTGTTATGATCACAGGTGACCATGTTGTGACAGCATCTGCAATCGCTAAAGAGCTAGGCATCATGCTCGAAGGCGATCTGGCTATTACAGGCTCTGAGCTAGACAACATGACTGACTCTGAGCTCGACAGTATGGTTGAGAAAATATCCGTATATGCAAGAGTTTCTCCTGAAAACAAAATAAGAATTGTCAAAGCATGGCAGAAAAAAGGCCAGGTTGTGTCGATGACCGGTGATGGCGTAAACGACGCACCTGCACTCAAAGCTGCAGATATTGGCTGCGCTATGGGTATAACAGGTACTGACGTTGCAAAAGGCGCTGCTGATATGACGCTCACTGATGATAACTTCGCGACTATTGTTGACGCTGTAAGAGAAGGTCGAGGCATCTATGCCAATATCAAAAAAGTCGTAGGGTTCTTGCTAGGCACAAACATCGGCGAAGTTGTCGCTGTGTTCTTTGCAATGATTTTGTGGCATAAGACTCCCCTGCTTTCGATGCAACTTCTTATGATAAACCTCGTTACAGACAGTTTGCCTGCTATTGCGCTGGGTATGGAAGATGTCGAAGATGATGTTATGGAAAGAAAGCCAAAGCCTAAAGATGAAGGTATCTTTGCTAACGGTTTAGGAATCAGAATAATACTTCAGGGCTTTATGTTCGGTCTGCTCGTGCTATTAGGATTTAAAATCGGTGAAGGCTACACAGGGCAACTGGCTGGCGGTCAAACAATGGCGTTCATGACACTCGCTCTTTCTCAGGTGATACATGCATTCAATATGCGCTCAGATAAGTCGCTCTTTAAGATCGGGGCATTCAAAAACAAAAAGCTGAACCTTGCGGTGCTCGCTTCTGCCCTACTTGTGCTGATTGTGTTGTTCACACCACTGAAAGTTGCTTTTGGGATAATCACACTTGATCCTGTACTATATTTAATAAGCTTTGCCTTATCCTTAGTTCCGGTTGTAATTATGGAGCTGTCAAAGGCTATTGGGCTTATTAAACACAAATGATCTAAATAAAATTATAAAGCCGAGCTAGATCTCGGCTTTATTTTTTGTTTATAAAAAATAATAAAAAAAGCTTGACATCTGAACTTTTTGGGATATAATAGATAGTGCGCATTGCGGAATTGTGTAAGGGTAGCACAGCAGACTCTGACTCTGTATGTCTGGGTTCGAATCCTAGTTCCGCAGCCACAAGCCTCGAATTTCATATTCGGGGCTTCTGTTTTTTCGAGGTGTAGCGCAGTTTGGTAGCGCACTTCGTTCGGGACGAAGGGGCCGCAGGTTCGAATCCTGTCACCTCGACCATAAATTAAGAGCTCATCCGTAAAGGGTGAGCTCTTTTTTACAAAATAAAGAGTGACAGGATTCGAAGGCGAGCGTTAATAAAACGTCGTAGTACGACGTTTTTAGCGAGAGCGAAGATGTCTATATATGAACAAAAATGAGGGTAAGACGAGGTAGCTATCACTTAACATCAAGCATATGTCACCTCGACCATAAATTAAGAGCTCATCTGTAAAGGGTGAGCTCTTTTTTACAAACTAAAGAGTGCAGGATTCGAAGGCGAGCGTTTACAAAACGCAACCTTGGAACATTTTTTAGTGTTTTGAATCAAATTATGAATACAGCTAATACTAGTAATGAAAGGAGCTGTTGTTATGTCTGATAATAAAGAAACAAATCAAACAAAAACGCAAAACCATCAGCAAGTAGAAAACAATAAGAAATCAAATAATAAAGAAAAAATTAAAGGTAAAATTGAGGTTCCTGACACACGTGAGCGTAGAGATGGTCCGGGTGGTAACTAAAAAAAAGTACCGACCTTATTGGTCGGTACTTTTTATATTAAATACTAAAGCTTGTTGATATCTGCGTCAGTAATCATATGGAAACCTGCATCTTCGAGTGCGCGCTCTGCAAGATCATTATCTGCCACTCTGAGCACAACATAAGCATGCTTCTCGGTACGAGCCATAAATGCATAAAGATATTCCATATTGATTTTTTCTTTATCAATAACTTCAAGAGCTTTTGAAAGCTTACCAGGCTGGTCGCCGATTTTCACACCGACAACATCCGTAATCTTTATCAGATATCCTTCTTCGGAAAGGATTTTACAAGCTGTGTCGTTATCGTTGACAATGAGACGAAGTATTCCGAACTCTTCGGTATCAGCGATCGACAGAGCACGGATGTTAATATCGTGGTTAGCGAGTGTATCAGTGATATCCACCAATGCGCCCTGCTTATTTTCAACAAAAATGTTAAGTTGTTTTATTGACATATTGACATCTCCTTTGCTTAGTCGTGTAATTTGCGTTTGTCGATAACTCGGACAGCTTTGCCTTCGGAACGAACGATGCTCTTCGGAGCAACAAGATGCACAGCGGGATTGATGCCGAGCATAGTCTTCATAGCATTAGCAAGAGCTTTTTCTTTAGCTGTGATGCCTGAAACTGTATCAGAGAAGTGCTCAGAATTCATCTCTACATGGACATCAAATGTATCTGTATTGCCTTTGCGATCAACAACAATCTGGTAGTTAGGCTGATAGCCTTCGTTGAGCAATACTGTTTCGATCTGGCTTGGGAAAACATTGACACCACGAATGATAAGCATATCGTCGCTTCTACCCATTGGTTTAGCCATTTTGATGAGCGTACGTCCGCATGAACATTTTTTACGAGAAAGAACACAGATGTCACGTGTACGATAACGCAAAAGTGGGAACGCTTCTTTATCAAGTGAAGTGAACACTAGCTCACCCTTGCTACCTTCAGGTAACACTTCTCCTGTATCTGGGTCGATAATCTCAGCTAAAAAGTGGTCTTCATTGATGTGCATACCTGTTTGTTCACAACATTCAAAAGCAACACCCGGACCAGAGGTTTCAGTCAATCCATAGATATCGTACGCTTTGATACCAAGTGTTTTTTCAATACCTCGACGCATCTCTTCTGTCCAAGGTTCTGCACCAAAGATACCTGCTTTGAGCGGAATATCTTCAGGACCCATACCCTTTTCTTCCAAAGTTTCGCCAATATATGCTGCATATGAAGGAGTACAACAGATAATAGTAGCTTTGAGATCATTCATAAACTGAATTTGACGCTCTGTATTACCAGATGACATAGGAAGTGTAAGACAACCCACTTTGTGAGAACCACCGTTTAGTCCCGGACCTCCAGTGAACAATCCGTAACCGTATGCAACCTGACACACATCTTCATCAGTACCACCTGCAGCTACAATAGCACGTGCACAGCAATCCTCCCACAGATCAACGTCATTTTGCGTATAAAAAGCAACAACTCTGCGACCTGTAGTACCAGAAGTTGACTGGATACGTACACAATCCTTGAGTGGCTTTGCTAAAAGTCCATAAGGATAAGCATCTCTTAAATCTGCTTTTGTTAAAAATGGGAGCTTGTGCAAATCCTCGATACCGTTGATATCCTCAGGTTTTACGCCTTTTTTATCCATCAGATCACGGTAATATGGCACATTATTATAAACGTGCTTTACTTGTTTTACGAGCTTTTCTGACTGAAGCGCTTTTAGCTCTTCGACAGGCATTGTCTCGATTTCTTTTTGGAAATAACGGTTTTCCATAGATATCGCCTTCTTAGATATAAAATTTTCCGCTATACTGCGGATAGTAAACAAAATCAGTAATTGTAGCCTAAATCAAAGGCTATTTTATTCATCTCAACAAAACGCTCTGCTACAGTATTTTCTATAGCTTTAATCCAACGCTCGTATGGAATATCGAACTGCTTTGCCGCACGTCCCATAAGAACGATATTCACAGCTTTTGGTGAACCGGCTTTGACAGCTAAAGATAAAGCGTCCATAGCCTCGATACTGAGTCCTTTATCAGTGAGCTCGGTGAGAACCTCTTCAGGATACTGTGCTGCGCCGATAATAACAGGCATCGGGTCGATCTGCTGTGTATTCACAACAATAAGACCGTCTTTTTTCAGATACTTTGCGTAACGAGCTGCTTCGAGCTTTTCAAAAGAAATGATAATGTCAGCTTCGCCCTCCGTGATGATAGGTGAATAAACCTTGTCACCAAAGCGAACATATGTAACAACCGAACCGCCACGCTGACTCATACCATGAACTTCTGAAACTTTTACATCATAGCCTTCATCAACGAGTAATCGTCCTAAGAGTTTTGATGCTAGCAGACTTCCCTGTCCACCAACACCGACTATCATAATACTTTTAGTTTTCATAGTCTTACCTCCTTAAACGATAGCATCAAATGCACAAAGCTGTTTACAAACTCCACAGCCTACGCATAACGTGTTGTCAATCTTTGCTTTGCCGTCTTTCAAGCTGATTGCAGGACAACCAAGTCCCATACAACGTTTGCAAGACTTGCACTTATCAGCATCAACATTGAGTGATGGTTGAATTTTCACTGACTTTAAAAGTACGCAAGGACGACGTGAAATGATAACTGATGGTTCTTCAACAGCGAGTTCTTCTTTGAGAGCTGTTTCACAAGCTTTGAGATCATAAGGATCAACCACTCGGACACGGTTGATGCCGAGAGCTTTACAGAGAGCTTCTAAATCAACTTTTGCTGCAGGGTCGCCTTTTATATTATAACCTGTTGTAGGATTCTGCTGGTGGCCTGTCATACCTGTTATTGAGTTATCAAGTATAATAACAGTAGAGTTAGTAGCATTGTACGCTACATTTACAAGACCTGTCATACCAGAATGCATAAATGTTGAGTCACCAATAACCGCTACTGACTTTTTCTCTGCATCAATTCCTCTTGCAGCGTTAAAGCCGTGCAAACCTGAAATAGATGCTCCCATACAAAGTGTTGAATCAAGAGCGTTGAGCGGAGCTACTGCACCCAAGGTGTAGCAACCAATATCACCGTGGACGGTAATCTTGTTCTTAGATAATGTATAGAACATCCCTCTATGCGGACAACCAGCACACATCATAGGTGGACGTGGTGGAATAACAGAGTCAGCAGATACACCTGTTTTGTCATCGATACCAAAAGCTTTTGCGATAGTCTGCTGTGAGAACTCACCCAAAATAGAGAACAAATCTTTACCTACCACTTCAATACCAAGTGATTTCACGTGATTTTCAATAATAGGATCAAGCTCTTCGATAACATAAAGTTTCTTGACCTTTGATGCAAAATCCTTGATAAGATTAACAGGAAGTGGGTTTGGCATACCAATCTTCAGGATGTTTGCACTATCCCCCATAACCTCTTTTACATATAGATAAGAACAACCAGAAGTGATAATACCGATTTCGCTGTCTGCATATTCTACGGTGTTATACATACAATCGTCAGCAAACTCTGTCAGAGCTTTTGTACGCTCTTCAACTATAGGATGACGCTTGATTGCATTACCAGGCATCATAATAAACTTCTGTGGATTCTTTTCGTAATCTTTGAGAACTGTAGGAATTTTTTCAGAAAGTTCAACAATAGACTGGCTGTGAGCGATACGTGTACACATCCTGAGGATAACAGGTGTATCAAACTTTTCTGACAATTCAAACGCTGTTTTTGCGAAAGTATATGCTTCTTGTGAGTCAGAAGGCTCGAGCATAGGGACTTTTGATGCTATTGCATAGTGACGGGAATCCTGCTCGTTCTGTGAAGAATGCATAGCAGGGTCATCGGCAACGCAGATAACCATTCCGCCGTTCACACCTGTATATGACAAAGTGAAAAGTGGGTCTGCAGCAACGTTCAAACCAACATGCTTCATCGCACATGATGAGCGTGCACCTGCTAGTGACGCACCATATGCTACTTCGCAAGCTACTTTTTCGTTAGGAGCCCACTCAGAGTGGATATCGTCGTATTTAGATAAAAATTCTGTAATTTCTGTTGATGGTGTACCTGGATAGCTGGAAACTACACCCAAACCACCATCGTATAAACCAGCGGCTACCGCTTGGTTACCAATCATAAGTTTCTTCATATCTGGACCTCTCAATTACGATTTATTCTGTGAATCGACAAGACCTTCGCCACCGTAAAGCTTTCGAAGCTTTGGCTTTTCGATCTTGCCGGTTGGGTTACGTGGAACATCTGCGAAAATAATACGTCGTGGACGCTTATATCGTGGTAAATCAAGACAGAACTCGTTGATTTCTTCTTCAGTACAAGTCATATCAGGCTTCACTTCTATAATAGCTGTAGCGATTTCACCCAGTCGTGGATCAGGCAAGCCAATGACAGCAACGTCTTTTATCTTGCTATGCGCTGCAAGGAAGTTTTCGATCTGGACAGGATACAAGTTTTCGCCACCAGAGATGATAACGTCCTTTTTGCGGTCAACAAGGTAGATAAAACCTTCGTCGTCCTGCATAGCCATATCGCCACTATACAGCCAACCATCTTTAAGTGTTGCTGCGGTAGCTTCTTCGTCACGATAATAACAAGTCATAACACCAGGACCTTTGAGACAAAGTTCACCAACATCACCCTGCTTGACTGTAGCACCGGAAGGATCGACAATCTTGACTTCCCAACCAAAGCCAGGCACACCGATAGCACCGACTTTGCGGACATTTTCGACACCCAAGTGAACAGCACCGGGTCCGATTGACTCGGATAGACCGTAGTTGGTATCGTACTGATGATCTGGGAAGTACTCGAGCCAACGTTTGATAAGGCTCTGTGGTACAGGCTGAGCACCGATGTGCATCAAACGCCAGTTAGAAAGATCATAGTCATCTAGGCTGATCTCACCTCTGTCAAGAGCGTTTAATATATCCTGTGCCCAAGGCACAAGTAACCATACAATAGAACATTTTTCAGTGCTTGCGGCTTCTAAGATATTCTTAGCTCGTGTACCCTTTAGTATGACAGCTTTTGAACCAGTCAGCAGGCTACCAAACCAGTGCATCTTTGCACCTGTATGATAAAGCGGTGGAATGCAAAGGAAGCAGTCGTCTTTTGTCTGGCTATGGTGGTTCTGTTCAACTCTGCATGAGTGAATCAGACTTTCGTGATTATGTAAAATAGCTTTTGGGAAACCTGTTGTACCCGAACTAAAGTAGATAGCAGCATCGTCAGACTCCTCAAGAGTGCACTCTGGGAATGCTCCAGAATGTTCAGAAACAAGATCACGGTAATCATCAGCGAACGGAGGGCAACCGCCACCGTAGTATATAAGCGTGCAACGCTTAGAAACTTTATTAGCGATACGCTCTACTCGACCAATAAACTCAGGCCCGAAGATAAGCACATCAGCCTCAGCAAGTTCCAAACAATAGTCAATTTCGTCAGGTGAATACCTGAAGTTGAGCGGCACCGCAAGTGCGCCTGTCTTTAATATACCAAAGTATATAGGAAGCCACATAAGACTGTTCATAAGCAAAATAGCAACTTTTTTACCTTTGCCTATTCCGTTATGCATAAGCATATTAGCACAGCGGTTAGCTTTCTCGTTGAAAACTCCCCAAGAAATTTCACGACGGTAGTGTGGTACTTTGTGAGTAGGTTCAACAAGCTCGTATTCATTCCAAGTCAGTCTTCTTGTTTCAGGCTGTTCAGGGTTGATCTCAACAAGGGCTGTATCCTGTGGAAATTCACGTGCATTTTTCTCAAGTAAGTGAACTATAGTCATAAACAATTTACCTCATTTTAAAAAACTAGAGATATTTTACCATTTTAAAGCGTAAAAGTCAACAGTAGAAAAATAAATTTTAATTTTACAAATAGTATTGACAAATTCGCTTTAAAGTGTTAAAGTGTTTATCAGGTTATTTTTACCGCTTTAAATCACTAAAGAAAGCTGGTTGTAATTATGCAAACTTTAACTTCAACACAAATCAATCCAACAACTGTTTGGATAGCGGTACCTATGTTACTGTGCTTTTTTGCGCTGATGATAGGTGTTGGACTTGCGTGCAGAAAGCACGCAACTGATGTAAACTCGTTTGTGCTCGGTGGCAGAGCTGTTGGTCCATGGTTGACAGCTTTCGCTTTCGGTACATCATATTTTTCAGCTGTTATCTTTGTCGGATATGCAGGACAGTTCGGATGGAACTTTGGTTTAGCTTCTACATGGATAGGTCTTGGAAACGCTTTCATCGGCTCACTGCTCGCATGGACTGTGCTAGGTCGACGCACAAGAGTTATGACCCAACATTTGAACTCCAAGACTATGCCTGACTTCTTCGAAAAAAGATATGACTCAACAAAGCTCAAGGTCGTTGCTTCTTTCATTGTTTTTGTATTTTTGATTCCATACACAGCATCACTATATAACGGTCTTTCTTCCCTGTTTAATAATGTTTTTGCTATTCCGTACTGGGTTATTGTTGTTTCTATGGCAATACTGACTGGTATTTATGTGATTTTTGGCGGATATATGGCTACTGCGATAAATGACTTTATACAAGGTATTATTATGCTAGTAGGTATTATCGCTGTGATCGCTTCTGTCTTGCAACAAAATGGTGGTTTCAATGCTGCTGTAGAAGCACTCGGTGTTCAAGCCGGTCCTCAGTACACATCCATCTTTGGCCCAGACCCGATATTCTTGTTATTTGTTGTGCTTTTGACTTCATTAGGCACATGGGGACTGCCTCAGATGATTGGTAAATTCTACTCAATCAAAGACGAAGGCTCTATCAAAAAAGGTACAATCATCTCAACTGTTTTTGCTATCATTGTTGCAGGTGGATGTTACTTCCTGGGCGGTTTCGGCAAGCTATATGCTGATAAAATGCAGACATCAGGATTTATTTCTGAAAGCGGTGCAGTAATGTTCGATAAGGTTATTCCTACTATGCTGTCTGACCTTGCACCTGTAATCGTTTCTTTGATTGTTGTTTTAGTGCTTGCCGCTTCGATGTCAACTCTTTCTTCACTTGTGCTGACCTCGGCATCGACTCTAACTCTTGATGTTGTTAAACCTGCTATCGGCAAAAAGAAGAAAATTGATGACAAAAACAGCGTTCTTATTATGAGAATATTCATAGTGTTCTTCATCGCTATCTCCGCTGTTATCGCAATTTTAAAAGACTCTATCTGGAAAGATTCTGTGTTCATCGCACAGATGATGGGTGTATCGTGGGGTGCACTGGCTGGTGCTTTCCTTGCTCCTTTCCTCTATGGCTTATACTGGAAAAAGACAACAAAAGCTGCGGTTGTTGCAAGCTTTATCTTTGGTACGGGTCTTGAAATCATTCAGCTTTGTATCAGCGTTGGATGGCTTACTATTGACGGTGGATTCTTGGGCTTTGTTTTCAAAAACTCGCTATACTCAGGCGTGTTCGCTATGGTCGGCGGTCTTATAATTGTACCAATCGTAAGCTTACTCACAAAGAAAACTTTGCCACGAAATATTGCAGCTAAATTTGAATGCTACGAAGCACAGGTTATCACTAATAAAAAAGATTCGCTAGGATAATCACGCATAAGTTAAGCCCACATCTGATACGATGTGGGCTTTTACATTTGTTATGAAAACAATCAAAGTCTTGCACGAATGTCTTTTCCAATAAAGCTGAGCTGTTCACATGAACTTGTTAATCTTGAAGTAAATCGCTTTGTATAGATATCAGCGAGCTCTTCTTCGAGGAGATTAGTGTTAATAATGATAGGTTTTCCCATATTGATGCGGGTATTGAATAGGTTGTATATAGCAGTCGAGCTGAACTGTGTAACAAATTCTGTACCTAAATCATCTAAAATGAGCAAATCACAATCAATCAAAGACTGCATCAACTCCTGCTCAGCAGTGTGATCATAAGAAAAATGCACATGTTCGAGCTTTGAGAGTATATCAGGTGCAGACACATAAACCACTGAGTAACCATTATTTATAACTTCATTTGCAATAGCAAGGCTCAAGTGCGTCTTGCCAAGTCCGGTGCTACCCATAAGTAAAAGACCTTTTGAATTTAGGTTGAAGTTTTTTGCATAATCTAAGCAGTGGTTGAAAATCTTCGTCATACGCTTGTATGCATTGTTACCATTTTTGTCAGGTGCATCAGCATAATAATTAAGATTGAAGCTATCGAATGTTGATAGTGAAAGCGGTGAAATCTTGTTGAGTTCTTCACATGCAGTAGAGCTCAACAGCTTTTTGTAGCACTCACAAGTGAGAGTCTTGTTATCGCATTCTATGTAACCTGTGTCCGAACATTTTTCGCAGACAAACTGAGGATCCAAGTAGTTTTCAGCATAACCGTTTGATGTAAGAATAGAGCTGAATTCATTTTGTAAAGCTAAGTTTTTTTCTTTTAGTGAACTAAGCTGTGTAACTACATCTTTTCCTGAAAGGACTGCCTTTGCGGTTTCAATACTGATAGAAGAAAGTTCTTTTTCTATTTCGCTAAGACGTGGGAACTGTGCATACACCTCGTTTTTGCGATACTCTGCCATATTGAGTGCGCTGTTTCTGCGGTTGTTCAGTTTTTCTGTAGCTATATTATAAACCTTTTTACTATACGCCATAATATCACCTATCAATCATTATAGAGGCTTTTGCTCTTGAACATTTCGATATCATATTCGTCAAGTTCATTTATACTTTTCTTAGATTCTTTGCGATTAGCCTTTTTTGATTTTGCACCATTTTCATCAGCTTTATGTAAATCGTCAAGATTAAAAATAGAAGCGTTGTACCACTTCAAAAGAATACCGTTGATATACTTGATGTTATACTCGCCTTTTTGGTCAACACAACGCTCATACGCTTCAAGTAGCATATCGTCAGAGAACTTCCATTCATTACACCATGTATCAGCAAAAGAAAGTTGAGCTTTGGTCGGAGAACCGATGTTTTTAAGGCCAAAGAGTTTTGAAACACGTGTCCATGCGTTGTTAGACTGGGACAAGCGCATAATCTTTTGTTCTGCATCTTCAATTGTAAGAATACCTTCGCTAGCCCACGAAATACCCATACGCTCAATAGTACGCATATTGCCTTTTCCTATTGAAACACAATAGTGAATAAGAAGTGCGAGAACCTCGCACGGTAAACCGTCAGTATCATGAAGCATAACAAGTGTTGCTATATCACCGCTAGATAGCGGCTTTGATAAAGCTATCTGTGCTTCGTCCATCAACGAAGATAGTGCACTGTCCTCATTAAGTCGACGTCCAACAAACACCGGGTCAGGCCGCTGTGCGCGGGAAACGCTGCGTGGTTTAGGTTTTTTCTCAGCAGTTTTCACATCATCTTTTGTCAAAACAGGCTGTTCGTTATCGATCTTCGTTAGAGTCAACATCTCGTCATCAGATGCAACAAGACCACGTTCAATCCAGAAATCCACTGCATTTTTGACTTCATCGGGGTGCACTGAAACAGCCTTTGAAATACTATCGACTGAGTTGTCACTCTCAGAATTACGCAGTATGTACAAAAGCACTTTCAGCTGTGATTCAGTTGCGATTTTCAAATGGGCATCAACCAAAGCTGACGGTACAGCGAAGACGCTACCCCACACACCCAGATTTATTTTGTAAGACATTGTATCAACTTCCAATAAGAATTTTGTATATTATCAGACTTGTCTTTGTATTTTAGCACATTTTCTGCAAATGTGCTATAGTATTTTGAAAAAACTTTATTAAAAGAGCTGTCACTTGACTAACAACTTCTTTGATAATATAATCTACTATGATAAACGGAGGTAAATAAATGAGATACACATATATTCCACGTGGGGTATGCTCACGAATGATTGAGGTTGAAATCGAAGACGATATTATATTAGAGTGCAAATTCATGGGAGGATGCTCGGGTAACACTCAGGGTGTCTCAAAACTTGTTGAAGGCATGGATGTGTATGAAGCAATAGAAAAGCTTGAAGGCATCAACTGCGGTGGCAGAGGAACATCTTGTCCTGACCAGTTATCAATAGCACTAAAAGAAGCAATAAATTCATAAAACAAACCGCTTGCACAACAATGCAAGCGGTTTTCTTATAAACGCTATTATTCTAATATAGAATTATTTTGCCAAAAAATGTTCCATCATGGTGTAACCTTCACAGATGAAGTTGCCGGTTGACTGAGCTGTTTCTTCAGTAAACACAGGCACACCGTTGAGCTCTGCTCTGCTACTATAAATCAAGTACGGAACAGGCGATGAAGAATGAGTTTTGATACACAAAGGAGTTGGATGATCAGGACAAACAAGCACTGCAAAATCATCGAACGACTGTAAAAACTCAACTACAGGCGAGAGAATTTTTTTGTCAATAAGCTCAATAGCTTTGATTTTATTTTCAGCCTCTCCTCTATGTCCACATTCATCAGGAGCTTCTACGTGAATATATACTAAGTCTTGACCGTTTTTGAATTCATCGATAGCTGCTTTGCATTTGCCTTCAAAATTTGTATCTATGTAACCTGTTGCTCCATCGACATCTACTGAGTTCATGTCTGCACAGATTGCAATACCCTTGAGCAAATCAACGGCTGAAATCATACTACCTTTGACGCCGAATTTGCTGTAGAAGCTATCAAGCGCTGGTTTTGTACCCTCGCCCCATAACCAGATAGAGTTGGCAGGACGTTTTCCACGCTTAATACGCTCAATATTCAACGGATGGTCTTTCAACAGCTCGTAGCTTTTAACCATCATATCATAAAGAGCTGCTGAATTTTCGCCCTGTGGGATATATTCTTTGATAGGTCTGTCAGTGATATCGTGTGGCGGCGTGAGATTTAAGCCCTCCATCTTACCGTTATCCCAAACAAGACAATGTCTGTATGATACACCCGGATAGTATGAAAACTCTTTTGTTCCAAGCTTTTCCTGAATATATTCGATAAGCACCTTGGCTTCAGCTGAAGAAATATCATCAGCACAATAGTCAACCATAGTTTTATCAGAATACTCGCTCTCATCAGATAAAGTCACAAGGTTGCATCTGAATGTGACATCAGTAGACTTCAAATCTATACCGATGCTTGCGGCTTCGAGCGGTGAACGTCCTGAATAGTAGCGTTTAGCATCATATCCAAGTACAGCAAGGTTAGCCACATCGCTACCTGGTTTCATACCGTCCTGAACAGTTTTGACCAGACCTACTTCTCCTTTTTGAGCAAGGCTGTCCATACAAGGTTTGTAGGCTTTTTGCATCGGTGTTTTATTATCAAGTGCAGCAATTGGCTCATCAGCCATACCGTCGCACAACATTACTAAATATTTCATAGCGACCTCCACTATATGGATTTTAGCCTTCTAACTCGCCAAGGCTGAGGCTCTTGAGATATGCGTTGATAAAACCGTCAAGTTCACCATCCATAACTGCGTTTATGTTACCTGTTTCGAAGTTTGTTCGGTGGTCCTTAACAAGGGTATATGGCATAAATACGTAAGAACGGATCTGGCTACCCCAGGTGATTTCCTTTTGAACGCCTTTGATATCTTCAATCTTTTCGAGGTGTTCACGTTCTTTTATTTCCACAAGCTTAGAAATAAGCATTTTCATCGCTACATCACGGTTCTGATACTGTGAACGTTCTACCTGTGAAGCAACAACGATACCTGTAGGAATATGTGTAAGACGAACAGCAGATGAGGTCTTGTTGACTTTCTGGCCACCTGCACCTGATGCACGGTACACATCCATCTTGATCTCCTCCGGTGGGATATCAACTTTAATATCATCGTTGATTTCAGGCATAACCTCTAAGGATGAGAAACTTGTGTGTCTTCTACCAGCTGAGTCAAACGGCGATACACGTACAAGTCGGTGTACACCTGCTTCACTCTTCAAATATCCGTATGCATTTTCTCCCTCGATAAGCAGCACAGCACTTTTGAGTCCTGCTTCATCACCATCAAGGTAGTCAATCTCTTTGACATTAAATCCGTGTGCAGCTGCCCAACGACTATACATACGATAGAGCATTTCTGCCCAATCCTGTGCTTCAGTGCCACCTGAACCTGCATGGAAGGTCAAAATAGCGTTGTTTGCATCATACTCACCTGTTAAAAGAGTAGATAAACGCTGGGTTTCTAAATCAGACTTGATACCGTCAAACTCTGATTGAGCTTCATCCAGAAGCGATAAATCCTCTTCTTCGTTAGCAAGCTCGATCAAAGCAAGGGTGTCCTCGTATCTCATATCAAGTTTTTCATACTTTTCGACCTTCGCTTTCAGGTTGCTTGTACGCTGTAAAATCTTCTGAGAATTTTCCATATCATCCCAAAATCCTGGCTCAGCCGCACGGTTTTCAAGCTGTTCTATCTCACTCTTCATACCCTCGAGCCCTAACGCAGATTTTAAATCGTCAATTTCAGGACGCAAAGCTTCGAGTGAAAGTCTAAGTTCATCAAATTGGAGCATAAATATACCTCTTTGCCTAATATTTCAAAATAATTATATCGTAAATTTTTATAATTGTAAAGTTAGAAAGACAGTATATAATAAATATGTTGCAGTTTTCATAATACTTTGCTATAATATGAATGAATAAAAACTAGGAGTAGTATATGGATTATATAGGGAATAAATGTCCTGTGTGTGATAAATACTTTCATGCTCATGACGATATAGTGGTTTGTCCTGAATGTGGCACTCCATCGCACAGAGAATGCTATAACAGTATCGGAAAATGTATCAATGCTGATAAGCACGCTCAAGGATATGACTATCAAAAAGATATGGAAGTTTCAGCACCAGACAACAATGATGGAAGCGTGTGCAAAAAATGTGGCACTAAGAATCCGGATAACGCATTTTTTTGTAACAAGTGTGGTGCCACCCTCAATGAGCCACAATTCAAATCGGCTCAAAATATATACGGACAAGCTAATCAGCATAATCATAACAACCAGCAAAACAACAGCACTCCGTTCCCACAAGGAACAAACGTGATTATGTTCGATCCACTTGCTGGTGTGAGCCCAAACACTGACTTGGGTGATGGTGTCACTGTTGGAGAGGCTGCGAAATTTGTCAAACAGAGCACTCCATACTTCATCACGATTTTTAATAATATCAAAAACTATTCCAAGTCGAGATTCAATTTCTGTGCGATGTTCTTCAGTGGAGGTTATCTCCTCTTCAGAAAAATGTATAAAATAGGTGCTTTTATCACTACGATTCAAGCAGCTATGATAATACTTGACTTATATCTGAGCTATTTTATTAACTCAAGTTCGGTATATAGCAAATTTTTTGAAGCTCTTTACAGCTATGATTCTAACGCAGCTATGCTACATCTGGCACAGCTGCCTCAAAAGGAATTGATGATACTCTTAATATACTACGCTATTTCTACGCTAATGCTGGTTATGAGTATTATCATCGGTGCTTGTGCAAACAGAATGTACTTTAATCACTGTAAAAAACAAATAGTCAAGATAAAAAACTCGACAGATGATCCAACAAAGCTTGATGAAACACTCAGAAAAAAGGGCAGTGTCAACTTCCCTCTCGCAATTTCACTTTGGGTTACCTACCTTGTAATTTCTTATCTTCCACTACTATTTTATTAAAATCGGAGGAAACTATGAAAATCACAAAAGCTGTCATACCTGCTGCGGGTCTTGGCACCAGAGTTTTGCCTGCAACCAAGGCAATGCCTAAAGAAATGCTACCTATCGTGGATAAACCTTCTATACAACATATTGTTGAAGAAGCTGTAAACTCCGGCATTACAGATATTCTTATCATCACAAATCGTGGGAAAGGCATCATAGAAGATCATTTTGATAAAGCTCCTCTTTTAGAAGAAGCTCTCAAATGTGGGAACAAAACAGATCTTCTCAAAAGTATTGAAAAAATACATAGTATGGCAAACATCTCATATATCCGTCAGATAGAAACAAAAGGACTCGGTCACGCTGTATCTCGTGCTAAAACTTTTGTTGGAGATGAGCCTTTCGTCGTTATGTATGGTGACGATGTTATAATCGGCGATGTGCCTGCCACTAAAGAACTCATCGATGCATACGGTGAATTTGGCAAAGGTGTTTTAGGCGTTAAAAAAGTCGATGCGAAAGACATCTACAAATACAGCTCGCTCAAGGTCGAGAACATTCACGATAATGTTTTCAAATGCACTGATATGATTGAAAAGCCACAGACTGACGAAGAAGTTATGTCGCTTTATTCTGTTCAGGGCAGATGTATTCTCCCTCCTGAGATTTTTGATATCTTAGAAAACACAAAACCAGGTGCAGGTGGTGAAATACAGCTCACTGATGCTATGAGAGAGCTAGCTACTACTGTTGGTATGACTGCTGTTGAGTATTCAGGCAACAGATATGATATGGGCAACAAACTCGGTATTCTTAAAGCGTCTATTGATGTTGGTCTCAAACATGATGAAGTAAAAGACGGCCTTAAAGAGTACATCAAAGAACTCGCAAAAACACTGTAAATATCATAAATTTTCTATTTGAGAACTAAGCGACCCGAAAACTTGGGTCGCTTCTTTTTTGCTTTAAAAATTAAATAAAATTACACAAAATATTGATATTAAATTGTGCATTGTGAACTTTACTTTTTTACATAATAATAGTATAATTATTACATATATTTTTAGGAGGATTTTATATGAAAGCTGTTATTACTGTACTGGGTAAAGATACTGTCGGAATTCTGGCAAAAGTATCTGCTGCATGTGCTGAAGAAGGTGTAAATATCATTGAAGTTACACAGAGTGTAATGCAGGATCTTTTTGCTATGATTATGCTTGCTGACATCAAGGACTCTAAAGTTCCATTTGACGAACTCACAACAAAGCTTGATAAAGTCGGCGATGAAATGGGTATGAAGGTACACGTTATGCACGAGGATATCTTCAACAGTATGCATAAAATCTGAATTCCGGAGACTAACTATGATTGAAACAAAAGATATACTAGAAACCATAAATATGATCGAAAACGAGCATCTTGATGTTCGTACTGTAACTATGGGTATTTCATTACTTGACTGTATCGACTCTGATATCGACAAGGCGTGTGATAAAATATATGATAAAATCTGCCGCTATGCTAAAGATTTGGTCAAAACCGCTGAAGATATTTCTAAGGAATACGGTATTCCTATCATAAATAAAAGAATCGCTGTCACTCCTATCGCAATGCTGGCATCAGTATGTCAGACACAGAAAATCACAAAGTTTGCTAAAACTCTCGACAGAGCCGCACAAGAGCTTGGTGTCGATTTCATTGGTGGTTACTCTGCTCTTGTTGAAAAAGGATTTGCATCAGGTGACTATGCACTCATCGAAAGTATTCCGGAAGCACTTTCTATCACAAATAAAGTTTGTTCATCAGTGAATATCGGTTCAACAAAAGCCGGAATCAATATGGACGCTGTGAAAATGATGGGCAAAATTGTCAAAGAAAGTGCAACTCTCACAGCTGACAGACAGTGTATCGGTGCTGCAAAGCTCGTTGTTTTCTGCAACGCAGTACAGGACAATCCTTTTATGGCAGGTGCTTTCCACGGTGTTGGCGAAGCTGACTGCGTCATCAATGTCGGTGTTTCAGGACCTGGTGTTGTAAGAGCTGCTTTATCAAAAGCTCATGATTGTGATATCACAGGTGTTGCCGACCTAGTAAAGAAAACTGCTTTCAAAATCACCAGAATGGGACAACTTGTTGCACAACAGGCATCGAAAAGACTTCATGTGCCGTTTGGCATTGTTGACCTATCCCTCGCTCCAACTCCTGCTGTCGGCGACAGTGTTGCTTACATTTTGGAAGAAATGGGTCTTGAAGTCTGTGGTTGTCACGGAACAACTGCAGCTCTTGCTCTACTTAATGATGCTGTAAAAAAAGGTGGCGTGATGGCGTCATCTCACGTTGGTGGTCTGAGTGGTGCTTTCATTCCTGTCAGCGAAGATGCTGGCATGATTCACGCTGCTAAAACAGGAGCACTCGATATCACAAAGCTAGAAGCAATGACTGCTGTATGCTCTGTTGGACTTGATATGATTGTTGTTCCGGGTGATATCACACCTGAAATCATTTCTGCTATAATCGCTGACGAAGCTGCTATCGGTATGGTGAACACTAAGACAACAGCAGTCAGAATCATCCCTGCTATCGGTATGAACGCAGGTGACGAACTCAACTTTGGAGGACTGCTCGGATACGGTCCTGTTATGCCTGTAAGATACGGTGATCCATCTGAATTTGTAAAAAGAGGTGGCAGAATTCCTGCACCACTACAGGCACTCAAAAACTAACTAACAGGAGGCGAATTCAAAGTGCAAGATATGCTCAAAAAAATCATCGAAATGGATGAACAAGCACGACTTGTCAAAGAAAAAGCTCAACTTGAAAAAGCCGCTACTGAAAAAGAAATCATAGAAACAAAGAAGAGAATATATGATGACTATATTGAGCGTGCCAAAGAAAGAGTGAATAAAAACTTAGAAGTAGATAGAGCTAACGCCCAAAAAGAATGGGAACTAACAAAAGCAAAACACCACAGCACTATGGTACAGCTTGATGCAATGTACGCAGAAAACTGTGATAAGTGGGTTGATGAAATCGTTAGCAATGTTTTAAATTCATAACTAACAACTAATAACAAATAAAGGAGGTGAACTTCGATGCTTTTAAACTCATCAAGTGCTGTCATAACAAAAGCCAGAAGTAAATACGGAAAAAGGCTCACAGACAAAGACTACAAAGCCTTGCTCAAGTGTAAAGATGTTGCGGCTGTTGTAAGTTATCTAAAGACGCACACCAGATATATTGATGTGCTGAATAAAGTCAACGAAAACGAAGTTCACCGTGGACAGCTTGAAACTCTGTTAAAACAAAAGAATTTCTACGATTTCGACTCGTTGTGCAGATACGAAATGAGCGAAGGCTCCCCTTTTTCTGAATTCATTATAAGAAGATATGAAATTGAGCAGCTGATGCACTTTTTACTTTTGCTTTCATGCAACAAGGTTGAAGAATATATTTTTTCTCTACCCTCCTACTTCAACAAGCACACTGAAATAGACTTGTACAAGCTATCAACTTGTAAGGATTTTGAGTCTTTCTTAGAAGCCTTAGGAGAAAGTCACTACAAAAGCGTTTTGAAAAACTATAATCCCGGTCGCAACAGAACAATAGACTTAGCCTCTGCTGAAAACGCTTTGAATATTTATTCTTATAAAGAATTATACACTGCTATATCTAAGCGTAAATCTAAACGAGAAAAAGACAATCTTTTGAAACTATGTGACTATGTCAATGATTTTTGTAATATTTCAAGAGTCCTCAGACTTAAAAAATACTACAAATTGGACAGTGAAGACATAATGGCATATCTGATGCCGTTTGGTACAATCAAAAAGGCTACACTTCAAGAGATGTGCAACGCAAAAGATGTTGACGATGTTTTTGATGTTATGACAAAAACAAGAATTGGAAAACGCATCAAACAAATGAGTATTGAAAAAGAAGAACAGCTATCAATTACGAGCAGATATCATATGTGCAAACGTATGCTATACTACTCAACCGATCCTGCTGTCGTTCTTTTGTCATATATGTATGTCAGCGAAGCTGAGCTAAAAAATATCATCACCATTATTGAAGGTGTGAGATATAACTGCTCTAGGGACACAATTGAAGCTTTGTTGATTTACGAATACTAGATAAATCTAACTTATTATAAACTAAGAGGTGATGTATTTGGCATTATCTAAAATGAAGCTGGTATCAATTATCGGTATGGTCGACCATCTCGATGAGGTTGTGACACTGCTTGGTCACTGTGGCGTATTTCATCCTGATGATGCAACTGAATTTTTCTCTGAAACAGATAAATTCCTGCCTGTATCTTCAAAAAACGAATCGTCCACTATACTGAACAAGCTCAAAGGTATTATGTCACAAGCCGGAATTGAACCTGAAATTGTGGATATTGGCGGATATTCTGTCAGTATTGATGAGATGGCTACGATTGTTGAAAACATCGAAAACGAGCTTGGTGCTACTTTGAAAGAAAAGCAAGGCACTCAGGATGAGATCAAATACTGTCAAAGACAAATTGAAAACAGCTCGCATTTCGTTGGTCTTAACCTTGAAATCGACAAAATCGAAGCGTGTGAATTTATTGCATCAGATTTTGGTAGGCTTCCAAAAGAAAGTTATAAAAAACTACAGGAATTTGATGATAACGAGTTTGTTCAATTCTTCCCTGTGTCTTCTGACGACAAGTACTATTGGGGTGTTTACACCGCTCCTATTGATCAGGCTGATGAAATCGACAGTATATTCTCGGCACTTTACTTCGAACACGTTGAAGTTGAAGGATTGAAAGGTACACCAACTGACTTTATTAAAAAGCAGAAAGAACACATAGTGTCTTTACAAAATAAAGTCAAACAGCTAGACACACAAGCTAAAGCATATCTGTCACAAAACAAAGATAATATGCTCAAAATATACTCAAAGCTTTGTGAACAAAATGCTTTTTATTCAATACGCTCTTATGCATATAGATATCACAACAACTTCATCTTAGCAGGATGGATACCTCAGGAAGATGAAAGAAAAATTCGTGATGCACTTGAGAAAATCGAGAGTATAGAAGTGAATATGAGTGATGCAAAAGAAGAAATCAGACACAGGCCACCGGTGAAATTCAAGAACAACTTCTTAGCAAAACCGTTTGAGTACTACACAGAAATGTACGGTACACCTAATTATGGTGAAATTGATCCATCAGGATTCTTAGCTCTTACCTACTCTTTGTTGTTCGGAATAATGTTCGGCGATGTAGGTCATGGTGTGATATTGTTTATTGCTGCAATGATTATGTACAAAGTCAAAGGGATGGAGCTAGGCAGACTTCTGATTCCTTGTTCAATATCATCGACAATATTTGGTTTTGTATTCGGCTCTGTGTTTGGCTTTGAGCATGTGTTAGATGGTATGTATCAAAAACTGTTCGGACTTGAAGAAAAGCCAATTGAAGTTATGGAATCACATATGACAATGAACATCATATACTCTGCTGTTGGTATCGGTATGGTTCTTGTTATTGTTGCTATGTGTCTGAACATTTACTCTTCAATAAAAAGAAGAGATATCGGCAACGCACTTTTCGGCGTGAATGGTGTAAGTGGACTGGTATTCTATACCTCGCTTGTTGTGGGTCTTGTGTGTTCAATGATGTTAGGCATCAAGATCATGACTCCGCTTTATATTATACTGCTGATAGTTTTGCCACTGATTTTGGTGTTCTTCAGAGAACCACTTTCCAAACTAGTTGAGGGCGAAAAAGACTTTATGCCTGAGAGCATCGGCTCGTTTATTGTGGACAACTTCTTTGAGTTGTTTGAAGTTTGCTTGTCATATGTTACAAATACAATGAGCTTTCTGAGAGTAGGCGCATTTGTGCTGGTGCACGCAGGAATGATGCAGGTTGTGTTTGTACTCGCTTCAATGTTCGGATCGACCGGATATATCATAACTGTTATTGTCGGCAACATCTTAGTTGCTGCTCTGGAAGCGTTGCTCGTTGGTATTCAGGTGCTCAGACTTGAATACTATGAGATGTTCTCAAGATTTTATATTGGTGATGGCAGACCGTACAAACCTGTCAAAATTGAAAAAGATTAAGTTTTGGACTTTATTTACGGAGGATTTGTTATGTTAAATTATTTGCTTTTATTTATTCCTGCTGCTTTTTTAGTAATCTCTGTGCTTGTTGCTATTAAAGCTTTTGAAAAAGGTAAAAATGCTAAAACCACTGTACTGACACAGATTTTCTCTTTCTGTGCTGTATTCGCTTTTTGTCTGGTATGCCCTATAGTTGCGCACGCTGCTGATGCTACCGCTGTGGCTGAGGCCGCTTCATCAAGTGCTACAGGCTTAGGCTATATCGCTGCAGGTATTGCTACAGGACTTTCGTGTATTGGTGGCGGTATCGCTGTAGGCGGTTCAGCTCCTGCTGCCATCGGCGCTACAAGCGAAGATCCTAAGAACTTTGGTAAGTCTATCATTTTCGTTGCTCTGGGTGAAGGTTGTGCGCTGTATGGTATGCTTATCTCTATTATGATTATTTCAAGTCTCTGATAAAGGATGTATTTTTATGAAAATGTATCTTATCAGCGATAACGTTGATACACTGATGGGGATGCGTCTCGCTGGTGTAGACGGTGTTGTTGTGCACGAGAAACATCACATTGAAAAAGCACTTGATGATGCTATAAAAATGGACGATGTTGCAGTCATATTGATGACAGAAACATTGATGAAACAATGTCACGATAGAATATATGATATCAAGCTTCATCAAAAACAACCCTTGATTATCGAAATCCCTGACAGACACGGCAATGGAAGAACTAAAGACAGTATCACAAAATATGTTCAGGATGCTATCGGTGTAAAGATTTAACATATTATTACGAGGCATATATATGAATCAAACAAATAAAACAAGCAGTTTTTTGAAAGCTATCAATAAATATGCAAAACAGCAAAGCGACGCTATTTTGCAAGAAGTTGAAGAATTTAAAAAACAAGAAATAGAAAAGGCTACTAAAGAAGGCATCAAGGATGCTTACACTCTGATTCAAAACGAAGTCAGTACAAAAAAAGCTGTAATTATCAGCGATGTAGCGAAACGTGAACAAAACAGTAAGAGAGAGCTTTTTGTTAAACGCAACGAAATCGTTGACAAGGTTTTTCAAAAAGCATATGACAAGCTTTTTGAATTCACTAATACAGTTGAGTATAGCGAACACATAAAAAACAGTGCTATCAAAATCAACGAACTTTTTGGAAACAACAAGTGTGTTATCTACCTAAAAGGTGATGATGCTGACAAAGTTGACGCTGTTAAAAGTATTATAGCAAATTGTGACGTTGAATTTGATGACTCCATCAAGCTGGGCGGTATCAAGGGATATTGCGAAGCTCTTTCGATCATTGCTGATGATACACTTGATTCAAAACTTTCGAATCAGCGTCAGTGGTTTTGTGAAAACTCGGGACTGAAGGTGGTGTAAAAATGAACAACTGCATTTACGGTATCAACGGTCCTGTTGTAACCATAAAAGGTGCAACTGATTTTTCTATGATGGAAATGGTGTATGTAGGCAAGGAAAAGCTTGTTGGTGAAATCATTGGTATCAATGATGAGCTCACTACTGTTCAGGTTTATGAAGATACCACCGGACTTAAGCCTGGTGACCCGATAGTCGGAACTTCTGCTCCTATGAACGTTTTGCTTGGTCCTGGAATACTCAATAATATTTTTGACGGTATTGAACGCCCACTTTCTGAAATTGAGAAAACTGAAGGTGCTTTCATCAGCAGAGGTTCTCAGGTTTCAGCACTGGATACAGAAAAACTGTGGGACGTTACTATAACAAAAAAAGTCGGAGATACACTACAGAGTGGAGAAATATATGCTACACTTCCTGAAACAGAGATAATCACACATAAATGTATGGTTCCTCCTAATCTCAGTGGTGTTGTGACATATGTCGCTCAAAACGGTAAGTACAAGCTTTTTGATACTATTCTTAAAATTGAAGACAAAAAAGGTGTTGAGCACGAGCTCACTTTGTGCCAGAAATGGCCTATCAGAACTCCTCGACCAGTTAAAGAACGACTGACTGCATCTGTTCCGCTCATCACAGGTCAGAGAGTCATCGACACACTCTTCCCTATTTCTAAAGGCGGTACTGCAGCGATTCCGGGCGGTTTCGGTACAGGTAAGACCATGACACAGCATCAGCTAGCTAAATGGTGTGATGCTGATATCATCGTTTATGTCGGTTGCGGTGAACGTGGAAACGAGATGAGTCAGGTTCTACAGGAATTTTCTGAACTCATCGATCCTAAGCATAACTGTCCTATGACTTTCAGAACCACGCTTATTGCAAACACTTCGAACATGCCGGTTGCGGCTCGTGAAGCATCAATTTATACCGGCATTACTCTCGCAGAATACTACAGAGATATGGGATACAATGTTGCTATCATGGCTGACTCAACTTCTCGTTGGGCCGAGGCGCTCAGAGAAATCTCAGGTCGTCTTGAAGAAATGCCTGCAGAAGAAGGTTTTCCTGCATATCTGCCATCACGTTTGTCCGAATTTTATGAGCGTGGCTGCAGAGCTCAGGTTTTATCCGGTGGTGAAGGTTCTGTTACTATCATCGGTGCTGTTTCCCCACAAGGATCTGACTTTTCTGAACCTGTCACGCAGAACACTAAGCGATTCACGCGTTGTTTCTGGGCTCTTGACAAAAGTCTTGCATATGCACGACACTATCCTGCAATAAACTGGATGGATAGCTACAGCGAATATTTCAACGATCTCGACCCTTGGTTCAAAGAAAACTTAGGTGAAGAATTCATCCAGTACAGAGGTGAAATTTCAGCTCTGCTCGCTGAAGAAAGCAGGCTGATGGAAATTGTTAAGCTTATAGGCGCTGATGTTCTACCAGATGATCAGAAGCTTGTTATTGAAACTGCAAGAGTCATCCGTGTAGGATTTTTACAGCAGAACGCTTTTCACAGGGACGATACCTACGTATCTCTTGAAAAACAGATGCTGATGATGAAAACCATACTACATCTGCACAAAAAAGCGAAACATATCGTCAACGCTGCTATCCCTATCTCCAGAGTAATTGAGCTTGGGATTTTCGATAAGCTGACAAAAATGAAGTACGATATCCCTAATGACAAGCTCTATATGTTTGACGAGTATATCGCTGAAATTGACGACAAAATTGCGTCTATTACTTTATAAGGAGGAAATGCTATGATTATTGATTATGTCGGCGTCAAAGAAATCAACGGCTCGCTCGTTGTTATCGATGGCGTTAAAGGCGTTTCTTTCGAGGAAATCGTGGATATTGAACTTGAAAACGGTACTAAACGCCAAGGCAGAGTCGTTCAGATTGATGGCGATAGAATAGTTGTTCAGGTTTTTGAAGGTTCTCGTCAGTTGAGTCTTAACAACACAAAGACAAGACTCACAGGCAAACCTATGGAGATGCCTCTCTCTCCTGAAATTATGGGCAGAGTTTTAAACGGTGCAGGTAGACCTATCGATGGGCTGGGAGAAATTTTTCCTGATATAAAGAAAAACATCAATGGTACTCCTATCAATCCCGTTTCACGTATATATCCAAGGAACTACATCAACACCGGTATTTCGAGTATAGATACACTTATGACTCTTATCCGTGGTCAAAAGTTGCCTATATTCTCGGGTTCAGGTATGAAGCACAATGAGCTTGCGGTACAAATAGTAAGACAGGCTAAAATCAGTGGTGCGGACTCTAATAACTTCGGCGTTGTTTTTGCGGCTATGGGTGTTCAAAATGACGTTGCACAGTATTTTAAGAAAAGCTTTGAAGAAAGCGGTGTTATGTCAAAGGTAGTAATGCTTTTGAACCTTTCGAACGACCCAATTATCGAGCGTATGCTCACACCAAAATGTGCACTCACCGTTGCTGAATATCTTGCTTTTGAGCTTGATATGCACATACTGGTTATTATGACAGATATGACATCATACGCAGAAGCATTGCGTGAATTCAGCTCTTCAAAAGGTGAGATCCCAGGAAGAAAGGGATATCCGGGATATCTTTACTCTGACCTCGCTTCTATATATGAAAGAGCAGGTATGATCAAAGGTAGCAAGGGTTCTGTCACCCAGATTCCTATTCTCACTATGCCTAACGATGACATCACTCACCCTGTACCTGACCTTACGGGTTATATCACCGAAGGTCAGATTGTACTTGACAGAATGCTTCAAAGTCAGGGGATCTATCCTCCTGTCAATGTACTCCCTTCCCTTTCTCGTCTTATGAAAGATGGTATCGGTGAGGGTTATACAAGAGAAGATCACTCTTCCCTTGCTAACCAGCTTTTTGCATCGTACGCAAAGGTTATTGATGCAAGAAGTCTTGCTTCTGTTATCGGTGAAGAGGAGCTCTCTCCTATCGACAAGAAATATCTTGAATTTGGTAGAAAGTTTGAGAGTACTTTTGTCAATCAGGGTAATAATGAAAACAGAACTATTGAGCAAAGTCTGGATTTAGGATGGAGGTTGCTCTCTAACCTGCCTAAACAAGAGCTTGATCGTGTTGATGACAAGGTGCTTGATAAGTACTACGTCGAAAAATAAACTTACTTAAACTTACGAAAGGATGGTGTATATGGCTCAAAATGTTGCGCCTACCAAAGGCAACTTAATAAGCACTAAAAAATCACTGCAGCTATCTAAGGTCGGCTTTGAGCTTCTCGATAGAAAACGTAATATACTCATCCGTGAAATGATGATGCTGATCGAGAGAGCCAACGAGATACAAGGTAAAATCGACTCGGCTTTCTCACAAGCGTACTCAGCACTTCAAAACGCAAATATCACGTTGGGCTTTTGTGAAGAGATTTCGATGTCGATGCCTATTGATGACAGCATAAAGCTCAACTATCGTAGTGTTATGGGCGTTGAAATTCCGATACTCACTATTGACAACAGTGAAAAGAACGAGCTGCACTACGGACTTGCTTCTTCTAACTCGGCACTTGACGAAGCGCAGATGAAGTTTTTGTATGTAAAAAAGCTCACGATAGAGCTCGCAGAAATTGAAAACAGCGTATATAGGCTGGCAGATTCTATCAAAAAAACTCAAAAACGTGCCAACGCTTTGAAAAACATTATGATTCCTAAATTTGAAGGCGCTGTAAAAATTATCACTGATGCCCTTGATGAAAAAGAGCGTGAGGAATTCTCGAGACTCAAAGTCATCAAAAGACAAAAGTGATAAAAATAGTGTCAAAAATATATAAAAACAGAGCAAATGCACTATTGACAAATCTGTTCTCTTCTTATATAATAGTATGGCTGACAAAAAACGGCACGCGTTTTATGTTTAGTTTGCGCTGATAGCTCAGCTGGATAGAGCAACTGCCTTCTAAGCAGTAGGTCAGGGGTTCGAGTCCCTTTCAGCGCGCCATATGGTGGGTATAGCTTAGTTGGTTAAAGCGCCAGTTTGTGGCACTGGAGACCATCGGTTCGAATCCGATTATCCACCCCATTTGACTCATTAGCTCAGTTGGCAGAGCACTTGACTTTTAATCAAGGTGTCCGGAGTTCGAATCTCCGATGGGTCACCACGAAACCACTCAGGAAACTGAGTGGTTTTTTGTTTTCTCTTTCTTTCATATTATTATAATAAAAAGGCACTCAGCAAGAAAAACCTGAGTGCATTTTTGTATAATATTGACGATATCACTGAAATATTGTATTATATAGCAAAAGTTTGAGGAGATAGAATATGTCGAAGATACTTGAACATGTTAAACACACAGTAGATGTAACAACACCTGATGCTGATGAACTGATACACAGCACGCATCGAAAGCTTGATTACGCAATGCTTCTTGTGCGAAATCTTTTAGTTGCGGTTGCGGCGATACTGTTTATCGCATCATTCTTCTTTGATGAAATTTATCATATACTTAAGGCTGTTGCGTATTTCTGTGGTGCAGTGGCGTATTTGTTCGAGCTTTTACTACTGACAGATTGTTTCAAAACCAAAGTACCTCACAAAGAAATGTTCATGGTGTATTGTCTTGGACCGCTGTACTTACTCATGGGACTCAACTACATATTACACTAAATATAAAAGCCATATCAGGTATCAAAACGATACTGATATGGCTTTATTTTTTACTCTGTAAAGTCTATATTAACATTACCCACAGCACAGTCGAGTTCCACAAAAGATGTTCCACCAATTTCAGTGGAGAATTTTTCCATATTGTTGCTGTACTTTTCACCGTCTATGGTTATCTCTCCGATGCCTTTTGTAATATCAAGTCTGTAATCGTCAGCTTTGCCTTTGAGGTTTATATCGCTATCTCCTACACCAAGATTTATGTTATTATTTCCGATAAGTTTAGAATCGAGGGTGAGTTTGCCAATACCCATATTAAGATCAAGTCCGTTGATTTGTGAATTTGTAATCGAAATATCCCCTGCACCGCCCTCAATATCAACAGATGTAACGGCATTGAGATCGCTGATATCAACATCACTTGCTCCAAGTTCTAATTCAAGCTCACCTACATTCAGCTTTTCGATACCAAGATGACCTGCACCCATATGTAGCGAAGCTTTGTTAAAAACATGATCTTCGGGTACGGTAAGTACAAAGGTGTATCCTTCCTGTCTATGAAACAACTTGTTTCGCTCAGATATAACCAGCTTGTTACCAACGACTTTAGCATTTTTGTTCTTGCTGTCATATTTGACAGAAAGTTCGTCCCCGGTTTTGATAACAAGTTCATAGGTATCGAGTTCAACGTCAAGCTCATAAATATCTGTAAAGCTTTGTGAAACAATGTTTTGCGGATCAGCTGTTTTATTCTGTGTTCCAAAAATAAGTCCAATCACAGATAAGCTGCTGATAATACCACTGATAATTGCAACAATAAGAAAAACTGCCAGTGCTATGGCTATGTACTTTATAGCTTTTTGGAAATCATTCATTTGATGTCAACTCCTCCAAACAGACACAAGCCTTCTATATATACAGTCACGGTGTTTGCAGAAGAATTACTATGATTTTTGCAAGACATACCGCCGAAAATAGAAGTGGAATTGGTTTTAACATTGACGTTCTGTGGAAGAAAAACATCTATACCACCGAAAACAGCTGTTGTTTTGATAACACAATCGTTAGGAATAGTAGCGTTTCTCAAGTCACATTTCACACCGCCAAAAATAGCGTTAAAATCTCCTCCTGTGAAAACTTCACCCAGAGAATATATCACGTCCTGACCAGAAAAAGTAGCTGTTGCAGTGCGGACAGTGCCACCCTGCTGTGCAACTTGATCCATAACCTTTTTAGTCTTGCTACTTTTGAATGAGCCAAAAATCATCTTTGCACCTATGGCAATAACAATAAGCGGGAATATAAGTTTCAGCAGTAAATCAAAAGCTAAAAGTTCCTGTGAACATAAGAGCAAGAATACACCGATACATAAGCCGATGATGTTGCCTGTTTTATCAGAATCAGTGAAAATACCAATAAAGCACGGAATTATGATGATAAGCGTCCACCAACCGTCAAAGAAAACATTGATGTCAAATAATCCAAGAGCATTACCTCCGAAAATGATACCTGCGATAACAAGGATAATACCCCAGATTACAGAAGTTGATTTTTTCATAGTTACCTCTCCTTATATGTATTAGTATTAAAAAATTTTAGTTGTCCATTTTGAGCAATCCCAGACTTCATCTACAACGTCGCGGTAGAATTCAGGTTCATGACATATGAGCAATACTGATCCTTTGTACTCTTTGAGAGCACGCTTGAGCTCGTCTTTTGCATCAACGTCAAGGTGGTTAGTAGGCTCGTCTAAGAGCAAAATGTTAGTTTCTTTATTGATGAGTTTGCACAAACGCACTTTAGCCTGTTCGCCACCGGACAAAACACGCACCTGACTTTCGATATGCTTTGTAGTCAGACCGCACTTAGCCAAAGCTGCTCTTACTTCAAACTGATTATATGATGGAAAATCTTGCCACAGCTCGTCTATGCAGGTGGTAGTATTATCAGGTGAGCTTTCTTGTTCAAAATAACCTATGAGCAAATTATCGCCTTGCTCTACCCTGCCATCTAGTGGTGGTATAAGACCTAAGAGGCTCTTTAAAAGAGTGGTCTTTCCTATACCGTTAGCACCTATCAGTGCGATTTTCTTTCCACGCTCGAAAGTTAGATTCAAGGGCTTTGAAAGCGGCTCATCGTAGCCGATAACAAGGTCTTTTGTCTCGAACAAAAATCTGCTAGGAGTTCGACCTATTTTGAAATTGAATTCAGGCTTTGGTTTTTCCTGAGCAAGTTCAATAACGTCCATTTTATCAAGAAGTTTCTGTCGTGACATCGCCATATTTCGAGTAGATACACGTGCTTTGTTACGAGCAACGAAGTCTTTGAGCTCGCTGATTTCTTGCTGTTGGCGCTTATATGCAGCTTCGAGCTGTGATTTTTTCATCGCATAGACTTCTTCGAAGTGATGATAGTCGCCAACATATCGGTTAAGCTCCTGGTTCTCCATATGATATATGATATTGATGACCTCGTTTAAAAACGGAATATCGTGAGATATCAATATGAAAGCGTTTTCATAGTCAATAAGATAACGCTTGAGCCAGACGATATGTTCTTCATCAAGATAGTTGGTAGGCTCATCGAGAAGGAGAATATCTGGTTTCTCCAACAAGAGTTTTGCCAGCAAGACCTTTGTACGCTGACCACCTGAGAGGTCTGTTACATCTCGATCAAGCCCGAAATCAATAAGACCTAGCGCACGTGCAACCTCTTCAACCTTTGCATCAATAACGTAAAAGTCATGAAGAGTCAGGGTATCCTGAATAGTGCCAAGCTCCTCAAGCATACTCGTCATTTCATCTTCAGATGCCGTGCCCAAGTTGTCACAAATATCGTTCATACGATTTTCAAGCTCAAAAAGGTATGAAAAAGCAGATTTCAAAACGTCTTCTATAGTCATGCCTTGTGTTAAAACTGTATGCTGATCAAGGTAGCCGACTCGAACATTCTTTGACCACTCGACCTTACCCTCGTCAGGCATCAGTTTGCCTGTAACGATATTCATAAATGTGGATTTGCCCTCACCGTTGGCACCGATGAGTCCAATATGTTCCCCTTTGAGAAGTCTGAAAGATACATCAGAAAATATTGCTCGATCGCCAAATCCATGCGATAAGTGTTCTACATTTAATATACTCATATAATTCTCCATAATTTTTATATACTTATAATAACACGTTATTATGAATAAGTAAATCGGAATTCTTAACGCCTCTCACCCTCTCAGGCTTCGAACCCCACACCCTGAGTATAAAAAATAAAGCACACCTAAAGGTGTGCTTTATTTTTTGGCTGGGAAGGCGGGGTAACACTGCTTAGCATTGTCCGTCCTTGAGGCATAGCCTCTGCAGACTTCGAGTCTAAAAACAGTCCACCGGACTGTTTTCTTAACGCCTCTCACCCTCTCAGGCTTCGAACCCCACACCCTGAGTATAAAAAAACAAAGCACACCCAAAGGTGTGCTTTGTTTTTTGGCTGGGAAGGCGGGGTTCGAACCCACGAAATGACGGAGTCAAAGTCCGTTGCCTTACCGCTTGGCTACTTCCCAACAACAAGAAATAGTATATCATATTTTCAATTTATGTCAATATCAGTAGGAATAAAAATAATACTTTATTCTTAGATAATTATGTGATATAATTTATAAAATAATACATATAATTAAAGGAGATTCGTTATGGCTGTTGTTACACTAAAAGGTTATAAAGTAGACAAAGCTGATTTTGTAGCGTTGTTGGAAAACGGCACTCAAGTAAAGCTTGCTCACAAATATCAGTACAATGTTCAGTATGCAAAAAACAATGTTTGCAAAGGTGAGTTCGATATCGAAGTTTTTGATTCTAACAATCCTGAAAAATTTAGAGTCCATACTGTTATGTCAGGTATATTTGCATTTAAAGAGGGCACAAAAAAAGAACTTATTCACACTGAAACTTTCAAAAGTCTCTTCCCTTATCTTAAAGCATTTGTGACCACCCTCACAGCAAACTGCGGTATTCCTCCAATCATTATTCCTGATATCGATATCGATAACCAAGAGATTTATCGCATTGATAACAACCCACAGTAAAATTTGACAAAGAGCGAAGTTTGTGCTAGAATATTGTTCGCAGTCAAAACTTCGCTTGTATGCGGGTGTAGCACATCGGCTAGTGCATCGGCCTTCCAAGCCGAGGAGGTGGGTTCGATTCCCATCACCCGCTCCATATAAATGATAAAGGATACCCAACAAGGTATCCTTTATTTTTTACCTAATTTTGAGTGTGTGATGGTAATCGAAGGCGACTGTAAAATTTCCATTATACATAAAAAGGCACCTATAAAAGGTGCCTTTTTTATTCTTTGACTTTAAATGTAATATCACCACTAGTTGTATTTACAGTGCAATATCCGGTATCATCGTATGCTAAAGGATCAATGTCAACAGTTCCGCTTGTGCTATTTGTTACAAAAATCTTTTTAGATAATAACTCTCCGTATACATCTCCGCTTGTTGTTTCAAATTTCATATCATTTGACTCAACAGCGGAAAGCTCAATATTTCCACTTGTACTGTTTACTGTCATATACTCCTGCGCAACTAACTCGTTAGCGTAGAAATCACCGCTATTAAGGTTTGCCATCAGATTTTTACAAGGAAAAATATAGTTAAGAGTAATATCTCCAGAAGTCGATTCAAGTGTGATGTCGTTCAAAACTTTTGCCTGATTTATTTCAATATCACCGCTGGTTGTAAATGCAAACATCTGCTTACAATCGATGTCTTTCAAACAGATACTTCCACTGGTAGCATCTACTTTCAAATTATTTTGCACGCTTGAAGTGAGCAAAACATCTCCGCTTGTGACTTTAATATCAACATTTTCAATCGTCAAATCTTTGTGCACAGTGACATTACTGCTTGCTGTAACAACCGAAGCGTCTTTATATTCAGCTTTTGGTAGATAAAGAGTCAGATTGGTATTCTGAGTACTAACAGACATATTGAGCAATTCGTCCGTTACGTCTTGGTTGTTGATGATATTCAGGACCCCATCTTTTACGAAGACATCACGATTTATACCTTCTAAATCGTAGCAACTTAATATCGCTTTGTTATCATCTGCAGGGGTAATAATAATATCAATAGATTTTTCGTCAATATAAATGCTGTCAAATGAGTCATCAATTTCAACTGTTTCAGTGGTATAAAGATTGTCTGATGTGAGATTTAAATCAATTTTATTAAAATCAAAATCCACCCTATATAAAGCACAAAAGAACATAAAAGCGCCTATAAAAATTAGAGATATACTCACAACAAGTGTTATAATCGTTGATTTTTTCACTTTAGCTCCCCCTTGTTGATAAACATCTTTTTAATACCTTTTACAGTACATTTAGTTAAAAGCAAAACTGCTTTTGTAAGATATTTTGCCCCTACAAAAATCAGTAACCCTAAACCGGCACACATAAAAGCAGTACCAAGCAGTGCTACAAAACTCAACACATCTTTAACAAACAAGATGTAAAAAGACGCTAAAAGCAATGCAGCTGATGACACAAACAGTGATACGCTAACTGCAAAAATCGATATAATCACACACCATAGGGATATGTAAACAGAAAGGATGACTGCGAACAATGTGAGCAAGATGCTAAGCCATACAGGTGATCCTAATACGAGCAGAATAATCTCAAATACAGAAAGTTTTCTTTTTGACTTCACCTTTTCTTTGACTAATCTGGATAACGGTACATCTGCAATAACCTGAGAAACTATATCATCGATACTGCCAAGAGACAAAACAGCCTCTTCCTCACTTTTTCCATTTTCAATATTATCTTCAATTATTTCACAGTAGTAATCAACAATATTGTCGATATCTTCTTTAGGCAAGAAATCGAGTTTACTGTAAAGTTCACAGATAAATTCAGTTAGATTCACATTTAGTCCTCCTTTGTGATATATTTATATATCGACATAATTTCGTTCCACTCTTCTTTAAATTCCTCAATACGATTTATCCCTTGTTCTGTTATGTGATAATATTTTCGCAATCGTCCATTGTGCTCAACTGTTTTGACAGTGAGCATTGATGAGGACTCAAGGCGTCGTAAAATCGGATACAAAGTAGATTCGCTTATCTCTACATAAGGTTTCATATCTTTTATGATTTTGTATCCATAGGAGTCTTCATTTTTTATAGCTTTTAGTACGCATACATCTAATAATCCTCGTTTTAATTGTATATCCATAAGACTCCTCCTTTTTATAATACTATATCATACATAGTATTGTGTGTCAAGCAGTATAAATCAGAATAAAATATAGCTAAATATAAATTACGTAATAACTAGTAAGTAAATATTGTTGCTTTTTTATACATATTAGTATAAAATTTAAATGTATAAATATTAACAAGGGGTGTTATTTATGAAAGTTTTTAACTGTATTATGGGTATTTTCTCATTATTCGCCGCATTCTATTGCTTTGCGTTTCCAGGTGCGTCATCACTTATGACAACCGGCTGGATAGTGACAATGCTTTTAGGCGTTATCGGTTTTTGCGGTATATTCGAATACGCTCGTAACAAAGATAGCAGAAAACTGATGGTCAACAGTACACTTGGACTTATCTTCGCAATTTGTGCTGCTGTACTATCCGTTATCGCTATGTTCAACGTAAACCTCAGAGCTACTTTTGATCTCATCATCGTTGTTCTTTTCGCTTTGTGGCTTGTTATCAGTGGTGTTGACTCTACTGTAACATCATTCAAGCTCAAAAAAGAAGGTCACAAAAGCTGGTGGCTGACATTGATTTTGGGCATACTTGTTATACTGATGGGTATGTACGCAGGTACTCACCTCATTTATGCTACTATGACATTAGGTTATGTAATGGGCTTTGGTCTGACATTCTATGGAATCAAACTTATATGCTCAATATTTGAGAAAGAATAATTTTTGGAGAATATAAAATGAAATGTGTATTTAAGGAACTTTTTTCCTATAAAAAACAACTGTTGTTCATAATACTGACCACAATCGGTACTACTATGGCAGCACTCGGCTTACCTTCTCTTCTCATTCAGCTCATCGATATAGCTATTCCAAATGAGGATGTAGCTATGGTGCTGAGAGTAGGCGGATTTATGATTGCTTTGGTAGCTTTCGGTTTGTGGTGCGGTGTTACAACTAGTAGACTTTCCGCTACAGTATCTATGGGCGTTGGCAGAAACCTGCGCTCAAAAATTTTCAAAAAAGTGCAGTATTTTTCACAAACTGAAATTGACAGATTCACCGCATCTTCGCTTATCACAAGAACTAACAACGATATCACTCAGGTGCAAACATTCTTAAACCAGTGTTTGAGAATAGCTTTTCAGGCACCTATCATGTGTATCTGTGGTATCATCTTAGCAATATCAAGTTCACCACAGCTTTCAGGTGTGCTGGTTATTTCCATCCCGTTGATGTGTGTAGTGCTTGTTATTATTGCAAAAATCGCTATTCCTCTTTCTACAAGAATTCAGGGTAAGATCGACAGAATCAACCTTGTGCTCAGAGAAAAGCTGACAGGTGTGCGTGTTATCCGTGCTTTTGGTACAATTGATTTTGAGTCAAATAAGTTCGAAGAAATCAATAAAGACTACAAAAGAAACAACATGAAGCTTCAAAGAACTACTAACTCTGTTATGCCTGTTCTGACAGTTATCCTCTCTTTCACAGCAGCTATGGTAATGCTGATGGCTGCTAACCAGAGTGTAAATAAAGGATATGACTACACTATCGGTGAGATCATGGCTATCATTCAATATATCATGCAAATTATGATGGCTGTCATCATGCTCACTTTGGTATTCGTTCAGTTACCACGTGCTTCTACTGCTGCTGCCCGTGCACTCGAAGTGCTCGAAACTGAGCCTGTAATCAAAAACAAGGCAGAAACAAAAAATAATACTGTTAAAAAAGGTTATCTCACATTTAAAAATGTTTCTTTCACATATCCTGGTGCAGATGTGCCAGCTATTAAGAATCTTTCTTTTGAAGCTAAACCGGGTGAAACAACTGCTATCATCGGTGGTACAGGTATGGGTAAATCAACAATCGTCAACCTTATCCCAAGACTATACGATGTGACCGAGGGTCAGGTTCTTGTTGACGACATTGATGTTAGAGACTATGACACTGAAGTGCTCAGAAATAAAATTGGCTTTGTTCCACAGAAAGCGGTGTTATTCTCAGGCACTATCGACTCTAACATTGCATTCGGTGATAAAAATGCTGACGAAGACAGAATAGAGGAAGCTGTAAAAATCGCTCAGTCTTACGATTTTGTTATGAAAAAGGATGACGGATTCAACTCACGCATTTCACAAGGCGGTACTAACGTATCAGGTGGTCAGAGACAGCGTCTCGCTATTGCACGAGCTATCGTCAGAAAACCTGAAATCTACGTTTTTGACGACTCGTTCTCAGCGCTCGATTTCAAGACAGACAAAGCTTTGCGTAATGCACTTTCTGCTGAAACAGGCGAAGCTACTGTAGTAATTGTTGCACAGAGAATTTCTACTATTATTGATGCTGACAGAATCATCGTTGTTGAAAAAGGCGAGGTTGTTGGTATGGGTACACACGACGAACTTGTTAAAACTTGTGATGTTTACAAGGAAATTGTGGATTCTCAGATGAGTAAGGAGGGTGAATAATATGAAAACTGTTAAACCTTCCAAAAGAAATGGCGCATATAAGAGATTGTTCGCTTGTATGAAGCCGTACAGATTCAAGCTAATCCTTGCTATCATTGTTGTTTTATTATCAACTTTTGCTTATGCTGCAGCTCCGCTGCTGATGGGTAACGCTACAAATGCTCTGGCAAAGCTCCTCATGGGCGAAGAAGGTGACGGAACTTTCCTGAAGTTCTTGCTTTTTATGGGTTGTGCTTATGCTTTGAACGCTATACTATCCTACATCGGCACATCTCTCATAGTTTCAGTATCAGAGAGCACCATATTTGACCTTAGAAAACGTGTTGACTACAAGCTTTCCAAGCTTCCGCTCAACTACTACGATACAAATTCATACGGTGATATTTTGAGCCGTGTTACAAATGATGTTGATACTGTATCCAACTCATTACAGCAGAGTATCTATCAGATACTTAACGCTATCTTTACTATCGTTATCATCTTTATAGTTATGCTCAATATCAGCGGTGTGCTGACACTTGTTGGTTTAGCCGTTGTACCGATTGCACTTTTTGCTGCTGCTAAAATTGCAAAGAAATCTCAGCAGAAGTTCAACGCTCAGCAAGGCGGCACAGGTAAACTCAACGGTCTTGTTGAAGAATACTACTCAGGACACAATGTTGTTACTGTATTTGGCAGAGAAGAAAGCGTTATCAAAGATTTTGAGGAGACCAATGAAGATCTCTACGAGTCTTCAAAAGATGGTCAGTTCCTTGCCGGTACTCTCACCCCTATCATGCAGAATATGACTAACCTTGGCTATACACTGGTATCAATCATCGGTGCACTGATGGCTATTTTTGCAGGACTGTCTGTTGGTATGATCCAATCATTCACACTATATTTAAGACAGTTTTCTCAGCCACTCACACAGGTTATGCAGATTGCTAATACAATTCAGGCAACCGGCTCTGCTGCTGCAAGAATTTTTGAGTTCTTAGATGAAGAGGAAGAAGTTCCTGATGTAGAGAATCCAAAATTTCCTGAAGAGCTCAAGGGTGAAGTTGATTTTGATCACATCAGATTCGGTTATCTGCCACATCAAACACTGATCACTGACCTCGATATCACAATAGGTGCAGGAGAAAAGACTGCTATCGTTGGTCCTACAGGTGCTGGTAAGACGACGCTTGTGAACCTTATCATGCGTTTCTACGATGTAAGAAAAGGTGCTATAAAAATCGACGGTGTTGATATCAGAGATATGGAACGTTCACGCTTGCGTGAAATCTTTGGTATGGTACTTCAGGATACATGGCTGTACAACGGCTCAATCAGAGAGAACATTCGCTATGGTAAGTTAGACGCTACTGATGAAGAAGTTGAAGAGGCTGCTAAGAAAGCTAGAGCTGATGCGTTCATTCGCACTCTTCCGGGCGGTTATGACTTTGTACTTCACGAAGGTGCTAGCAACATCGCTCAAGGTCAGCGACAGCTTTTGACTATCGCTCGGGCTATGCTCAACAACCCACCTATCATGATTCTGGACGAGGCCACATCTTCTGTCGATACTCGTACAGAGGTTATGATTCAGGAAGCTATGAACGAAATGATGAAGGGTAGAACATCGTTCATCATCGCTCACAGACTTTCTACTATCAAAGATGCCAATAATATCTTGTATATGCAAGATGGTGACATCCTTGAGGTTGGTAACCACGAAGAGCTTATGGCTAAAGATGGCTTATATGCAAAGCTTTATAACAGCCAGTTTTCTGACAACAAATAAACAACAAAAAGGCTAAGTAACAATAGGTTACTTAGCCTTTTTTATTTTCAGTTATTTGAGTCGAATCAGATGTTGACAGTATGCGTAAACATTTTGAATTTTCTTTGCCTCCACCCCATCATCAGCTTTTATAATCGGATTGGACGCCGACGGGGTTGTGTAAAGCTTAAACACGATCGCCTGCTGGTTCACACGCATATTGCGAATGTGCTTGTACTCAAATGCTCTCATTTCAATATCAAGCTGTGAGAACATCACTGATTCTATCACAGAATTGGAAAAACATTTCAGATACTCTTTTTCATCAAATATTTCGAGTAGCATTTTTGCATCTTCAAAAGACATATTTGAGCATCTGAACTCTCCCTCGTTGATTACACTCATCATAGAGCTGTTATCAAGTAAAAGTAACGGCAAACTACTTATCATAAGACTCCCCCCTTTAAATATCGTATTACTAAAAAGTATGCCTTATGATAATACCAAATACATTTATTGTGCCAGCATCGAGTTAAACTTTTTGCTTGTATCTTTGATAATTATATACACAATCAACCAGATAGCTAAATAAACCAACACAAATATGGCTGTAAAAACCAGAAGAACCATAGGCTCAAATGGAATCCAATTGTTCACAATATAGCAGAAAGAATATGCTAAATATATAAACATGAAGTGAAATAGCATTGATTTAGCAAGTGGCCAATGTTCAATCTGATTGAAAACAGACGCTCCTGCTTGAATAAACGCAAGCAAGTATGTTGAAATGATTGCCACTAATACCTGTAAGCCAGTTAAAGAAAAGTCTTTCACTGTATATGAAAGTATGCAGTAAACAACACCCAAAACTATTGGTCCAAATCCTGAAAACATCATTCCACGCAGCAAAAAATCTTTTACGTATTTATTCATAATCATAATCCCAGCCTTTCTTTCACTGATTTAATCTGGCGTCTGGACACATAGTCCTCGAAACCATTTTTAAATTTAACTAATAATGAACCTGAAATCGAAGAATCAAAGCACTTGATATGCTTTATGTTCGCTATGCATGACTGATTTATCTTTATAAAATTATGCGGAAGCGTTTCTTCGAGCTGATACAGCCTGTTTTTTAGATACAACTTCTCATTACTTGTAATAGCATAAACACGATTGTTTTCAATACTGAAACAAACAACAGTATCCAGATCAATTATTATCGATAACTTATCTTGATATCCGATGAGCTCTGTTGAAGTTTCTTCCAAAAGAGCTCTTATCCGCTCAACTATAGGTTTGTTACCGTGGGCATAAACAACAACCTCTTCGTCGTGGCTTTTATCGATATAGAGTGTAAATTTCATAAGCACCACCATCCTTGTGTTTTCATAATATCATCGCATAAAAATAGATTCAACGCTTTTGAAGTTTTCGGTAATTATTTTATTCTAAGCGGTAAAAAAGGCACCCATAACGAGTGCCTTAAATAATATATCAAAGTGACTCAACGAGAAGTTCAGTGTCATTAGCTGAAACTGAAATAGCAGAAAGTGTGCCCTCTCCTGCTACAATCAGCTCGCCTGTGATCTTGTCTTCAACTTCCTTGCGGATAAGGTTACGCAAATCACGTGCACCGCTCTTTCCAGAGCATGACTTTGACGCCAGATACTCGCAAGCTTTGTCATCAAATCTAAAATCTATGCCTTTTTCTGCTAATGTTTCGATGTATTCAGAAAGCATCAAATGAGCTATGCTGACAAAGTTTTCTTTGCTCAGCTGTTTGAAAACGATAATCTCGTCAACACGTGCGATGAACTCAGGACGCAAAAACTCAGACAACGCTTTCATAACTTTCTCACGCTCAGCATCTTCTTCACTCTTTGCAAAGCCAAGTGCGTTCTCACGCTTGTCAGAACCCGCATTTGAGGTCATAACGATAACCGTGTTGGTAAAATCTACACTTCTACCGTGAGCATCGGTGAGTTTGCCTTCATCAAGAATCTGCAAAAGAATGTTGAGTACATCAGGATGCGCTTTTTCAATCTCATCAAATAATAATACTGAATATGGTCGGCGACGAACCTTTTCGGTAACCTGACCAGCTTCATCATATCCAATATAGCCTGGAGGTGAACCGATGATTTTCGACACAGAGTGTTTTTCCATAAACTCGGACATATCAAGTCGGATGAGTGTTTCAGGCGTATCGAACAACTCTTTTGACAGAACTTTTACGAGCTCAGTTTTGCCGACACCTGTAGGTCCTACAAAAATAAACGATGCTGGTCTTCTGCGAGGTGAAATCTGCACTCTGCTACGTTTGATAGCCTTAGAAAGCGCATCAACAGCCTCATCCTGGCCTATAATTTTTTCTTTTAATTTTGATTCAAAATCAACTAATTTCAAAAGCTCGTTCTCTCTGATACGAGTAGATGGAATACCTGTCCAAAGTTCTATGACTTTTGCTAAATCTTCTTCTGACACTGCAGTAGTAAGAGAAGCTTCATCAATCTCTGAGAGTTGTTCTTCTACTTTTGCGAGCTCTGAAGTGACAGTAGCCAAAGCTTCGTAGTCAATCTCATCAGCTGTAGATATCTTTTCTTTTGTTAAACTCAGAGTCTTTTTCTCATCAGTGAGCTTATCAAAAGCTTCACGTTCTTTGTTTCTGAGTGCTGCGCACGCACAGGATTCGTCTAGGAGGTCAATAGCTTTGTCAGGTAAAAATCTGTCGGTGATGTATCGCTCGCTAAAAACTACAGCTTTGCGTACAACATCATCAGCAACATTGACCTGATGATGCATTTCGTAATAATCACGAACACCATTTAAGATCGCAATAGATTCAGCAACGCTTGGCTCACCGACCTTGACAGGTTGAAAACGACGCTCTAAGGCACTGTCTTTTTCGATATATTTGCGGTACTCGTTGAATGTTGTTGCACCTATGACCTGAATCTCGCCACGAGAAAGTGCAGGTTTCAGGATATTTGCAGCATTCATCGTACCATCGGCGTCACCGGTACCAACTAAGTTGTGAACTTCGTCAATAAACAGAATAATGTTACCGGCTTCCTTTACTTCGCTAGTCAGGCCTTTGATACGACTTTCGAACTGTCCTCTAAACTGTGTACCTGCAATAAGTGCTGTAAGGTCGAGAAGTTGAATCTCTTTATTTTTGAGTCGCTGTGGGACATTTCCCTGAGCTATACGAAGAGCAAGACCTTCCGCGATAGCTGTTTTACCAACACCAGGCTCTCCGATAAGGCAAGGGTTGTTCTTTGTACGACGGGATAAAATCTGAATAACACGCTCAATTTCCTTATCTCTGCCAATAACTCGGTCAGTCTTTCCCTCTCGAGCTTTTTTTGTAAGGTCATAGCAATAGAGAGAGATGTGTTTGCGATTTTTCTGCTTTTTTTCTTTTTTAGAATTTTTGCTATCTTTAGAGCTATTGGTATCTGCTGGTTTCTGGTTGAACATATTGAAAAAATTAGGGAAGCTCGGTGCTCCGCCCGGAGTAAAATCATCATCAGAATCAGGAGTTTCTACCGAAAGTTGTTCAGCCATATCACCCATTCCGAGTGACTGCGCCAACTCACTGATATCGCCCATATCGGACATATTCTCCATAATAGAATCCATCTGATCTTGAACGGCTTCGAGATCGTCAGATGAAATACCCATTTTGTTCATCAAATCTTCAACTGGCTTTATCCCGAGCTCTTTTGCACATACCAGACAATAGCCCTTTGGTTGTGTATCTGCGTTGTTTGTAGAAACAAACACCACCGCAGGACGTTTTCCACACTTGGAACAAATCATAAATAATCTCCTTTATATAAATCGTAAAAAAACGAATACTTACTATTTCATAATAGAAGCGCTGTGTTCCGTAGAACTCTCAGCCTTCTTCATGATATCACGATACATAACAGTGTACATAACAAACGCAAATATCATCATACAAGCAGTGAGACTTAGCATAACAGTAGAAATGATTCTGCCAACCACAGGGTCGATATAAATCAGTGGTTCTTCCATAGACTGCATTATCTCAATAAAAACTATAAAAGTTACAGTGACATAGAACATCACTGTGCCAACTTTTCCGTACCACTTTGACTTTGGAACTATGATACCCATTTTAATAACTTTTGAGCTACCGATGAGCATCAGAAGATCTTTTATTACTAAAATGATCATAATCGGTAAAAAGAAAGGCTCAACTATTGAAATACAAACTCCGACAGCTAGCAAAGTAAGCTTGTCAGCCAACGGATCGAGTATTTTTCCGAGTTCGGATTCCTGATTAAATTTGCGGGCTATCATACCATCAAAGCAATCAGATAAGCCCGAAACTATAATTACTATCGCTGCAAAAATATACTTTCCATCCAAGAAAAACTCAACAAACGGAGTTATGAGCAAAATCCTTATAAGACAGATAATGTTAGGAATCGTGAAAGCTCGATTGCTCAACACAGACTCCCCTGAAGTCTGATATTTTTTGTTTTGATTATTTTGATTATTTTTTGAAGACATTTTCTTTCATATCCTTAGAAAATAGAAATAATTGTATCAAATATATTACCACTATAAAAGTAATAAAATATGTATGAATTGTAAATTGTTGACTCTGAAAAAAGATAAGGCACGTTGCTAAGATAAGGCATAATCAAATGCAACAAAAAAGCAAAAAAGCTCACAAACAATAAACCGATAAAAAACGAACATAGTGAGCCAAGTAGTTTGTTCACCGTTTTTAAAACAGGAATATTGAATACAGATACGATAATATGTTTAACTATAAGTTTGAACAAAAGGAAAACAGCTATAAAAATTAAAACAGTAAATATAGCAGATAGCAACGATGTTACTACGGGAGCTATAGCTTTTTCAAAGCCTTCAGCCAGTGTCATAGGAATACGTTCAACAGCAGAAACTGTATCAGTGTAACTGAAATCAGAAAAGCTCAAAGCAAAGCGTACAAAAGGAGGTAATGAATCAAAAACTTCTGAATAACCTGCGTCAGGTATAGTAAGTGTACGTGAAAGGCTGTCTACAACAGACGGAGCAATGTGGTTATCATACACCAGCTTTGATAAATAGTCACCCAAAAAAATGGATAGTAAAAAGGACGCCACTGTGCCAAATAAGGACACAAGCATTCTCGCTATACCTCTTTTGTATCCAATAAATATAGAAATCAAAATTATGACGATAAAAAGGACATCATAAATCATCGAAGGTCTAGCCTCCTGATTTCGCTGACACCTAAAACATATGCGTCAGTTGTTGAATACAACACTATACAATGCGGATCGAGTCCGCCATCTGTTTCACTCAACAAGACTCCATCTTTAGAAAATAGAGATATTGTATCCTCGCTCAAAGCCGCAATACGGTTTTTGTAGCTGCTGATAGATGTTATCTCCAAGTTTGTTGAAATAGTCTTTTTGAGCTTACCTGTAGAAGAAAAAGACAATATATCGCACATTCTGCCATCACCGTTGCGAGATAAAGAAAGTACAAATGTATTGGTATCTGTATTTACATCAAACGCAGTAAGAGTCTTTGAGTCGTAGCTTGTCGTCTCAAAAGACTTGGTTCTCATATTCAAAGTATAAGTTGCGTTTTCTCCTATAATGCATACATAACTGTTTGATAAATGATCAACGTAGTAGAGCATATTGTTCTCAAACTCCTGGAACAGTACAGGCTCTTCTTCAGTAAAATCAAGAACATACACACAACCCAGCTGACTTCCTTCATGAGCAGAAACACCACTCAAAACCGCTGTGTTGCCAGCCGAATCCAGCGAAACTGAGGTTATATAATAATCAGCGAAAGAGTATGCATATATTTGTTTATTGTCCTGTGAATACACAAACAGCTTTGAAAGATAACCATCTTTTTGTGTAACAAGGGCATATGTTCCATTCTTACAAATATCTGCGACTAATATATTATCCTCTGCTTCCCCCGTAAAAACAGTAGAATCAAGGCTATTTATAAAAAACTCTTTTCCACCCAAGTTATATACAAGTGATGAATCACAATCAGCCGCTTTTACTAATACAGGATTAGAAAAGGTTTGTGGATAGCTGTAGATAGTTCTTCCATAGTTATTCAGCGTTACAAACTGTGTGTCAGATGTATAGATAAGGTTAGTATCAATACGTGTAAAGTTGCCGTTGCTGATAACTGCACCTTCGGTATCAATCGGAAAATGTTCCTGTGACTCCATGTTAAACACACCATACTGCACCCAGTTTTTTATATTAGAAAACGTGAATCTGTCTCTGTTAGCAAATACAAATACACACAAAGCCAGTATTAGTACGATAATTGCTGATAAAACGATGTTTTTCTTATTAAGTTTGACAGTTTTGACCATCTTTTGAAAGCGTGTGCTTCCACTATCATCAAGAGGAAGATCTTCATACGAGAGTACTTTTCTGTCATTAAAATTGATAAGCTTGTGATTTTTGTTTTTAGGAAAAGATTTCTTATGCTTATCGACAGCATTATCAGTAACGACGGTATTCTTTTCTCTGAGCTTATTATCTTCTTTGATAAGCTTACGCTTTTCACGCTTTGTGATAGTTTTTGGCATTTCTTGTGCGATTTCTATAACTTCAGTTGTTTTTGTAGCAGGAACTGCAGCATCGATCATCACATCTTTTTTTGATGCTTTTTTTGATACCTTTTTCTTTGTATTCTCTTTTACGTAATAGCGTTTACCTTTATGTCTCATTGTTCACCTAATCAATAAAATACTTCGTCTAAATATAGCCCACAAGCAGGAGCTGTAGGACCTGCTGCTTTACGATTTTTTGCTTCAATAATATCCGGAATAGAATCGACACTGAGCTTGCCTTGTTGGATTTTCAGAAGTGTACCAACCATGATTCTAACCATATTATATAAAAAGCCATCGGCTTGTACCGTCATATAAACGAATTTGCCTTCTCTGAAAACAGAGAAGCTTTTCACAGTGCGAGTGAAATCGCCTTTTTCTCTTTTATCAAGTGTACAAAACGATGTGAAATCATGAGTTCCTACATAGCTTTGAGCCGCCTTGTTTAGCATATCAACATCGATAGGATAGCGATAATGAAGCGCATACCCCTCAGAAAACGGGTCTCTCACTTCAGTGTTAAGAATCTTATACACATATCGTTTCCCCTTTGCACTGTATCGAGCATGAAAATCGTCGTTCACTTCGCACACATCAAGAACTGCTATACTGAGTGGCAAATAGCGATTCAGTGCGGCTTTGAGGCGTTCACAGGTAATTCCATGAGAAAGCTTGAGCGAAATGACATACATATTAGCATGTACACCAGTGTCAGTTCGGCTACAGCCTTTTATGTCAACTATGCGACCAATAACACTCTGTAAAGCCTCCTGAAAATGCTGTTGAACAGTAACAGCGTTTTTTTGAATCTGCCACCCGTGAAGGTCTTTTCCGTCATATGAAATTGTAATTTTTAAGTTTCTTATCTCGCTATCTGCGGAAGAAATACATTGCATAATACAACTCCAACTATAATCAAAATCAGAAATGATACACAAATATAATCAAGCTTGCTAAGATGCAGGGTTTTCATACGGGTTCTGCCCTGTCCACCCTGGTAGCAACGGCACTCCATAGCTACAGCCAACTCGTAAGCACGTCGAAAAGCTGATACAAAAAGTGGAATAAGCACAGGTATAAGCGCTTTTATGCGCTGAATCAGGTTTCCTGTCTCCATATCTGCACCACGTGCTTTTTGTGCTGACATAATCTTGTCGGTTTCTTCAAGCAAAAGTGGAACAAAACGCAAAGCGATGGTCATCATCATAGCAATTTCGTGCACTTTGATGTGAAAAACATTGAGCGGTTTCATGAGTCGCTCAAGTGCATCAGTCAAATCAGTCGGCGATGTCGTAAACGTCAGTGCAGAGCTGATAAGTATCAGGCAAATAATTCGAACAGCTACAAAAACAGCGTTGTTGATACCTGATGCCGTGATTTTTATAAAACCCCACTGCAAAAGTGGCTCACCGCTACCATAAAACAAGTTCAAAGCTGATGTAATGAGTACGATGATCACAATCATCTTGAGACTCTTGAAATACAATCTAAGTGGAACTCTGGATAATAATACAACGAAAAATACTGTGAGTGCCACTAAAGCGAGTGTGAAATAGTTCGATGTGCAAAATACAAGCACTATGAAGCTGATAAGCATCAGTATTTTCGCACGTGGATCAAGTCTGTGAAGCAGACTATCGGTCGGATAGAACTGACCAAAAGCTATATCTCTCATTACAGTCTGCCCTCCTTTTTGAGGAGTTCGGTGATTTCATAAACAGCTCTATCAACAGTCAGAATACCCTCTGATAATTTGATACCACGTTTTCTCAGTTCTTCTGTAACTCTGGTTATCTGTGGTACTCTAAGCCCTATTGATGAAAGCTCTTCAGTTCTAGAGAAAACCTGCTGTGTTGTATCAAACATAGCAAGTTCGCCCTTATTCATAACCATCACTTTGTTCGTAACACGAGCTACGTCTTCCATAGAATGTGAAACTAAAATGACAGTGTTATTTCTTTTTTTCTGGTACTGGGATATCTGTGATAAAAGCACATTTCTGCCGACAGGATCCAGACCTGCGGTAGGTTCGTCGAGTATAAGTACATCAGGATCCATGGCAATGACCCCAGCTATAGCAGCACGTCGTTTTTCGCCTCCTGATAAATCAAAAGGAGATTTTTTCAAAAGATCGCTGGATAGACCGACAAATTTCGCTGCCTTTTTTACTCTTTCCAAAATATCTTCTTGTGATAATCCCATATTTGATGGACCAAAAGCAATATCACGCTCGACGGTTTCTTCAAAAAGCTGGTACTCAGGATACTGGAATACAAGACCGACTTTAAAACGAACGTTACGAATTTCTTTAGGTTTTGACCATATATCATAACCATCCACAAAAACATTACCGGATGTAGGTTTTATCAAACCATTTAACATCTGTACAAGTGTGGACTTGCCAGAGCCTGTGTGACCGATAAGTCCAATAAAGTCACCTTTTTCGATCTCAAAGCTGACGTTTTTAACTGCTTTTTGCTCAAACGGGGTGTTTGCACCATAAGTACAACACAAGTTTTCTACTTTTATAGCACTCATCGTAACACCTCCATGAGTTTTTCTATACACTCATCAGAATGCAATGATAAGTCATCAAGCTCAACACCATATGAACGAAGCTTATAGCATAGTTCTGTGACCTGTGGTACATCTAAACGGTGGCGTTTTAACAGCTCAACCTGAGAGAAAACATCCTTGGGTGTACCATCAACTAGGATTTTTCCGTCATCCATAACAATGACTCTGTCAGCATCGACAGCTTCTTCCATATAGTGAGTAATCAGGACTATAGTTATGTCTTTTTCACGGTTGAGCTTATGAATAGTACTCATTACCTCTTCTCTACCCTTTGGATCAAGCATAGCGGTAGGTTCATCGAGCACTATGCAGTCCGGCTGCATAGCAATAATACCTGCTATAGCAACACGCTGCTTTTGACCACCAGAGAGTTTGTGCGGTGGTTGGTTGCGATAAGAATACATATCAACTGCTTTGAGTGCATCGTCGACTCTGCGTCTGATTTCAGCAGGTTCTATACCTAAGTTTTCAGGGCCAAAAGCAACATCTTCTTCTACGATACTTGCAACAAGTTGGTTATCAGGATTTTGCAGTACAAGACCTACCTTGCGACGAACAGTGAAATCTTCGTCATTTTCAGCAGTATCGACAGAATCAATGTAAAGCTTACCGCCCGTCGGCAGAAGCATAGCATTGAGATGCTTTGCAACGGTTGATTTTCCGCAACCGTTGTGACCTAAAAGTGCAACAAACTCGCCTTTTTTGACAGTAAAAGACACATCATCGAGCACGTTATGAGTATCTGCCATATTAACTTGTGAATCGTCTTCGTCAATATATGAGAAAACCAAATTTTGTGCAGTGATAAAGTCCATAAGTTCTCCGAAGTTGAGTATTATTTTTCCCAAATAGCTGTGCTGCCACATGGAAGAATAAGCTTTGAATCAGTAACAGGAAGTCCGATTTCAGATGAGCTGACTGAACCGCCAAACTTCTTTTGAATAATAGTAGACAGCATATACTCCATAACCGAAGCAGAAAGCCCTGTTGTGTATGAATTTAAAATAAAGAAGCGTGCATCGTCAGCAAGAATGGTTGAACATAATTCTACAAAAGAATAAAGTTGTTCTTCCAACTTCCAAACTTCGCCACCAGGTCCACGACCGTATGATGGTGGATCCATAATAAGACCGTCGTATTTGTTCCCACGACGTTGTTCACGTGCAACAAACTTCATGCAGTCATCAACAAGCCATCGAACAGGTCTGTCGGACAGTCCTGATGAAGCTGCGTTTTCTTTAGCCCATTGCACCATACCTTTTGAGGCATCGACGTGACACACCTTAGCTCCTGCTTCTAAACAAGCAAGAGTGGCACAGCCTGTGTAACCAAAAAGGTTCAAGACGTTCAGCTGTCTGTCGGCATTTTTGATAATATCTGATGCAAAATCCCAGTTGACAGCTTGTTCAGGAAAAATACCGGTGTGTTTAAAGCCCATAGGCTTTACGTTGAATACAAGGTCATTATATTTGAGTGACCACTGGGAAGGTAGCTTTTTGAACACCTGCCACTGACCACCGCCAGAATTAGAACGGTGGTACTTTGCGTGAGCTTTGTGCCAAAGTGGGTTTTCACGTTTTGTGTTCCAAATAATCTGTGGGTCAGGACGAATGAGAATAATATCTCCCCATCGCTCGAGTCGCTCACCGCTTGAACAATCAATCAACTCGTAGTCGACCCAGTTTGATGATATACGCATCAGCCAAGTCTCTCCTTGATTAAGTCAGCCATCTCCTGTGCCAATGTGCTAATCTCATCGTAGTCTTCGCCCTCGAGCATTACACGAACAAGTGGTTCTGTACCAGATACTCTGACTAAGATACGACCTCTGTTACCTAAAATATCGGAGATACGCTTGTTAGCAGCTTTAATTTCTTTGTCTGTGTAGAAGTGAACTTTGCCTTCGTTTGTAATCCTAACGTTGATGAGCACCTGTGGATAACGCTCCATAAGTGTTGCAATAGAAGAAAGCTTTGCCTGTCTTCTATTGATAAGGCTCAAAAGATGTGCTCCTGTGAGCTGACCGTCACCTGTTGTTGCAAAATCTAAGAAAATAACGTGACCACTCTGCTCGCCGCCGATGTTGTAGCCTTCCTGGAGCATTGACTCAAGTACATATCTGTCGCCAACCTTTGTAGCTACAAAATGCATACCGTTTTCTTCACAGAAACGGTTGAAGCCCATATTTGTCATAACTGTACCAACAACAGCGTTTTTCTTTAACTTGCCCTGACTCTTTAAATCAGCTGCACAAATAGCGATGATGTAGTCACCGTCAACGAGCTCACCGTTGTTATCAACAGCAAGACATCTATCAGCGTCGCCATCAAAAGCAAGACCTGCGTCGAGCTTGTGCTCTTTTACGTATTCCATAAGTGTTTCCATATGTGTTGAACCACAATTTGTGTTGATGTTGACACCATCAGGGTCGTCAAAGAGCATATGAACCTTTGCTCCAAGGCGTGTGAAAAGTTTTTCTGCAGTACGTGATGATGAACCGTTTGAACAGTCAAGTGCGATTTCCATACCTGATAAATCGTGCTCAATAGTAGAAACAACGTAGTCAACATACTCATCAGCTGCTGTGTCTAATACTTCTACTGTACCGATACCACCGTGATCTGGGATAGTATATGGCTTTGCGTTATCTAAAACAATAGATTCGATGCTTTCTTCCAGATCGTCAGGAAGCTTGTAGCCTTCGCCACTGAAAATCTTGATACCGTTGAACTCATAAGGATTGTGTGAAGCTGAAATCATAATACCTGCATCAGCGCCATACTTACGGACAAGGTAAGCAACAGCAGGGGTTGGAACAACGCCTAAGAGCTTGACATTTGCACCTACTGAACAAAGACCTGCGATAAGAGCACCTTCGAGCATATCGCCAGACAGACGAGTGTCCTTACCAATGAGAAAGGTTGGATGTTCAACTTCTTCACTAGTCAGCACCATAGCTGCAGCTTTGCCGATATTCATTGCGAGCTCACATGTTAATTCTGTATTTGCGACGCCTCTTGCGCCATCTGTACCAAATAATCTTCCCATTTTTATTCTCCTTAAATGTTTTTTGTATTGTAATTTAATTATCAAAAAGGCTACCCTGAGCCGAAACAGTGTTAGCAGGAACATCGTATCCCAGATGTTCATAGGCGTTTGCTGTGACACATCGCCCTCGTGGAGTTCGGCTTAAAAAGCCGATCTGCATCAAATACGGTTCGTAAACGTCTTCGATAGTGACTGCCTCTTCACCGATAGCTGCTGCTAAAGTTTCAAGTCCAACAGGACCACCACGATAATACTTGATCATAGTATCGAGCATCCTGCGGTCGTTATTATCAAGACCGAGTTCGTCAATCTCGAGACGCTCAAGCGCTGTTCGTGCGACATCACAAGTGATGACTCCATCTGATATAACTTCTGAAAAATCTCTGACTCGTTTTAAAAGTCTGTTCGCTATACGAGGTGTACCACGACTACGTGATGCAAGCTCAAGTGCTCCGTCATCATCAATAGCAATTCCTAAAATGCCTGCACTACGCTTAATAATATCAGCGAGCTCACGTGGTGAGTACATTTCAAGTCGAAGAACCACGCCAAATCTATCTCTAAGCGGTGCTGTGAGCTGACCCGCACGAGTAGTAGCACCAACAAGCGTAAACTTAGGCAGCGGCAAGTGATATGATGCAGCCATCTGACCTTTGCCTGTTATGATATCAATAGCAAAGTCTTCCATAGACGGATACAAAATCTCTTCAACAGCTCTAGAGAGTCTGTGAATCTCATCAATGAAAAGAACATCGCCGGGATTAAGGTTAGTCAAAAGTGCAGCCAAATCACCTGGCTTTTCAATAGCAGGCCCTGAAGTGATACGGATATTAACCCCCATCTCGTTAGCTATAATGCCGGCGAGTGTGGTCTTTCCGAGTCCCGGTGGACCGTAAAGAAGCACGTGGTCCAGTGACTCTTTTCGCTTTTTTGCGGCTTCGATAAAAACACTCAGGTTTTCTTTAGCCTTGTCCTGACCAACGTACTCATCAAGGGTTTTCGGTCGAAGCGGATTGTCGCCCTCGACCAAATCCTGTGGAATTTCCGAAGTATCCATCAAACGGTCTTCGAAATCCATTTCAAATTCATTGTAGTCCATATTATATTATCCTTTCAAAAGAAAGTATATTTCTGATTAAGAATTCTTATAAAGAATTATCCCATCTGTTTCAATGTAGCAGATATGAGCTGTTCGACAGTAAGTGATGGGTCGAGTCGGGATAAAATCGGAGTGACATCAGCGGCACTATAACCAAGTACTGCGAGTGCTGCTACTGCTTTTGGAATGTTGCCTGTATCAGCAATAACAGAGCCTTGAGTAACAACGCCATCTGCTCCCTCAGTAGAAATGCCTTTGATTTTGTCTTTGAGCTCAAGCACGATGCGTTGAGCAAGCTTAGGTCCGACACCGGATGCACGAGTGAGAGTTTTATAATCTCCTGCTGAGACTGATAGAGCAATCTGTTCACTCGACAGCTCTGATAAAATCGCAAGAGCAACTTTAGGGCCTACACCAGAAATAGAGATGAGCATCTTGAAAGTAGAAAGCTCGCCTTTGCTATAAAAGCCGAAGAGGTCTACTGCATCTTCTCTGACGTTCATATATGTGTAAACAGTAACGGTCGAATTGAGTTTGAGCTGTTTTTGTGTGTTGATAGTAGTCTGGACTTTGTATCCAACACCTGCACACTCAATAACAATAAATCCTGCCTCGTTATGAATAAGTGTACCTTTGAGTGAATAAATCATGTATTTGCACCTCTGTTGAGCATTTTTAGTCGAAGTGTTGTACCAGCTGCATGGGTGTGTGTAATAGCGATAGCTAAAGCATCAGCCGTATCGTCAGGTTTAGGAACTTCTTTCAAGTGTAGCAAGCGTCGAGTCATTTCCATAACCTGAGGTTTTTTAGCTTTTCCGTAGCCTGTGACAGCAACTTTAACCTGAAGCGGTGTATATTCGAAAACCTCCACCCCGCATTGCTGTGCAGCTAGCAGGATAACTCCTCGTGCCTGAGCTACTAAAATAGCTGTAGTAACGTTTGTGGTAAAATATAGTTTTTCAATCGCAAGAGCGTCAGGCTTGGATTTCTTCAATATAGTAATCATGTCATCGTAAATCTGCTGTAAACGTTGATTGAAATCCGTGTGGGCTTCTGTAGTGATAGCACCAAACGCAATAGGTCTGTAAGAGTTACCGTTAAAGTCGATGACGCCCCAGCCGACTATAGCATATCCAGGGTCAATACCAAGCACTACCACACTACTCACTCCTTCAAAAAACGTACTTTCCCATAATTATGTTTTATTATATCATAATAGGCTTGAAATAGCAACAAAAAGGCATAAAAAAACAGCGAACTCAGAAAAAAGTTCGCTGTGTTAAAAATCGACATATCAAGACTTACTTTGAATAGTCACAAATATAGTTGTTGAGCCGTTTTATCGTACCTTCGTCACACTGCTTTATATCACCAAAAGGAAACTCAATTCCCATATCATCGTACTTAGTCTGGCAAATAGTACGAAATGGTAAAAGCTCGATAGAATCGACACAAGAATGAGCATCTGCTATCTCTTTAATTTTTATGATATTTTCTTCGCTATCGTTGACACTCGGAATGATAACCTGACGCAGCGTTGTTTTTATATCTTTAGCGTCAAGATACGACAAAAATTCAAGCACGCTATCCAATGTACAACCAACATTTTCAACGTAAAGCGTATTGTCCGTATATTTAGCATCAAGCAACACCCTGTCGGTATATTCAAGAAGTGTTTTGATATCATCATTCAAGATGCTACCTGATGTATCAAGACAAGTGTTGATGCCGTTTTCTTTGCAGAGCTTGAAAAAATCTTTTGCAAAAATCGGTTGCAAAATCGGTTCTCCACCAGAAAGAGTTACTCCACCGTTTTTTCCGAAGTACTCCCTGTAACGACACGCTTTTTCAAACAGCTCTTGTGCTGTGTATTGCGTACCAGCAGAACAGTCCCAAGTATCAGGATTGTGACAACATTTGCAACGTAAATTGCACCCTTGCATAAAAACTACAAAACGAACACCTGGACCATCGACTGTACCCAAGCTTTGGATAGAATGTACCTTACCTAAAACTTCACTCATAGTGCATCGTGGAAGGTACGGCTGATAACTTCACGCTGCTGTTCTTTTGACAGTTTATGGAAGTTGACAGCGTATCCTGATACTCGGATGGTGAGGTTAGGATAAGCCTCAGGATCCTCATATGCTTTGATCAAGGTTTCTCTGTTCAAAACGTTTACGTTGATATGATGAGCGTTCTTAGCAAAGTAACCGTCAAGAACAGAAACAAGATTATCGATACGTTCTTCCTCACTCTTACCCAATGCCTGCGGAGTGATGGAGAATGTGTTGGAAATACCGTCTCTACAATCGTCGTAGCTGATTTTTGCGACAGAATTCAATGATGCCAATGCGCCATTTTCTTCACGGTTATGCATTGGGTTTGCACCAGGTGCAAAAGGCGAGCCAGCTTCTCTGCCATCAGGAGTAGCTCCTGTGTGCTTGCCATACATAACATTTGATGTGATCGTGAGCACAGACAGAGTATGGACGGCGTTACGATATGTAGGTGTTTTTCTGAGCTCAGTGATAACACGATGAGTCATATCTTTTGCAATAAGGTCTACTCTATCGTCATCGTTGCCGTATTTTGGGAAATCTCCGTGTGTTGAAAACTCTACGATATAGCCGTTTTCGTCGGTGATAGGAAAAACAGAGGCATATTTTATAGCACTGAGCGAGTCAGCAACTACTGACAGACCTGCTATACCAAATGCCATAAAGCGTTCTACATCTGTATCGTGCAGTGCCATCTGGGTTTTCTCATATGCGTATTTATCGTGCATATAATGAATGACGTTCATAGTATTAACATACAGATTTGAGAGCCATTCGATGTAGATTTTGAATCTATCCATAACCTCATAATAGTCAAGTTTTTCTGATTCAATGACAGGCATCTGAGGTCCGATGTGCATACCGCTGGTTGTATCATAACCGCCGTTGAGTGCAATAAGCAGGAGTTTTGCTAAATTGCAACGAGCTCCAAAAAACTGCATCTGTTTGCCGACTTTCATAGCCGATACACAACAAGCGATAGCGTAATCATCTCCATATATAGGACGCATCAAGTCGTCATTTTCATACTGGATAGAATCGGTATCCGCAGAAACCTTGGCACAGAAACGCTTGAATCCCTCAGGTAATTCTTTCGACCACAGAACAGTAAGGTTCGGCTCAGGAGATGAGCCAAGTGTGTACAATGTATTGAGCATACGGAAAGTAGACTTGGAAACAAGTGTTCTTCCATCTTCACCCATTCCACCGAGAGCTTCGGTTATCCACATAGGGTCTCCACCGAAAAGCTCGTTATATTCAGGAGTGCGCAAGTGTCGAGCAATACGTAGCTTTATAACAAAATCGTCGATAAGCTCCTGCGCTTCTTCTTCTGTCAAAACACCGGCGTTAATATCACGCTCAATATAAATATCGAAGAAAGTGCTGACTCTGCCCAAAGACATAGCTGCACCGTTTTGCTCTTTGATAGAAGCAAGATATGCAAAATATGTCCACTGGATAGCTTCTTTTGCATTTTTAGCAGGCTGAGAAATATCAAAGCCATACATCAAAGCCATCTCTTTCAAAAAGCCTAAGAAAGTGATCTGCTGATACAGCTCTTCGTACAAACGAATCTCATCTGCACTGAGAACACCGGTAGAGATATCTGCTTTATCTTTCTTTTTCTCTTCGATAAGCTTGTCCACACCATAAAGCGCTACTCGACGATAGTCGCCAATGATTCTACCACGTCCATATGCATCAGGAAGTCCAGTAATAACGTGGCATCTTCTGGCAGCTCGCATTTCATCGGTATATGCACGAAAAACACCGTCGTTATGCGTAGTTCTGAATCTGAATTCGTCCTCTATTTTTTTAGAAAGCTCGTAGCCATAAGCTTTACAAGCCTGTCGAGCCATACGAATACCACCAAACGGGTTCACTCCACGCTTGAGCGGTCGGTTAGTCTGCATGCCAACAATAATCTCGTTATCTTTGTCGATGTATCCAGGAGTATAGCTAGTGAGTGATGATACTGTATCGGTGTCGATATCAAGCACGCCACCGTACTGACGCTCCAATTTAAAAAGTGAATTCACCTTATCCATCATGTCTTTTGTACGCTGTGTTGCTGTGCTCAAAAAGCTGTCATCACCTTCGTACGCACTGTAGTTAGACTGGATAAAATCTCTAACGTTTATCTCGTTGCACCAAACACCTTTTTTGAAACCTTCCCAATTCTCGTGTTTCATATCTTCGCCTCCTTAAAATAATATCTATAAAACAGAAAAGGGCAATTCAACTTTAAAAAGCGAACTGCCCAGACGGTCGGCTATAGTGCACCTATGCTTCCCCGCGGTGACCCGCGTTACCCGTCAGTCGCATAAGTGTGTAATACAATAATACAACAATATAGTGTCTTTGTCAATCATTTGAAGCACAAAATATTGTGGTAATTTACTTTTTATACAAAAGCACAGATTTGCTGTTAAATATGACTTCAACTTTATCAAATTGCACATTATATTCAAAACAATACGGCTGTTTCGTAGAATTATCGTGAATAACAAATTGTGATTCACTGAGCTCGCACAGACCTATTATCGCAGCGGAATTTTTGTCATCAGTTGTGACACTCAATATAGCACTATCTTCAAAAAAACTGAGCGAAACGGTGTTTCCATTATCAAAAGTGTTTTCCCAAGAGTTCAGCGTAAGTTCATCGACCCTATTTACCACAGTGCTGGAACAAGCAGATAAAAGTAAAATCGTAAATATAACAAAAAGAATACTACATAAAATCTTTCTAAAATACGCCACAACTATCACCGGTATAGATTATGAAAACGCTCAGTGATTTATGACGCAAGAGTCAGCAACTACGTTACGATTAAGAATCGCTTTGTGAAGATGCAACTCCAGAAAGTAAACTCTGTGTAGTGAAAAACAAAATAAGAACATAAAGAAGCAGTGCAACGACAGCTCCCATAGCAATAGACTGTCCTATACCAAACGTGATCAGACACGCACATATAATGCAACACGCAAAGCTGACAAAGTTCTTTTTCTGTGATTTATCTAGAACACAGAAGAAAAAGCAAACAACAGGAAACAGTACAAAAACTGCAAATAAAATAGCTATTTTTATTTCTTCTGCAGAATTATACCCATCAGGCTGGATAGCTAACTCAAAAGCTGTGAGCTGTTTTACATTACCTTTATCATCAACACCCCACATAAACGGAAACGTTGTGAGAATAACCTGAATAAAATATAAAACAGCCATTGTTATACGAATGCGCTTGGATTTTTTTGACTCCTGAACGCTTTTATCTCTATTATAATAAGACATAGAAAGACCTTCCTTTCGATAATACAACAATTTTAGCACAATACATTTTGTTTTTCAATACATTAAATTTGACCTTATAACACAAAGTGTGGTATAATCTCAAACTATGAAGGTGATAAATATGAATTGGATTAACGACACAGTTTTTTACAACATCTATCCGCTCGGTTTTTGTGATGCGCCAAAGAAAAACGACGGAGTGCTCACTTACAGACTGGATAAACTTTATGATTGGATCGAGCATTTTAAAGAACTCGGTGTGAACGCAATCGTATTCAACCCTGTTTTTGAGAGTTCAAAACACGGATACGACACCATCGATTATTATAAAATTGACTGTCGACTTGGTGATAATGAATCATTCAAGAATATTTGTGATACTCTGCATAAGAATGGTATCAAAGTCCTTCTGGATGGCGTTTTCAACCATGTTGGCAGAGATTTCTTTGCTTTCAAAGATATTCAGCAAAACTCAATGTCTTCGATATATTGCAACTGGTTTCATAACATTCGTTTTGACAGACAGAGCCCTAAGGGTGACAACTTTTCTTATGAAGGTTGGGCAGGTCACTACGACCTTGTAAAGCTGAATCTTCAAAACGAAACAGTGTGCAACTACTTGCTAGATGCAGTAAAATTCTGGATCGATGAATTTGATATAGACGGGCTCAGGCTTGATGCTGCAGATTGTGTTGATCTTGAGTTTTTCAAAAAGCTCCGTTATACCTGTAAAAACAGAAAAGAAGATTTCTGGCTTTATGGCGAAATAACGAGTGGTGACTACAATCGTTGGGCAAACGATCAGACTCTTGACTCTGTTACAAACTACGAAACATACAAAGCATTGTTCTCATGCCATAATGACCGCAACTACTTTGAATTTGCACATTCCATGGACAGACAATGCGGAGATTACGGCATTTACAAAAATCTGTATCTATACAATTTTGTTGACAACCACGATGTGAACAGACTTGCAAGTAATCTCAACGATAAAGCACTGCTAAAAAACACATATACTCTTATGTTCACTATGCCTGGTGCTCCATCAATATATTATGGCAGTGAGTTCGGTATAGAAGGCAAAAGAACTCCTCATTGTGACTATGATTTGCGTCCTTGTATCAACTTAGGCGAAATAGAAAACCCTAATACACAGCTTTTTGAACACATTAAAAAGCTGTCAAAAATCAAGCACACTTGTGACGCATTAAAATACGGAAAATATAAAAACGAAAATATTCAACTTGAGCATCTTTGCTACTCAATGAAAAGCGAAAATCAGACTATCTTTGTGCTATTGAACCAGAGCAACGAAACTCGTAATATCGGCTTTGACTCAAGCTTTAACGGTGTTCTGACAGATGTGTTAAATAACAACAAACAATATCAGTGTAACGGATACACAAACATTGATGTAGAGGCGAAATCTTCAATGATTTTAGTTGCAAATGACGGTAGCTTTTCGATAGATTTTTCTGAGAAGACCAACGTAAAACCAATAGAAAAGCCGGTGCAAAAAGGCGTTACAAACGAGCTATACGAAGAAGAAATCACTCTTGGAAAATACAGACACTTCAAAGGTAACGAGTACGAAGTTGTCGGTTTTGCTAAAGACAGTGAAACCACTGAAAAAATGGTTATCTATAAAGCTCTTTATGGTGAACAGGAACTTTGGGTAAGACCGTATGATATGTTCAAGGAAATAATTGAGCGTGATGGCAAAAAGCTGAGAAGATTCACAAAAATAAAGTAAAATAAAAACCGCTGTGAAATTTCACAGCGGTTTATTTATTCAGTAATATCTGTAGTTGTAGGTGCAGTGCCACCGGTGACTAAATCTTCATATACAAATGAAGCCAAGTCGTAGCGTACTGCGTCCCAATCAGTAATAACGATAACTGATTGTAAATCGTCGGTCTTACCGTACTTCCAGTTAGGCTCGGTAGGAAGTGACATTTCATCCATATCGTAGTTGAGATATGTCATACAGTTAGACACAAGAAATGTTATATCGTTTTTCTTGAGGTTAGTTGTAACAAGTGGACCGATTTCGTTGACTATCTCAACAATATCAGTGAGTGACGCTTCCTCTTTCAGACTTGTCATAATAGTCTCGAGAAGCTTACGCTGACGCTGGGTTCTGTCCCAGTCATCACCAGAGAAGCTATAGTCGGAAATGCCACCCAGTGAATCAGCACCACGGTTACGCGCATACCAAAGAGCCTGATATCCGTTAAGGTGAACTATCTGTGTTTCTTTTGAATAGTCGCACTCTAAGAAGTCAGTTTTTCCTTCCTGATTATTGACGTCAATCTGAGCATTGATATACTCAATCTCATCAATGGAAAGCTCCATATCCACGCCTCCCAAGACTTCGATTATCTTTCTAAACGAGCTGAAATCAACGCAGGCGTATTTGTCGACGCTGATACCAAAGTTAGCTTCAATCATCTGCACAGAAAGTGGAACACCACCTAAGCTGAAAGCAGAGTTGAGCTTGCCATCACCATAGCCGGGGATAGTAACATAAGTATCACGTTGGAACGATGTGAGCTTTATCTTCTTGTGAAGGTTATCAAGCGACAACAAAATAATAGTGTCGCTTCGACCAAAGTCGTTTTCACCGCTACCGTGTGCATCTTGTCCGAACAACAAAATATTCAAAACGTGTGAGTTCTCAATAAGCGAGTCAGTTTTCACCGTGTTTGCATTTTCATCGTCAACATCAGTAGTCGGCTTTGTGTTATCGATTTCTTCAAAATTGAGACTATCGAGCACTGAGTAGTAGTACACCATACCTGTACCACACAAAAGCATAATGATCGACATAATAAGCACAACGGTGCGTGTCACCCTGCCTTTTGTGTTTTTCTTTTTATAAACTTTATTAACTTGGCTTGAGGAATTGATATCAACAAAATCGTTTTCGTGTTTTGCCATACATACCGCCTTTCCGCCTGTGTAAAAAATAGTTACACATACTAAAACAAGTCTATTATACTACTTTTATCCAACTTTATTTTCTAATAAAGAAAATACGCCAAAATTCAAGAAAATTTCACAACTTGTTGTGAAATAATACAAATTTCGGCGTATATATTGTGATTATTATAAAAATATCAATCTTGTTCGTCGAGAGTAAGTTTGAACGACGGAAGGAACTCCTCCATAAAAGCATCAACATATGGTAGATGCATATCAGCAAGCGACTCTCTGATAGACGACTGAGCTTTTTCAAATTCTCTATTGCCAAGCTTTTCTTCCTCAATACATTTGATGAGTGCAGAAAGCTTGTCGGCAGCTTTGACAAAAGGTATGTACTCTTTGTCTTCATCGCAAATAGTAAGCAGTGGCTTAAAATCAGGTTTTAGATCTTCTGGAAGATATGACACGAGTTTTTCTTCTGCTACTTTTTCAACCTGTTTATATGCTTCGCTGATTTTCGGGTTGAAATACTTTATCGGAGTCGGCATATCGCCGGTGATGATTTCGGATGCATCGTGATAAATACCGAGCAACGCTGCGTGCTCAGCGTTGAGGTTTGTGCCAAAGCGTTTGTTGCTCAGGGTTACCAAAGCGTGAGAAAGCATTGCTACCATCAGGCTGTGCTCGCATATATTCTCGTTTTTTGTATTATTCATCAACCCCCAACGATTGATGTATTTCATTCTTGACATCAATGCAAAAAAATGGCTATTCATTCACTTTTCCTCCTATATAAAGAAAAATTACATATAAATACAAAAAATATAGTGCATTTTTCTAACTTATGTGATATACTATACTGGTTATATTATACACAAAAGCAAATCATTTTTAAAGCCCTAATTTTTATTTTATGGAGGACAGACAAAGTGAGTGTAAAATGCACAGCTAACAACTACAAAAACTACACATTGCGTGCGTTTTTGTACGGATGTGCTCTTGCTATGCTTATTGTGCTCCCTGCTATGTGTATGTCAAAAGGATACTTTTTGTATTACGGTGATTTCAACGTACAGCAAATTCCTTTTTACACACTGGCACACGACGCTATACTCAACGGCGACACTTCGTGGAGCCACATCACGGATTTGGGTGCTAATTTTGTGGGCAGCTACACGTTCTACTTGCTGACTAGTCCTTTCTTTTTAGTAACGCTACTCTTCCCTACAAATGTCGTGCCGTATCTTATGGGGCCGTTGCTCATACTCAAGCTTGGCTGTGCCAGCACAACAGCTTTTGTTTATCTCAAGCGTTATGTCAACGACAAGAGATACGCTATTATCGGAGCTTTGCTCTATGCTTTTTCCGGCTTTTCTATCTACAATATCTTTTTCTTTCATTTTCACGAAGCTATTATAATTTTTCCGCTACTGCTTGCAGCTGTGGACGAATTTATGCTCAACAAAAGAAAAGGCGTACTGTGCTTAGCGGTTTTTGGGTCGTGTGTGATTAACTACTACTTTTTCTTTGGCATGGTAGTCTTTGTTGCTATCTACTGGGTAGTTAAGCTGACAACAAAATCATACACCTTCAGAATAAAGCAATTCTTGCTTATGGCTTTTGAATGTATTTTAGGTGTGGGACTTGCGTGTGTGGTACTTATCCCGTCACTCAAGGGTATTGTCGACAACTCAAGGCTAAATGATTTTCTGACCGGATACGATGCTCTGCTTTATGACGAAGTGCAAAGATATATGCACATCATCACAAGTGTTTTCTTTCCGCCGGACATTCCCGCTGTGCCGAATTTCACCCCTGACTCGGGTTCAAAATGGGCTTCTATTGCACTATGGATACCGTTGTTTTCGGTCACCTTTGTTATCTCATATATACAGAGCAACAAAGGATCATGGCTCAAACGTATCGTCACAGTGCTCTTTGTGATGGCATTTGTGCCTATATTAAACTCAGCTTTTCAGGCCTTCAATGACTGTTACTATGCAAGATGGTACTATATGCTGACGCTTATGCTGGTGCTGTGTACTATTATCTCGCTTGATAACATCGAGAGTATCGATTACATCAAGGCTTTTAAATGGAGCATCACATTAACCGTTGTACTTGCACTTTCTATTGGTTTTATGATAACAACAAAGTACGATGTAAGTGACACTCAAATCTATGGCTTTGGGTTAGAAGAAAATCCGCTTAGGTTCTGGATATATGTTGCAATATCTCTTATCTCGCTAGCTACAACACTGCTAATTGTTATTTTTTTCAGACACAAAAAAGAGCTTTTTATCCGTGTGACTTCAATAGCTCTATGTGTTGTTATTGTCGGCTACAGTGAGTATATTCTACAGCTTGGGAAAAGTGAAACAGATCAAAGCGACGAATACACTATAGAATACGCCCTGAACTTTGGTGAAGATATCACCATAGACGATATAAAAGAAGTCAGATCTGACTTCTATAATGCGATGGATAACATCGGTATGTTCTGGCAGATTCCGAACATTCAGGCATTCCACTCGATTGTTCCCGCTTCTATTATGGACTTCTACAATACGGTAGGCTCTGTAAGAGACGTTGCATCACGTCCTGAAATTGACTACTATGGCATCAGGGGACTTTTGTCCGTCAAGTATCTTTTTGATGCTACTGATGATAGCTCTAGCTTTTTGAACGAAGAAGGCACTATGTTGATGCCGGGATATGAGTATCTCGACACTCAAAACGGATTTGATATATATGAAAACCAACATTACGTGCCGATGGGATTTATGTATGACAAATTCATCAGCGAAGAAGAGTTCAAAGATCTATCTAATGGCGTAAAGCACTTGGCGCTAATGAAAGCAATGGTGCTATCACAAAGTCAGATGAAAAAATACAGAGATATCACCGGATTTGAGGATGGTATGTATATAGGACTCAACGCTCAGTACACTGAAGATAATCATCAGAATGTTGCTTATCCTAAATACACTGACTTTGAAAGTTTGACAATGCATTTTCAATACTCTGATATGAACTATTACGACGACTGTGAGGATAGAAAAAGATCAGCTTGCGACAGTTTTTTATACACAAAAGACGGTTTTGAAGCGAGCATTACCAATAACGGTGATGATAACCTTTTGTTCTTCAGTGTGCCATACGACGAAGGTTTTACAGCTTATGTCAATGGCAATCAAGTTGAAATAGAAAAAGTCAACATTGGCTTTATGGCAATAAAAGTAGACGGTCACTCTACTTCAGATATAAAATTTGTGTACAAAACACCCGGGCTTGAAACAAGCTTTATAATCACTTGTTTCTCTCTTGCAGTGTTTGTGATATATATGCTTACTTTGCTTATATTAAAAAGAAAAAGTAAAACAGAAATCAATAATAACAATTCAACCGAAAACGGTTTAGAAAGTATAGGAGGTTAATATGAGTTTTGGTGAGAATATTTTAAAATATAAAGAAGATATTATCGCTGACCTTTCTGAACTGATTGCTATCAAATCCATCTCTGGATATCAGGAAGACTGTACCGCAGCATTGGACTGGATGATGAAAAAAGCAGAAAGCTTTGGACTGGCCACCAAATCATACGAAGGACTTGCAGGTCACGTAGAGCTCGGTAGTGGCGGAAAGTTATGCGGTGTGCTATCCCATCTGGACGTTGTTCCTGAGGGTAACAACTGGAATTCGCTTCCGTTCGAGCTATCTGTGGGTGACGGATATATGTATGGTCGTGGTATCGCCGACGACAAAGGCGCTGCGCTAATCACTTTGTACTGTCTCAGAGCTCTTAAAGAAAACGGTGTTATCGGCAAAAACACAATGCGAGCAATATTCGGCACATGTGAAGAAACCGGAATGCACGATATAGAAATGTATTTTGAAAACGAACCGATGCCGGATATGTCTTTCACTCCTGACAACAGATACGGCATTTGCAGATGTGAGAAAGGTATTTTGCAACTTGAGCTGTTTGGTGATACTCATGATGGCACTACACTCACACAACTACACTCGGGTAAAGCTGTCAACGCTGTGCCTGACACTGCATACGCACTGCTTGACTGCACTGAAAATGAAGATCATCAGCTGTTGAGACTTGCTGATGCAAAAGAAGGTAACTTCGAGTTTTATTACACAATAGACGGTATGATGGTACTAAGCCGTGGCAAAGCTGCTCACGCACTTGAACCTGAAAAAGGACAAAATGCTGCTGTTGCGCTGATTGACCTTCTCACCTCCAACTTCTCTCTTCCTTCTCTTGGCAACGTATGCTCGTTCATTGAATCCTGCATAGGACTTGATACAACAGGTATTAAAATGGGTATTAAAACAAGAGATGCAGAATCAGGTCCTCTGTCAGTCAATGTAGGCACTGTACATATTGATGAAGGATATGCTACTTGTACACTGGACATCAGATACCCTGTCACAATGAACGGCGATAACATTCTTGAGCTTGTTAAAAAGGCAGCCGCTAACGAAAAACTCAACGTAAAAGTTTTAAAGCACTCTGCTCCACTTTATATGCCTGAAGAAAGCGAAATCATCAAGTTGCTTTCAGACTCATATGAAGCCATCATGAACGAAAAGCCTGACCTCTACTCTACAGGTGGCGGTACATACGCAAGGGTGCTCGGCGGCAAAGGTGTTGCTTTTGGCCCTGTGTTCAAGGACGAGGTTTCAAACATTCACAATGCTAATGAATGCATGAGTGTTGAAAAATTCTTCAAACATGCTCAGATTTGTCTTGAGGCTATGTACCGTATGTACACGGCTGACTAAGGTGATTTTATGTCTGCTGAAAAAATTATTAAGTCTCAAGCTAGACAAAAGCTTAGTGACGGTGGTTTTGCTAAAGCGCTAATCGTTTTAGGTATAATCGTTGTATGCTATATGATAGTAGATTGCATCACCTCTGTTTTTTACTATATAAACGAAGACCTTGAGATAAGCAATGCTTTTGAATTCATCTTGCAGGTCGCAAGCGGAAGCATCACTACAATTTTCTTTTTTCTTTTGAGTCCTATAGTAATAGGTTATTTCAAAATGCTGTACAGCGATCAAAAAGAATATGATATAAGCGATGCGGTTTATTACCTTTTGAACTTCAAAAGGTATATAAAAGCTGTTACATTTGTTTTCTCGTTTGTTGTGCGTTTGCTGATACCTGCAGTTGTTTGCTATATACCCGTTATCAGCCTATATGCAATAAATGCTTTTGTACTCAAAAAAAGTATGAATGAAACTTTGTTCGCAATCACGCTTGTGGTGCTGGTCATTTTGTCTACAGCTGCTTTTTTGTTATACTCAACAAAGTATTACTTGAGCATAAAATTATTCTGCGAAGATGATACTCGACAAATGTCATACTACTTTTTGACTTCTAAAATAATAATGAACGGACACTCTAACGCTTTGATAAAGCTGGTAGGTTCCTTTATACCATGGTTACTGCTTTGCGTTACTGTGTTGCCGATACTATACGTGCTGCCATATATGACCCAATCTATTTGTATTTCGGGCAACTGGCTGTTACAACTTTCAAGGAATGGATTAGAACAATGAACTATTTTAGTACAAAGGAAGATCTGAGAGTTTCGCTGTGTACTATTGCGTACAACGAAGAAAGCGTGCTCAACGGTCTTTTCAGAGATTTTTCGGAGCAGAGTTATCCGCACGATAAAATCGAAATCATCATGGTCAACAACGCTTCCACTGATAACACCAGAGCGATGATGGAAGAATTCCAAAAAACCGACTATGGTTTTGAATCTGTCAAGCTTGTTGACAGTACAAATAAAAATCAGGCTACCGCATGGAACGAAGCGTTGCTCCACGCTACGGGTGACATCATCATCAGGGTTGATGCTCATTCGAAAATTCCACGTTATTTCGTAGCAAAAAACGTATTTGAAATCAATGAGGGCGAAGACATCGTCGGCGGTGGCAGACCGAACACAACTGACGGTATGTCACGATGGAAATTCACTCTTCTGGCTGCTGAAGAGTCGCTATTTGGCTCTTCTGTTGCTGACTACAGGCGTGCTCCAGGTCAGAAAGTATATCTCGATAGTCTTTTTCATGCCGCATACAAACGTGAAGTTTTTGAAAAAGTCGGCGGTTTTAACGAAGATTTAGGACGTACTGAAGATAATGAACTTCACTACAGAATGAGAATGGCAGGTTACAAATTCTGTTGTTGCCCTGAGATCATTTCTTTTCAACATACAAGAAATACGCTAAGAAAAATGATGAGACAAAAATATGGAAATGGTTACTGGATAGGACTCACAAGCGGCGTATGCATGAAGTGTCTTAACTACTTCCATTTTATCCCCTTTGTTTTTGTTGTGGCAGTCCTGCTCAGCTTGATTTTATGGTTATTGGGAAACCCAACCTTGTTTGCGATTATAATGGCTATGTACAGTATGTTCAACCTTGTAAACACCGTTGGCTGTCTTGTCTTAAAAAAGCCTAACTGGCTTTTCTTGTTACTCCCTTTCATCTTCCCTATTCTCCATATTTCTTATGGTATCGGAACGCTCGTCGGACTAATAAAAATGCCTTTTTGGAGAAAGAAGCTCGATGATAGTGCACAAAAACGTATTGAACTGGTAAAAGAAGCTATCAGAAACAACACTGTAAAGTGTGATGAATCAAACACAGATTAAGGTGCGTTATGGCAGAAATTATTAAGATAGATAATGAAACTCTCAGAAAGCTTCAACTCAAAGAGCTTGAATCGCTGATGTTCTTCAAAGAGTTTTGCGAAAAAAATGAACTGAGATGGTATTTGCTCGGTGGATGTGTAATCGGTGCTATAAGAAATAAGGGTTTTATCCCATGGGACGATGACATCGATATTATTATGCCTAGAACCGACTGGGAAAGAATGCTCAAGCTCTGGAAAGAGCAGGTAGATTCATCTCGCTTTCTTATGCTGAAAACCGATGAAGGCGAAGTTTTCACCGGAAATATATTCGCAACCCTTGTTGATACCTCGGCTACGATGGTCAAAGAGAATCAACAAAGCATTGATGTTCCACACGGTATCGTCACGGACATCTTCCCTATTGATGGTTGTCCTGATGGGAAAATGCAGAGATATATGCAATATATATGGACTATGATTTATTCTTTATTTATCTCTGAATTTGTACCAGAAAAGCACGGCGGACTCGTACGATTCGTCAGCAAGACTCTGCTTTCGATAGTAAAAAGTCGTAAAGCACGCACAAAAGTATGGAAGTTCGCTGAAAAGCAACTCAAAAAATATGACTTTGAAACACACGAATTCAGCACAGAACTTTATGCAGGCCCATATTATATGAAAAAGAAGTATCCACAGAAGGCTTTTGCTAAAGAAACATATCTTGAGTTTGAGGGTTTAGAGCTACCTGTTATGCAAGGATATGACGAATATCTTAAAATTGCATTCGGTGACTATATGGAGTTGCCACCTGTTGAAAAACGTGTGCCTCACCATGATTTAGTCGAGCTAGACCTCGAAAAGCCGTGTGTATGAGTATTGACACAACAAAACATCTATAATATAATACAACTGTCTTCGGGGCGGGGTGAGATTCCCCACCGGTGGTAAAGTCCACGAGCGAAAGCTGATTCGGTGAAATTCCGAAACCGACGGTATAGTCCGGATGAAAGAAGATGTGTATAATATACGTTTTTACACAACAACCCCCGATAGTATAGCTATCGGGGGCTTTTTATAGGAGAGAATATGAATAATAATAAAATGACCAGTACAAGAAAGCTTGTAGTAACAGCTATGCTAAGCAGTGTTGCTGTAGTGCTGATGCTTTTTGAGATTCCGCTACCTTTTATTGCACCACCTTTCTATGAAATGGATTTTTCTGAAATTCCTGTACTTATCGGAGCTTTTTCGATGGGACCTTTGAGTGGTGTTATTATTGAAGCTATCAAAGTCTTGCTTAACCTTATTATCAACGGAACTACGACTGGTGGTGTTGGCGAGCTAGCTAACTTTCTGATTGGTTGTTCCTTTGTTGTGCCTGCATCACTCATATACAAGCACAAAAGAACAAAAAGCGGTGCTGTAATTTCGATGATAGTAGGTACTGTAACTATGGCAATACTTGGAGTTTTTATCAATGCATATATGATGATTCCAATATACTCACAGTTTATGCCACTTGAGCAAATCATTCAGATGGGCAAGGACATTGTACCATTCATCAAAGATACGCTGACTTTCTGCATTTTCTGTGTTGCACCTTTTAATATCATTAAAGGTGTACTCATATCAACTGTCACTACTTTTATATACAAGCCGCTCTCGAGGGTTATTCACCCAAAGAGTTGACATAATATTTATATATGCTATACTAAAGAAAATACAGAGTAAAAGATCGTGCGTCAAGTGTTTTGTGGACGGGGAGTTGTCACAAAAACGAAAGGGCGACCTGCGGTACGATCTTTGCATCCCGCTGTTACATTCGGATACTACCTCCCTATGTGATAACGAGATAGGGAGGTTTTTTATGTCTATAATTCAAATATTCAAAAAGTCATCGCAAAATTTGTCTAAGATTGTACCACTGTGCGTATGCTCGATGATGCTGGCACTCAGGATTGTACTGGGTATGTTCACTAATTTCACGCTGAGCTTTGCTCCCTTTGTGAAAATCGGGTTCTCATTCCTGCCTATAGTTATTGTTGCATACCTTTATGGTCCGGTGTGTGCAGGCATTGTATCAGGAGTCGGAGATATACTCTCTATCATACTGAGCAACCCGACTGCATTTTCGATAATGCCCGGAATTACGCTGTGCTATGTTTTAGAGGGACTCATCCTGGGCATTGTGTTATATGAACAAAAGCTCAACATAAAGAGAATCATCGTTGCTTTTCTATTAGTCTTAGTGCTATGTCGACTTCCACTCAACACGATGGTGCTACATCTTATGATGGGTATTCCATATCTTGAGCTTTTGATATACAGATCATTGATACTCGTCCCTTTTGCTATGGTAGAAATAACTATCAGCTACTTTATTATAAAAGCTACAAACAAAATACCAACTCTCAAAAAAATCAGATAACAATAGCCCCTGCAGTATATAACTACTGCAGGGGCTTTATCTATGTTAGTTATGCAATTTTGTTTGTGAGAGCTGCGTCGTCGTAAACAGAAATCCAAGGACCGTTACGTGTTGCCTTAGCATCATCAATAACTACCCAAATTTCTTTTGCGGTAAAGCCCTTGTAGTCAGATGTCTGAACAGAGCCACCGTTGTTTACGATAAGGTTGTATGTGTAATCAACAGGGATACCGAATGAATGTGTGTACCATCCATCAGCATCAGCCTCTTTGATTTCCCAACCAGGCCATGAATCGAACACGTTTTCTGACTTTGAACCGTCAGGGCTGTCTGCCCATACCCAAAGGAATGGTGTCCAAACAAGATCACCATCGTGCTTTACATGAACAGTGATTTCGTCAACAGATTTTTTATACACATAGTTGACTACTGTATCGCCAGTGATAATTCCTGATGCATTTTCAGGAGTAGCAGTAATACTATAGAATGCGTTTTCTTTAGCGCTGGTTGTATATTCTGTGCCGAGTCTGTATTCTTTTACAAATGAGCCAAATACCTCTTTACCTTCTTCGTCAACATAGTTCACGGTAAGAGTGAACACTGTATCAAGTTCGATCTCTGCAAGATGCTGCTGTAAGAATGTGCAGTCAAGGATATTTGTTGTGCTACTGTAGTTGTAGTCACCCTTAGCAAGTGCCGTTGCACTGAGCTCTTTTATCTCTGCGAGATGGAGTTGGATAGCTGTTGCATCCATAACAGTAACTTTGCCATCGTTATCAACGTCACCGTTTTCTACTGAGAATGAAGCTGGTGCAAAATACTTGTAGATGTAGTTGACCTCTGTGTCTTTATCTGAATATGTTCCGACACGATCACCATCAACATAATCTATATCATATTTGAGTGGAACAGACGCATCAGCAGATGCAATGTATTTATCGCCAGGCTTACCCTGAATATAATTTGTTTTGAATGTTTCGCCAGTGTTTCCGTCAATGTGGTTGATAGAAACTGTAGAGAAATCTGATTTAATCTGTGCAGCTTCATATGTAGATTTTTCTACAGCGATGATCGCAGAAGAACCAGGGAGTGTGAATTTGAGTCCCTTGTGTTCACCAATCTTTTTGATACCTGCACTCTTATCGTTTGCGATAATTACCCACTCAGTGTCTTCAGACAAGCTCTTGTCAATATTGCTCTTGAGCTCCTGAATAGATGTGTCTTTTGAACCGTTGAAAATAACCGCTACTTTGTTCCATTCTCCAGGAGTGTTGTTCTCAACTGTGTAACCAATTGTTTTGCTTGCACTAGCCATAGAGCTTGAAAAATAATACTTATATGTATCATCCTCGTCGTCTGGTGATGAGGCAGTGAATGGTGAGAAAACTTTTCTGATTTCCATCATACCCTTGTAGTAAGAAACAAGGTCAGCGTTTGTCTCAAGAAGTGACCAATCGATCATATTGAGTTCAGGAGATGCGTTGTATGAGTTCTCGTTACCATCCTTAGTACGGCCCATTTCTTCACCTGCGAGGAAAAGGTTGATACCTTGTGAAGAAAGTGTGATAGCTGATGAGAATTTGTTCTGTGCAATAACTGTATCGTAACGAGCTCTGTAATCAGCAGATACACCTAAATTAACACCAACAAGCTTGTCATAAAGAGTATGGTTGTCGTGGCATGAAGCGTATGACACACACTGCTGAGGAGATAAAGCATCCCAGTTACAGCCTTTGCCGTATGTGTTAGCTCTGATACCGTATGAAACACCAGGCGCATAAACGATAGAGCCTGTTAGGAAGCCTGAAGCTGTTGGACCATCAAAAACGCCACCCTTCAGAGCGTCACGCATCTGATCGTTAAAGAAACCGATACGGTCTGATGTCTGAGGTGCATTCTTCTGTGTACACGGAAGAACTGGTGTGTCTGTACATGATACAGGGTCAAATGTGGTGTTGCCAGACCAACCCTCACCGTACATAACAATGCGCTTGTCAGTTTTGTCAAGCATCTCTCTGATGAGGTTCATAGTCTCTACATCATGGATACCCATAAGGTCAAAACGATAACCATCAACGTGGTACTCGTCAATCCAATACTGGAGCATATCCATCATATATCTACGATACATATAACGCTCAGATGCTGTATCGTTGCTACAACCAGACTGGTTCGAGAAAGAACCATCAGCGTTCATTCTGTAATAATACTCAGGAACTGTACGGTTGAAGCAAGAGTCTGTTTTATATGTGTGGTTATAAACAACGTCCATAATAACGCCGATACCAGCTTCGTGTAAAGCCTGAATCATCTGTTTACATTCTTTGATTCTAACGTTACCGTCATATGGGTTAGATGAGAATGAGCCCTCAGGAACACCGTAGTTCATAGGATCATAACCCCAGTTGAACTGTGTATCAGGACCTGTTTCATCAACAGAACCAAAATCGTAGAATGGGTTAATCTGAACGTGTGTAATCCCAAGTGATTTGAGATAATCAACGCAGGTGGAAAGTTCACCTTCACCGTTGAGTGTTGTGCCCTTTTCTGTAAAAGCAAGGTACTTACCACGGTTAGCATCACTTACACCAGAAGTTTTGCTATATGAAAAGTCTTTTACCTGAAGCTCCCAGATAACTGCATCTGACTGTTCATCAACAAAGATATGAGCATCTTTGTCCCAACCTTTAGGATCTGTAGTATCAAGATCAACTACCATTGAACGAGCAGAGTTGACACCGGTAGCGTATGAATAAACGTCCTGTGTTTCTCTTGTTGTTTCCTCATTACCAATGATGCTGTCAGGAGAAGTGATAGAATATGTATAGTAAATATTCTTCAAATCGTCTTCTACTGTGACAGTCCAAACTCCAGTGAACTTGTCGTTTTCAACAAGCTTTTCCATGTTGAAGATACCTAAATCTGCAGCACCTTTCTCATCGTCAGAACCAGTTGCGTAAAGGTTGAGAACTACTTTTGATGCAGTAGGTGCCCAGACCTTGAACTCGGTTTTTTGTGGAGAGTAAATACTGCCGAGAGTGCCCGAATACGCATACTCATCATCCAGTGCCATAGCAGCAACAGAATATGGGTTTGTGTTCTCAACAGTTTCAGCTTGTGTGCTGACAATGCAGATGCTTGTGATACTTAAAAGCAACGCTAATGTAAGCACGATAGATAAAGTTCTTTTTAACGCTTTCATTGTTTCACCTCATAAAATTATTCTATAAACAGGTCGTCGGTGTCAGAATAACCACCGTCGCCATTTTTACGTTTTTTGACAAGCAGAATAACCCCGAGTACTATCAGCACAAGCAACAACGAGCCTGCGGCTATTTCTGCTATAATTTTTGTATTCGACTGTTTCACGTAGTTTACGACTATGTTTGTTTCAACATTGTCAAATACTGCGCCCTGTGATGTATCGGATACGTACATATATCCCGGAATATCTATATATTCAACAACCACCTGATCGCCCTTATCACCAGCGTAGCTCTTTTTGTCGAGGATCTCTCCTGTATCACTCATATATATCACATTTGCTATGCAAGCAGTGGAATCGAGCATACCAGGATCGACTTCGCCATCTTCAGCTGACACTTCAATGGAGTTGTACTTATATGTTACGGATATATCCTCTTTCTCGTACTCACCAGCACCATTCAACGGCAAGTTGTCAAGGTCAAGCCTGTATCCGTAAACACCGGCGATTCTCGCTGTAGTATATTTTTGTCCTACACGGTTAGACATCACGATAGAGTTCGCAATATTTTCGTCGAACTCGTTGACAAAATGAATAGTAACTGTCGAGTAATCACCGGAATATGGTTTGCAATTCACGATGACTTCCTGGTCTTTTTCTGTAAACTCGCCCTCTTTGTGTCCTGTGACACCAGTCACATTATACTGATACATGAGGTGACTTGGATATTCAACAATGTACTCTTGTGACAGCTCGCCTTTGAGTATCTGTTCATATATAATTGCGTCGTCTTTAGTATCAACATATTTCACAACTACCGTTTTATATGTTTCGATGTTTTCGTATTCGATAAAGCTTTCTTTATCGACCATAAGAACAGCAGAATGTGGCGATACAGTAACCTTGTTATCAACTATTTCAGCAAGATTTTTTATGCCTGCGTTGTTTTTGTCTGCGATAACAACAAAGCACTCACTAAGTCCTGAAGGCAACGTAACCGTCGTCTTGTTTTCAGAACCGTTGAAAACAGCAGCAAAGACTTTTGTGTTTCCTTCACCCTTTATTGTGTATGCGATAACACCTTCGTCCAAATCGCTGATATACGAAATAGATTTTGCTACATCACCTTTAGGATCCTTGAGTAAATCGACTGTTTTTCTAATATCGATAAGACCTTTGTAGTACTCGTTGAGATCAGCATATTTATTTAGGTTGTTCCAGTCAATCTGATTGACTTCAACAGGTGATTTATATGAATTCTCATCGCCATCCTTGGAACGAGCCATCTCTTCACCAGCCATCATAAACGGAACACCTTGTGATGTGAGTGTGATAGCAGCAGACAGCTTGTTCATGGATACAAGGTCTTCCCGACGTTTTCTGAAACTGCCTTCGTCAGGATAAACAGATGCAACCAGCTTGTCATATAAGGATAGATTGTCATGGCACGAAGCATAGTTCACACACTGAAGTGAAGATCTCGCCCAGTTGCCTGCAGTAGCCATACCTTCGATACCGGCTTTGACTTTTGATTTGTTCGAACCGCTCTGGATAAAACCCGTATCTTTAGCGTCAAATACGTTACCCTTGAGTCCGTCACGATATGTATCATTGAAAGCACCTATACGGTGATAAAGTGAAGACATATTGCTCTGAGTGGCAAGCTTCACAGTGCTGTCACAATAAGTATCAAGCTCCCACGCTTCGCCATACATAATGATTTTTTTACCGTTTTTGAGCTTATCAAGACTTTTTCTGATGTAGTTCATGGTGTCAACATCGTGTAGTCCCATAAGGTCAAATCGGAAACCATCAATATGATATTCCTGTGCCCAATATACAACAGAGTTTTTCATAAACTCTCTGAACATAATGCGTTCTGATGCTGTGTCATTGCCACAACCAGAGCCATTGCTCCAGACGCCTTCGTCGTTGATTCTATAATAATAGTCAGGCACAATGAGGTTAAACCATGAATCCTGTGAAAAATAAGTGTGGTTATAAACAACGTCCATAATGACGCCGATGCCTGCGTTATGGAGTGACTGAATCATCTGTTTGCACTCTTTTATACGCACATTTCCGTCATATGGATCGGACGAATATGAACCCTCTGGAACATTATAGTTCTTTGGGTCATAGCCCCAGTTGTACTGAGGATTGACCATATCTGTTTCGTCGATAGAGTGAAAATCATAAAACGGATTTATCTGTACATAATTCACGCCGAGCTCTTTTAAGTAATCAATACAAGTCGGCAGGTTACCCTCAACAGAATCAACCACAGTACCTTCTTCTGTAAAAGCTAAGAATTTTCCACGATTTTTCTCAGAAACGCCGCTGGTTGCAGACGCAGAGAAATCTCTTACGTTCACTTCCCATATGATAGCATCGGTCGCATTGTCGACACGGTCAAATTTGTCCTTGCTCCAACCCTTCGGGTTTGTAGAACTAAGGTCAACAATCATACCTCGGTTGCCGTTAGCACCGACTGCCTTAGCGTATGGGTCAACGACCTCGTTGGTGACGCCGTTGACAGTGACAAGATATGTATAGTACTTGTTTTTATAATCACCTTTGAGTGTAAGTGACCAAGCACCATATTTCTTGTGATATTTCATTGTGGTTTTTGAGAGCATCTGTGCTCCCTCTTCACCGTCAGTACCTTTTGTATAAACGCAGACTTTTACATCCTGCGCAAGAGGCGACCAAACTTTGAAAGTGGTTGCTTCTTTTGTATAGATAGCACCCATCTCTTCTGTATAAACAGTTTTTTCAAGATGTTTTACATATTCTCTGATGCCAACAGAAGCAGCAGTAATAGGCGGTTCAGTCGGTTTTTGTGTAGGTTTTTGCTTTTTTGTTTTTGTAGTCTCTTGTGTCGATGCATCTTCAGCGACTATTTCTTCTTCAGAGTCAACATCGGAAGTAGCATAAACACCGGTCATAGCGACAGAAGGTATCAATAGCATAATCAGCACCCCTGCTAAAAGTCTTTTCAGTCTCACTATAGTGACCTCCAATATGAACATTTATATACGTATTTATTGTATCATTCATATAGCTCCATTTAATTCTATATAAGAAATTAACCGCCATAAAGGCGGTTAATTTTTCGATTTATTTATAAACCATAGTCAGATACGGTTTTGAGCTCTTCTTCAATGCGAAGCAAGCGATTGTACTTTGATACTCGGTCTGTTCGACAAGGGGCACCTGTTTTTATCTGGCCTGCGTTGAGCGCTACTGCTATGTCCGCAATAGTTGTATCTTCTGTCTCGCCGCTACGGTGTGAAATCACAGCAGTATATCCGGCTCTGTGTGCACATTGAACAGCATCAATAGCTTCACTCAATGTTCCTATCTGGTTTACTTTCACTAAAATTGAATTAGCCGCATGTAATTCGATTCCTTTTCGTAGACGCTGTGTATTGGTGACAAACAGATCATCACCCACAAGTTGAATCCGTTCGCCTAGTCGCTGTGTAAGCTTTGTAAAGCCTTTGAAATCGTGTTCTGACAAGGCGTCTTCAACAGAAATGATTGGGTAGTTGACGCATAAATTTTCAATATATGAAATCATATCGTCGGTGTTCATTCTCACATTTCGTTTAGGCATTCTATAGTATCCGTCCTCGTACCATTCTGAAGCCGCCACATCCAAAGAAAGCTTGATATCCTCAGTGCTGTAGCCTGCTTTTTCAATAGCTCTTATGATGTATTCTATCGCTTGTTCGTCGCTATCCAGATTTGGAGCAAAGCCACCTTCATCACCAACACCTGAGGATTTGCCTTCGCTTTTGAGAATATTACCCAAGGTGTGATATATTTCACAACAACATCTCAAACCTTCACTAAAACTATTTGCTGACACTGGCATAATCATAAATTCCTGAATATCTATATTGTTACTTGCATGTGCGCCACCATTCAAAATATTCATCATAGGAACAGGTAAAGTGTGAGCGTTCACTCCGCCTATATATCTGTACAGTGGAATGTTGAGATATTTTGCTGCGGTTTTTGCACAAGCTAAGGACACAGCAAGGATTGCATTTGCGCCTAGTTTAGATTTGTTTTCTGTAGCATCAAGCTCTATCATTTTTTTGTCAATGCTTTTCTGGAACAACACAGAAGTTCCGACAAGTGCGGGTGAAATAACATCTTCGATGTTTTTAACAGCTTTTCTGACACCTTTGCCCATATATCGGCTCTCGTTGTCCCTGAGCTCGACAGCTTCGAACTCTCCTGTTGATGCTCCTGACGGAACCGATGCCAATGCTGTAACTCCACACTCCAGAACCACCTGTGCTTCAACAGTAGGATTTCCTCGTGAATCGATAATCTCACGTGCTATTATTTTCTTTATCTTTGAATTCATAAACATTCCTCCCAAATATAGGTTTAGCAAATATAGGAAAAATATTCATTTCAAAAACTTCTTTTCTGCATAGTATGTAATATGTGAAAGGAGGATAAAAATGGAACCTATAACCTACACTGTCAGACCAGGCAACACGCTGTTTGCTATTGCACAGCTTTTCGGTACAACTGCTATTGATATAGCGAGATACAACGGTATAGTCTATCCTTATACAATTTTTCCCGGTCAGGTTCTTCGTATTCCGGTAACAGATATTACTCCACCAAAGTACTATTTTGTAAGGCCTTCAGATACACTGCACAGCATAGCTAACAGATACGGTTTAGATATCAATGCCTTAGTAGCAATAAATGCACTGGAAGATCCAAACACAATTTATCCGGGACAAAGAATACAACTATATATATAAAAAAGCCGCTTTGGTAAAACAAAGCGGTTACATAAAAAAGCGACCGTCAATAAAACGGTCGCTTTTTTTACTGTACAGACGGTTGTTTTTTGATACCGTAGATTTTTCTAAGTATAAATGACAAAAAGCGTGGTTTTTCGATAAGTACAACTTTCATAGCTACCTCCTACAACTATAGCATACTACGATGATTGTGACAGCCGCTACAAACAGCACACACTTTGGGGGTAGTATGACCGATAGAATCATGCCTGCACCAAAAGCTACAGCACAGCTGATCTTTTCTCGACAGCGTCTCATAATCATCACCCGTTATTATACTACTCTTAAAAACGTTTTGTGTTACACAAAGTTTGTTGTAAATTTCAAAAATTATGGTATAATCAAAGCGGTGATTATATGCGCACAATTACTATCAATAAAAATGACTCAGGTCAGCGTCTGGACAAGTTTCTGCTAAAAAGATTTAAGACTATGCCTAAATCGCTGATGCATAAATATTTAAGAACAAAGTACATCAAACTAAACGGAAAGAAAACTACTCCTGAGGTTTTTGTGAACGAAGGCGATGTGCTGACACTATATATCAAAGATGAGTTCTTTGTAGAAAGCAAAAAAGATTATGAATTTATGAAGGCTTCGAAAAAACTCACATTAGTGTATGAAGATGAAAACCTGATGCTCATCGATAAAAAGCCAGGGGTTATCGTACATCAGGACAAAAACTATGATGCTGACTGTATTGTAAACAGAGTTCAGAGGTATCTTTTTGAAAAGAAAGAATATGACCCTGAAGCTGATAAAGCATTTTCACCGGCGTTGGTTAATCGAATTGACCGCAACACAGGCGGTATCATCATCGGTGCTAAAAACGCTATGGCACTTCGTGTTTTGAACGAAAAAGTCAGAACAAGAGAAATTCGTAAATTTTATCTATGTGTTGTAAAAGGAAAGCTCAAAAAAAACACTGATACGCTGAAAGACTTTCTGACAAAAAACGAAAGCAAAAACACAGTAAAAATCAGTAAGAGCAAAACTGAAAACAGCAAGGAAGTTATCACAAAATATAGGGTACTGAGTTATGACAAAGAACGTGACCTCTCGCTTTGTGAAATAGAATTGCTCACGGGAAGAACTCACCAGATCAGAGCACATATGGCATATATCGGACATCCACTACTGGGGGACGAAAAATATGGTGACAAAACGCTCAACCGAAGGTTTCATCAAAACAGCCAGTTGCTATGCTCTTATAAGCTAGTATTCGATTTCGTTACTGATGCTGATGAGCTCGAATACTTAAACGGCAAAGAATTCAGACTAAACGACGTCTGGTTTGTAAAAGATAATAAAATCAAGCTTTAGACAACAAGGGGATTTTTGTGCAATATTTCATAGCTTTTTTGGAAGGTATCATCACCTTTATTTCACCATGTTTGCTGCCAATGCTACCAGTATATATTTCATATTTTGCAGGCAACAATAATAAAACGACATCAAAAACGCTCATAAATTCTCTCTCATTTGTGCTGGGCTTCACCACCGTTTTTGTACTTATGGGAGCTTTGGCATCTTCTGTTGGAAGCTTTTTAGCTAAATATCACCTAGCAGTAAACATCATTACAGGTGCGATAGTGGTGTTTTTTGGAATGAGCTTCTTGGGCGTTTTTAAACTCAATATTTTCAAAGGTATGAAAACCTCATTCAACACCGAAAATATGGGGTTCTTCTCCGCTTATATTTTCGGTGTGGTTTTTTCTGTCGGTTGGACACCGTGTGTGGGAGCTTTCTTAGGTTCTGCGCTGATGCTTGCATCTCAACAAGATCAGGTGCTCACAGGTATTATAATGCTACTGTTGTACTCACTCGGGTTGGGAATCCCTTTTGTTGTCAGTGCAGTGCTGATAGAAAAGATGAAATCAACATTTGATTTCATCAAGAAAAACTATAAAATCATAAACATAATTTGTGGCAGTCTGTTGATACTCGTAGGTATTTTGATGATGACAGGCTTGATGAATAAGCTCGTTGCTGTTCTTGCGTAAGGAGATATAGATGAAAAAGAATTTTAATCTTATACTTAGTATTATCATAGCTGTACTTGTTTTTGTGCTGACATATATACTGTACAACTCGCTGAGTAAAGAATACACACCAAACAATGTTGCTCAACCAAGCACACAAGCTCAAAGCTCACAAGGAAGCGAAACCGTTGACTACTCGGCCCCAGATTTCACAATGATTGGTGAAGAAAACGAGGAAGTTGAGTTATCTGATTTTTTTGGAAAACCTATCGTGCTGAATATGTGGGCGAGCTGGTGCTCACCTTGCAAAAATGAAATGCCGTATTTTGAAGAAGCCTTCAAAGAAAATCAAGATGTGCAATTCATTATGCTGAATATGACAGCAGGAGACAGTAAAAAAGACGCTGAAAGCTTTGTAAAAGATCAAGGGTACACTTTCCCCGTTTTTTATGATACAACAGGCGAAGCAGCAACTGTTTACGGTGCGTCGTCGCTACCGATGACAATCTTCATCGACAAACACGGTGATCTCGTTACCTATGCAGTAGGTGCTATGAATAAAGATCAACTGAATCAAGGAATACAGATGATAAAATAAAAAAGCACTGCTAGTGTAGCAGTGCTTTTTGTGCTATCTAAGCGTCATAAATGCAGACATTGTGCCTCTTTTGCCATTAGTAGCACGATGGCTCCACAGCAGGTGGCTGTTACACTTTGTGCACAAATCAGACAGTACGATATTATCTTCTTTAACTCCACAGGACAGCAGAATCTGTCTATTTGTTTCGAGAAGGTCAACCATATATTTTCCGTTATCTTTTTTGAAAACAAACTTTGAATCATCAAGTCCAAGTGCATAAAAATTATCAGCGCAAGCCTTATCAACTTCGTAGCAACACAGCGAAATTGCCGGGCCAATAGCACAGACTAAATCGCTTGGGTCTGTGTCATAATTTTCTTTCATTGTTTTTATGACCTCTGCGCCAATTTTTCCGACAGTTCCTCGCCAACCTGCATGTGCAAGTCCTATCGCCTTTTTCTTTGTATCCACAAAAAACAGCGGAGTACAATCTGCATAGTAAGTAACTAGTGTTACTCCCTTTTCATTAGTGACGAGAGCGTCAACACTTTTTATATCTTTTTTTCTTGTTATTCCGATACCACACTCAGCTTTAGTACATACTCGGACAAAAGTATGGTGGTCTTGTGATGAAGCTACAAGTGTATCAAAGCAAAAACCGGCAGCTTTGCAAAAACGTTTGTAGTTCTCTGTTACATCTTCAAAGTTATCGTGCTCAAAGCTTAGATTCATGCTGTCAAAGATGCCTTTTGATACGCCACCCAAACGTGTTGAAAACGCATGGTTGATAAAATCAATTTCAGACAATCTATTATAAGTCAAGAAATGTACTCCATCATTTTCGTGGAGCTTCATTGTACTGGAATTTATATTCATAAAATCACCTCGAAAGCACAAGTATTATACTATACTTATCTTACACTTGCAAGTGAAAAGTAATCGTGATATACTATAGAAAATCTATATAAATCAGGGAGGAATTATGCGTAAGGTTATTCTTTTTGGTAAAAACATACCTGTCAGCTGTGACTACTGTATTCACTCTGATATACGCAACAAATGTCAGTTTTGCACCATCAACAAGGTGCTGAAAAACGGTAAGTGCAGAAAGTTTTCGTACAACCCTATTATGCGTATACCTAAAAGACAAAATATGCTCCCCACATATAATGCGGAAGATTTCATAATATAACACATATCAAAAGACCTGCTCATTAGGGTCGTACTCTAAAGGATAGTAAAAAAGGAAGCGCGAAAAATTCGTGCTTCCTTTTCATTCTGTCTTATACCGTAACAAGCAGGACATTTAGGCGCCCAAATGTCACTTGTTAGGAGAACCTAAAACCCTTTATATATAAAAACGTTATTTGTCTTTGCTGATTTCTTCAAGATAACCGGCTGTAATAACGCCGGATGGTAGTGCAATTATCGCAATACCAAAAGCCGAAGAAAACATTGTGACAATTCTGCCAATTGTTGTTATTGGATAAATATCTCCATAACCAACAGTTGTTAGGGAGATGGTTGCCCAATAAATTGCATCAAAAAACGTTTCAAATGAATCGGGTTCAACATTATATATTACAAGCGCAGAAATTAAGATGTAAGCAACTGCCATCGTTGCAACTGCAGACAAAACCTTTTTTTGCTTTCTGAACACATTTGTTATGATATCAAAACTTTTCGAATATCTCAAAAATTTAAAAGCACGTAACACTTTTAATGTTCGCAACAATCTAAATAGCTTTAACAATCTAAAACTACTGTTCAAAATGGTTATAGATGGTAATATTGAAATTAAATCAATAACCGCCATTGGTGTAATTGGATAAACAAAGAAGGAAACCACTGATTTTTTTAGTTTATAGTCGGCGGTTATTAAACGCAAAAAATAATCTAAAATAAAAATGGTTACAGTTATGTAATCGATCCACTGAAAAATAGTATTTGTTTCCTTAAAGGCAAGTGGAACAACACTTACAACAATAGTTACCATCATTATAAAATCATAAACATTGCTTAACTTACTATCGTTTTCTGCCGACTCAATTATCGAAAATAATTTCTTTCTCATAATTAATACCTTTTTATTTTGATTTTATTGTTTTAAGTGAAGAAATCAACATTCTGCGGATCGCGCCACATTCATTTTGAGCTTCCTTATAAACTTCTTCGGTCATACAACCTGTCTCAAAAAGAAGTTCTAGCCAATATTCCGTTTCATAGCACTCTTTTTGAGCAATCTCAAGTTTTGAAATAAAATCTTTTGTTCCTTGAGCATATTGGGCTTCGTGTAGGTTTGCTCCAATAGAGGTCGCTGAGCGGAGCAACTGATTTATTAAAACGGATTCTTTGTGGTTTGTTTTCATATCGCGGCAAAGAAAAACGATTATCTTTGCAAACTCTTTTGCTTTATCTCTTAAAATACTATCAGCCACAGTTATCACCTCTACGTCTATTATACATAAAAACTGATAGGCTTTCAAGTT
>JAZQFT010000024.1:0-115247 GCA_045539655.1 Ruminococcus sp. | reverse complement strand
CTCACAGACATACAACCTCTTGTTCGACAAGTCATGCTTAGGTGATACAGCATACTGCGACGGAACACTGTACGAAAACCCTGAGGACAGCTCACAGATGGCAACAGCAGCGTTCTGGAGAAATCAGGATCCAACAAAGTATGGTCCTGAAAAGTGTATCACATCTATCGGTAACGTAGTAGGAACATGCGTACCATTCGTTACAACAATCAACGGAATGTATGAAGACTACCTTGTAAACAAGCTTGACAATGTAAGACTGTACAACCTCAACGAAGATGGTTCACAGAAGACAGATCAGGAGCTTTTAGACTACACAGCTTCACAGCTTGGTCTTACAAAAGTTGACGTAGATAACGCTATCGCTAACACAGGCGTTGTTGTTGAGTGGACTGCTGCAGATTCTACTCTTCCTGAGGGTGCAGAAAAACCAACTCTCCCTGAGTCTTCTCCTGACCAGCCTGTAGTTCCAACTGGAGTTATCGGCGATGCTAATAACGACGGCGATCTTACTATTCTTGATGCTACAGAAATTCAGATGCACTTGGCTGAAATCAAGGTTGTTCCTGATGTTATTCTTGCTAACTGTGATATTAAGGCTGACGGCGCTGTGAACGTAATGGACGCTACACAGATCCAGATGATCCTCGCTGAGCTTATCTGATTTAAGTTATGTTGTTTACAGCAGATATAAATTTCTGCTGATTTACATATCCATTGAATTTTTTAACATTTAGTGGTACAATTATAGTAATAATTTTGGAGGTTAAAAAAATGAAAAAACTAATTAGCATTTTACTTGCAGTATTGATGCTCGCTTCTACTGTAGTAGTTGGTGTATCTGCGTACTCAGTAACTGATCTGGACGTATTCACAACTGATCAGGCTATCGAAGAGCATGAGTTACTGTACGGTGAAGAAGTAGAAACAAAGAAGTTCTACTTCCTTATGCCTAACGGCAAGAACGGTGAACTCGGCGACGACGAAACTATTCCTGAGTCTTTTGGCAAGTTCGCACCAACATGGTACAACAAAGACGCTAGCACAGCTGGTATCTACTGGTGGCAGAGTGGCGTAGCTGATCCTCTTGCATGGGCTGGCTATCTCCCATCAGGTGTTGACGAAAACGACCCTAACATCTACTACGCTAACGTTCCTACAGCTGTTACAACTATCATCTGGAACAATGGTGTTGACGGTGGTATGGACTCTACTCTTGACATTTACTATTCAGCTGCTCAGTCAGTAAACATCGGTGCTGAGTACTACGACGCTGGTGAGTCAGATAACTATCCTGACGGTACAGAAACATTCGACGGTATGATCTACGTTATCGACCCTGACCTCGTTTCTATCAATGACCTTTCACTCAAGCAGACATGCGGTGGTGAGTGGTACTACTACTATGGTAACGGTTGCTACGGTTTCAACCCTGACGGTGCTCAGGATGTTGACTGTCTGAGAGACGACCACCACGATGCTGATGGTAACCACGTTGTTACAGAGCAGGAAAAACCAACATTCCCTGCTGATGAGCCAACAGAGGCTGAGCCAACTGAGGAGCCAGAACAGCCAACAGAGGTTGAGCCAACTGAGGAACCAGAACAGCCAACAGAAGTTGAGCCAACTGAGCCATCAGAACCAGAACAGCCAACAGAGGTTGAGCCAGACGAGCCAACAGAGATCCCATCAGAGCCACCTGTAGACACAATGACAATCTACTTCGAGAACAACTGGATGTGGCCTGAAGTTTATGCTTACTACTGGGGTGGTGCTAACGGTGAAAATGCACCAGAGCCAGGCGAAGTTGTGACAGAGATCGTTGGTAAGAACGGCGACGGCGTTTACGATATCTACAAGATTGAAGTTCCTGCTGACATCGAAGGAATCATCTTCAGTGGTGAAGGCGGATACGGTCGTGACACATCTGACCCTGTAACAGATCCTAAGGATGGTTATTGTTACTATATGACATGGAACGATGCGACTCAGTCTAAACCATGCGATAGCTATGAGTACATTCCAGCAGATAAGCCAGAGTTTGAGATCGGCGACGTTGATATGGACGGACATTTCTCAATCATGGACGCTACAGAAATCCAGATGCATATCGCTGAAATCTTCACATTGAGCGAAAAAGCTCTTGAGCTCGCAGATTATGATGGCAGCGGCGAAGTTACTGTATTAGACGCTACAGCTATCCAGAGAAAGCTCGCAAGACTTGACTGATTTATATAACGTTACTTGATTGTAAAACTAATATAATAATCAAAGCCACAATCTCTTTTTGAGATTGTGGCTTTTTTGTTATAGAAGACCAAAAAGAAAGAGCTCCACAACTTGTGGAGCTTTGATGCTTTGCTTTTAATTATTATGAATATCGTCCATAATTTCTTCTATGATGTCTTCAGTGGGCTTTTTCTCATCTTCTGTGAGTTCTTTGATTGTTCTTTTTCTTTTGAAAATGAAGAGTTTGGAAAAAACATAGTTGAGCAAAATCACAATAACGCTGACTAAAATCTTAGCAAGCATTCCTTCTATGCCCAGAATAGCTTGGTCAACACCTATACTTATCAACAACGGAAGTCCGACCCATTCTATCACGCCGGTTGCTAGCCTTGATGAAACAAAGAGTCCGAGCTCTTTAGCAGCAACAGAAGGCTTCCACGATTTGCTGTCAAAAACCCACAACTTGTTAGTAACAAAAGCGAACAGCACAGCACAAATCCACGACAAAACGTTAGCAGAAGTGGTGTGGTCAACGGTGATACCACAAAAAGAGAAGGTCGAAATGACTTTTGTGAATATCGCATAGGTTACCCAAGCGACAACGGTTGTGCCCACGCCGAATATCATATACATAATAAACTCGTGAAATTTATCCCATATTTTTTTTATCATATTGTCCTCCATATAAAAAAGCGTACCGCATAGCACGCCTTTTTATTTTAGATATCTTCCTCTTCTTCGAGGTTAGTTTCGTCTGCGATATAGATAGGACGGTGCTTTGTTTCCATATAAATTCTGCCGATATATTCGCCCAAAATTCCGACAGAAAGCTCGATGATACCGCCCAGAAACAGTGTCGCACAAAGAGTGGTCACATAACCTGGAACATCAATACCAAAGCACAAGGTCTGTATAAGTGTGATGATGATGTAGATGAATGCAAGAAGTGAGATAACAAAGCCCATTCCTGCGATGAGTCGAAGTGGTGTCACAGAGAAAGCTGTGATGCCATCGAGAGCATACTTGAAAAGTCCCCATAGACTCCATTTAGTAGTGCCCACGGTACGTTCAACGTTTTCGTACTCAACCCATTTTGTCTTAAAACCTACCCAACAGAAAATGCCCTTTGAAAATCTCTGCACCTCAGAAAGATCAAGGATAGCGTTGACCATTTTTCTGCTCATTATACGATAGTCAACAGCGCCCTCAGGCATCTTGACATCAGAAATGTTGTTCTGAAAAGAGAAGAAAACTTTTGATACAAACTGTCTGATTTTGCTCTCCCCTGTTTGTTTCGCTCTGTATAGCGCACAGCAGTCATTCCCTTCTTCGATACCCTCGATCATTTTCGGGAACATTTTCGGTGGGTGCTGCAAATCAGCATCCATAACGATAACATAGTCGGCTGTAGAATTTTTGAGTCCTGCGTACATAGCTGATTCTTTTCCGAAATTGCGGGAAAAAGATATGTATTTTACATTAGAAAAACGAGAAGCAAGAGTCTTTAATACAGCGAGGGTTTTATCCTTGCTACCGTCGTCGACAAAAATATATCTGAAACGATAGTCAGGGATAGTGGCTATAACAGCGTTGGTTTCTTTCACAAAGAGAGGTAGCACCTCTTCTTCGTTATAGCAAGGAACAACGATATCTACAGTTTTCATAAATTTCACCTCATTTACGAATTTAATTATACCAACAGTATCAAAAAAAGTCTATCTTTTTAAAAATTTTTTAATAATATTTTGTAAATATTCCAAAAGGGTGTTTACCTTATAAAAATTTATGGTAAAATCAATAATGTATTATTATGTGGAGGGTCGAAAATGGGCCAGAAAAAAGTTAAGAAAATTGAAAAAAAGACCAGCTCATGGCAAGCTGTTATTGAGCCACCTGAGAACGCATCTTTTTTTATGCGTAATTTATGGCTGATACTGGCATTTTTTGTACCGTTTTTGCTGATATATATATGCTTTGCGGTGCTCAAAGTGTCGCCTTTTGGTGACCAGCAGATTTTGGTTACTGATTTGTGGCATCAGTACTACCCGTTTTTGGTGGATTTTCAGGATAAGTTGCAGGAAGGCGGGTCCTTGTTGTGGACATGGAAGTCTGGTGGCGGTACTAACTATATTGCACTCATGGCGTACTACCTCGCAAGTCCGCTGAACTTCTTTTCCGTTTTTGTACCGGCTGAAAGCTTGCGTGAGTTTTTGGCGTTTATTACCTGTGTGAAAATCGGTTTTGCAGGATTTTTCTTTGCACAGTTTTTGCGTATTACATTCAAAAGACGTGATATCACTGTCACGGTTTTTGGTGTTATGTACGCACTGTGTTCGTTCATCATGGGCTATTACTGGAACGTTATTTGGCTTGATACGGTTGCACTTTTGCCATTGGTTGTAGCAGGAACAGTCGCTTTGCTCAAAGATGGCAAGTTCAAGCTCTATGTTATTTCGTTGGCACTCAGCGTGCTTGCTAACTATTACATCGGTCTTTTTGTGTGCATTTTTGTTGTGCTTGTAAGTATCGTTTACTGTATTATAGAGTACACAAATGCAAAAACGCTGTTTATCAACTTCTTCAAAATGGTTGGTTTTTCAGCAATGTCACTCGCTATGACTGCGATACTCACGTTGCCGACTGCTATAGCTCTTGGTTCTACTCACTCATCTGACAACACTTTCCCTACAGCTTACGCAATAAATATCGGTGATACAGCTGATTTCAAAGGAACTATGCAGGCTATAGGAAAGGTTATTTCGAACTCAGTAGCTTTTATTGAGCCTACTGCAAAAGAGGGTTTGCCGAACATTTACTGCGGAATTATTGCGTTGGTGCTCGGACTTTTGTTCTTCACTTGTACTAAAATCAAAATCCGTGAGCGTATTGCGGGTGGAGCATTGTTGCTATTCTTTATTATGAGCTTCATTGTAAGACAGCTCGATTTTGTGTGGCACGGCTTTCACTTCCCGAATATGCTCCCACACAGATTTTCCTTTTTGTTCTCCTTTGTCCTTGTGACGATGGCGTACAGAGCACTGATGAATATAGACCACACAAAGCTTACACACATTGTGATTACGGTAGCACTGGTTATCTGTGTCACAATTATAGCTTCCAAATTTCAGGATAAAAAGGTTATTATTGCCACAGCGTTCATAGCGTTTCTTGTTGTTGCATGGCTATGTATGTATGTACTGAAAGTAGTGCCTAAACAGTCACTGTCGCTAGCTCTGGCTATTATTTGTCTTGCTGAGGGTGCTTGTGCTGCATATATCGGCACAAAGACAGTTGGCACAACAACCACTACGTCCTATCCGCTGGGTACAAGCAGTACAATGAAAGTTGTCGAATATATAGATGAAACAGAAAAAGACAACGAGGACCTATTCAGAGCAGAGGTCACTAAGTATCATACCCTGAACGACAATGCTCTCATCGGAATAAATGGTGTGTCGATGTTCAGCTCTGTTGCAAACAGAGATATCACCGCTTATATGGAAAAATTCGGCATATGCGGATGGGTAGCAAGTAACAGGTACACATATCAGGAAAGCTCACCGTTTACTAATCTGATGCTTAATATCAAGTATCTCATATCTCCAAATGGCCTGTATCTTGACAGTGAACACTTAGATCTTATATATCAGGAAAGTAACGTAAAGCTGCTCAAAAATAAGAGCTATGTTCCTCAGGGCTTTATGGTAAACGAAAAGCTGTTGGATTTCGATCCTACTACAGCGACAGCAAATCCGTTCTATAATCAGAACGAGATTTTCAGACTTGCTACAGGACTTGAGGGAGAGTTATATCAGCCTCTTGATGTAGTGTCACAAGGTCATACTGATTACGAAGCATTCCCTGTTACTAAAAACAGCTATGGAAATTATAGCTATGAGCTGAAAGATACTTCACAACAGCCACACCTAAAATTCAACTACACAGCACCGTATGACGGCACAGCATATGCGTACTTCCAATGTGGCAATTCCGATAATGTTGACTTGAAAGTGAATGACAATACAATAGCTACTAACTATGTAAAGCGCCCGTATATTATGCAGATGGGCAAGGTTGCAGAAGGTGACAAGCTTTCGCTTTATGCTGATCTTTCCGATGCGACAACCGGCTCGGCTTACGCATACTGCAATATGTTCAATGAGGAGCTGTTCCAGCAAGGTGTCGAAAAGTTATCTCAAAGCACACTCATCTGTACAAAGTCCACAGACACCGTTATTGAGGGTACAATAGATGTGAAAGAGGACGGACTGTTCTATACATCTATTTCTTATGACAAAGGTTGGACAGCGTATGTTGACGGCGAAGAGGTAGAGATCACTCCTGTTGGCGACGCACTTGTTGCTTTCAAACTCCAAAAAGGTCAACACGACATAAAACTTAGATATTGTCCACAGGGCTTTATGCTCGGTCTAATTGTGACACTCTCTTCTATTCTGGCTTTTGCCGGACTGATTTACTTGTGCACAAAAAAAGATATCTTTAAAAAGAAAAAGGATAGAAATGCTGTAGCAGAAGCTGTAAAAGAATAAAAATAACCGCCTGCATCAAATTAGATGCGGGCGGTTTTATATTATGCTGTATTTTTAGAAAGTAAAATCTTCAGGGGATTCTTCATCGTCAGAGTCGAAGTCAATATCGGTCTGTGACTCGGCTTTTTTGATAATTTCCTCTTGCTGTGCAATCATATCTTCGAGCTCGTTGTTGCCGTCGATAATATCGTCGAGATCCTCATCAGGAGCGATGAATGCTTTGAAATCGTCGAACTTGTCTTTTGCTTTATCACCGATATCAAAGACAGTTTCCTTTGTCTTAGCAGTTAAGTCCATGGCTGTGTTTTTAGCTTTGTCTGTTAGGTCAGTGGCTTTTTCCTTAGCTTTTGTTCCAAGGTCGACAGCCTTGTCTTTAGCCTGTTGAGCGGTTTTTGTCGCTTTGCCTTTTATATCGTTCACCTTAGCTTCAGTAGCGTCTTTGGCTTTTTTAGCTTTATCACTCACAGCTTGTTTAATTTTGTCGCTGTTTTCGCTAGGTATTTTCAGATCTTTTGCATCGCTGATAAGCTCGACGTATTTTTTAGACGCTTTTGTGATACGGGCTGTGGTTTTATCTACAACTACGCACAACGCTTCCTGTTCGCTGTCGGCATCTTCTCTCAGATTTTCATAAAAATAGCGTCCCAGTTCTATGTACGCCTGATTTCTGAGTTCTGTGTCGCCTTTTATAACTTGTTTGATGCGGTTAGCGTTGGCACGCATACGATTTTTTTCGATAAGAGTTTGTGCAATATCAGTAGCAGCGTCCGCTGCGAGTCTTACACCTTGTTTTAAATCGTTTTTGATATCCATAATATTACCTCCTATTATGAACTTTGTATCTATATTATCGCAGATAGCAAACATAAAATCAACAACTATTTTTCTTGCATTATTTACTTTTCTTGTTATAATAAAATTATACCAAAGTGGAGGTGTGAAAAATGTCTAATGTTATATCCAAAGAGGTTGCGTGTCCTAACTGTAATGAAGTCACGAGTGCACATCTTTATATCAGCATAAATGCAACCAACGACCCACAGTTCCGAGAGGATTTGCTTTCAGAAAAGCTACTCAAGTGGAAATGCGAAAACTGTGGCTATGAGGGCAGATTCACGTATCCGCTTCTTTACAATGATATGAAACGACGTTTTATGATTTATCTCATTCCGCAGATAGATCGTTTTCAGCTTGAAGATAGGTCACTGGAAGAGGATTACAGAAACCTCAAAGGTATTACAAAGCGTATCACACCGGACTTCAATTCACTCAAAGAGAAGGTTTTCATATTTGAGTCGGGGCTCGACGATATGGCGGTTGAGCTCACAAAGCTCGCTATCAGTGAAACTGTTGCAAAAAAGCATAATTTAAAACGTGTAGAAGAAGGATATCTCTCGCTTTATAACCGTGAGACAAACACGATGGGATTTACCTTCTTTGTGGGAGAAGACCACGAACCGTATGTACAGTCGGCACGATTGGAGGTTTATGCCCGCTCGGCACAGATAGTGAGCGAAATATGTCAGAACGACAAAAAGCTCTCGGGCTTTATCAAAATAGACCGTGAATGGGCAGAAAACACCCTCTTCCGCTACAAGAGAAAAGATAAGTAATATGAGAAAAGGCAGTTCAAACGAACTGCCTTTTTTGCATTTTATTCTTAAATTCTAAATAGCTTTTGTGCGTTTTTATACATGATTTTTTCATATGTGTCTTCACTTACCATATCTTTGAACTCGTTGAAATATGCTTGATATAAACTGCGTTCGCCCTTGCCGTTATCAAGATATGTATCTTTTCCGTCTATTGGTGCGTCAGAGCCGAAAACGATTTTATCGTCACCACAGATTTCTAAGAATTTCAGCGTGCTTTCAATGCTGACCCAGGTTGTGTCGCCGTATAGGTTAGGAAGCTTTGAAATAAGCTTTATTGCTTCATTGTTATTTGTGCCAAGTCCCATATGTACCATAACAAAATTTGTATTAGGATATGCTTTTGCTACGTTATATACGAGCTTTACATCGTCACACTCACCGTTGCCTGTATGGGTGACAACAGGCAAAGAAAACTTTTGAGCGAGCTGTAAATATGGTTTTATGAGCTCACTGTCAAAGCGACATTTAGAATGAAACGGATGAAATTTTATCGCACAAATTACGTCGGGATTTTCTTTGATAAGAGGCTCTATGGTGCTTGCGTTTTCGTATGGATTGACCCACAAAGCTACATATATTTTTTCTTTGTTTGATTTTGCAAATTCGATGACACGCTTATTTGTTTTGACGTGGTTTTTGCAAAAAAGTTTTGGGATTCTGCGTTGCTTGTGATCGTGGGTAACGCACTCGGTATTTGATACGATACATTTGTCGATGTTATACATACGCATCATATATAGAATGTCGGATTCTTTCATATTGAATCCAAGGGAAGTTCCGATGTGGGTATGGGTATCTATTATCATAGGTGCCTCCAAAAAATATCTGTATTTAATATACATCTTTTGGGATTTGTGGTCAATAAAAAACCGACCGAATATTATTCGGTCGGTAAAGAGTTGTAACATAAAATTAAGGAATAATATATTGTCCTATCAAAATGTTAGAAGGAAGAGTCTGACCAGCTGCATATCTTTGAATGTAAACAGCATCACCGCTGACGTTGATTTTGCTATCTGAGTTAATATCGGCAACTGTATCATCAAAGTTTTTGAGAGTCTGACCAGCTGCGTATCTCTGAATACTAACAGCATCACCGCTGACGTTGACTTTTCCATCACCATTTACGTCGCCGTACATTTTAGCGGTACCCGTTTTTGTGATAGTGTCAGAGAATGTAAAGTTATCTTTCAAGATCAATCCTTCGTCCTGATCAACGATGATAACCATATTAGTCTTGCTATCCATCATAGCAAGGCATTTCGTCTTTGTAGAAACAGTAGCAGTGCCATCAGCCGTAGCGATGAATCTGAATGTTGCTAGTACAGATCCGTCTTCATTGAAGCGAACTCCACCTAGTGCGCTGGAATAGTTGTAGATGAGTTTTCCAGGTACACCGGTCAAGTTATTTACAGTGTTGATGCCGAGAATAGGGAACATTTTATCCAGATCCAAATCACCGTATTTGTCATATTCAGGTGCAAGCTGGAGGTTATCGCTGTAGAAAGTAGCAGCATCCAAGCTACATATTTTGTTATTAGAGTTGATATTGAGATAAACAGTGTATTGAATTACGTCACCTGCTTTTACGCTGTAGGTTTGTGTTACAGTGAGCTGTTCAGAGCTTTCAGCGCTGATAGAAACTATACACAAAGACAGCACGATAGCAAAAACTAAAATTACACTAAAAAGTTTTTTCATAGTAATTCTCCTTTTTATTATATTCCTAACTAAAAAGTGCCACCTAAAGTATATAACAAAAGTGTTACAAAATCAAGTGGCACCATAATATTCCTCTATACTTTATAGTGTTTCGATAATTTCTGCCAAGAGTCGTTGAATTTGTGTGGCGTCCATAACAGTGAGCATTGCATCGCTGTCTGTTTCGGCTTGATATAATCCGATGTTTGATAATGCTTTCAGTTCAGCAAGATGTTGTTGGATAGCTGTTGCGTCCATAATGTTGACATCACCGTTATTGTCAGCATCACCTTTCAGTTCTGATGCAGCTTCAGGAACATATGAAGAAAAATATTGATTTGACATCCATGCTACACGAGAGTATGTCCAGTCTATCATATATTTATATTCGTCCAAAAATTCGTGTGCAGTATACTGAGTCGCAACTGTGTTTTGCTTGTAGTCAACGCCTGTTATCTGGTTGTATTTATTATATGTATAGGTAATATTACATTCTTTGATAGAATCGTGGTCAGCAACCCACTGTGGCTCCTGAATAATATCCCAACGAATATAGTTCATAGCAGCACTTTTTGTGAGATATGAAAGATATACATCTGCTGAATAAAGCTCTGTGTCGTTAAGACCTTCTCCCTTGAGCTTTGTCTCGATAGCAGGAACAAACTGTTCGAACCATACTGTCGGGATAGTTTTGTTCAAAGCGTCACATTTCGCTATAGACTCTTTCAGGAAGTTAGGACCACGATAACCATTTTTGTGTTTTGCGAACCAGCCTGTAGGTTCTTCGTAGTCTTTGATGCCAAGATTTTTCAGATCACCTTCGACACCTCTTGCGTTACCTAAAGAGTTGTCATAGTCCCATACAGGAGAAGCATAGAACTTGTATTTTCCTGATGAATCAGGTTTATATACGAAGAAGAAGCTACCTGCGCCGGCGTCCCAGTTTTTACCGAGCTCATTGATGAGATAAACCTGAGCGAGAGATTCAATGTCAATGTAGTCATTAACATCACTGGCGTTTTGGGTTACTTTTCTGTACATCACATCGTATTTTGCTTTGATGTATCTTTGTGTTTTTGCGTAGTTCGGGTCACCCTTCTCGAGTTCCGGAGCTTTCATAGTGAGGTTGTTGCCGTTTCCTGCTTTTACAGTGAAATCGTCTTCATCAGGACCTGCGTCAATTTCGCAAACAAATTCAAAGTCAGTCTGGCTACCGTCGCAGTAGTTGAGGTAGTCCTCATCGTCTATATCAGGCATCAGCGTGTTTTTGCCGACGTCGACTTTTTCGCACACCTGATAGTTGCCGATATACTCGCCGTTGACATAGATTTCTGCAAAACGAGAATCTGAAGAATACGGCACACCGATTTCATCAGCTAAGTCATACAGCAGTCTGTTACGAGTGAGAGAAGCATCCTGGAAGTTGGAGATGATAGAAAACTTTTTGCATTTTTGCATAGAGCCGACTTTTATAGCATCTGTATATGTGATGTTGAAGCCTTTTTTGTCAGCGTCCCAGGAGGTGTTTCCTCTTCCCTTGATTTTTTTGATAGAAGTGTTGTCGATGTTGCCTTTATCATCTAAAACAGCAGAAGTAGCGGAAGCATCGTTGCTTTTGTCTTCGGTGAGATAGTCCCACAGATTTTTGCCATCGAAGCTTGAAGGGTTATTGATGAACACAGCAGCTTCGGCACTTGAACGCATAATAACAAATTTATAGGATTTGTTATCGATAGTTGCATTGTGCTCAGCGTTTTCAACATAGTTGACGGTAGCTGTTTCACCGCTTTTGATGGTAGTACCGTTTACTGTTGCGTCTGTTGTATATGAGTTGTAAATTTCGACAGAATCAGCATTTGTGGCGGTAGGCATAAAGAAATAATTTGTTCCGTCTTTTTCATACCACTTAACCCATGCTTCGCTGTCGCTACCTGAATATGCATGAGCGTAAAGTCCTGTTGTAGTTGCAGCAGTGATATTGATATCTCCTTTTGGTGTTGCTACAACATCCTGAGCTGAGCATGCTATCATGCCCATAGTGGCTATTGACATAACCAAAATACAGGTGAGTAGAAGGCTGATTATCTTTTTCATAGGAATCTTCCTTTCGATAAAGCATAGGCACTTTTGGTGCCTGTGCTGGTATATGTGTTGTTACAGTTCGTCAACAATTTCAGCTAAGAATCGCTGAATCTGAGTTGCATCGACAATGGTTAAACGGTTGTCCTTTACAACATCAGCGAGTCCTAAGCCTTTTTCTGATAAGAACTCAATTTCTGCAAGATGTCTTTGTATAGCGGTAGCATCCATGATAGTAACTTTGCCGTTGAGGTCAGCATCGCCGGGGATATCTTCAGAAGCAGCTTTTGTACCGCTAATAAGTATATTGTTGATAGCAAGTTCGCCACCCGTAGGATCAACATCGGTTGTACTTCCGCTGACGGTGGTGTTTGAAACAGGAACGAGTCTTATGATGACATTATCTTTGTTACTGATAGCGTCAGGAAGAGTTACATCTTCAAGGTAAGCTGTCATAAGCTTTCTGTTAGCCATAGTGATAGTAGCAACAGCGTTTTCTATATCAGTGAAGGTAGTACCATCAAAACTGTACTGCATTTTCCAGGAAGCAGGACATTTTTTAGAACCTGCCATATATGCAGTGAACTTGATATCTGTATAGCCTTTTGTTGAAATTTCAAACTGAACAAAAGGTGTGCCCCAAAGGTTTTTGGAGCCTGCTGGCATAATAGGAACCATATTAACACCATTCGTACCATATTCAGCTATTGACCATTCGAGCGAACGCATATTTGTGCCGTCGATTGTGCCCGTAAGTTTGCCGTTACCATATGTTGCGTTATATCCTTCGTCGCCTGTACCGTACTCAGTGAGTTTTTCTTCAGCGACTTTATCAGTAGGGTCAAACTGCCAAGCAGCGATTGCGTCTGTCAAATCAAATACCGGTTCAGGATCAGGGGTCACCGGTTCTGTAGGTGGTTCAGTCACAGGCTCTGTAGGAGGTTCTGTTGGTTTGACTTCGCTTGGAATGTATGAGTCAAAATACTCTTTTGAAAACCATGCTGAACGACCAACTGCCCAGTCGATCATATACTGATATTCGGCAGAAAAATCGTATTTATCGTATGATGCTTTGTTAGGTTCTTCGACATAGTTGACTTTTGTTACCTGACCGTAATCGTTGTATGTATAGGTAGCATAAATCTGTCTTAGTGATGTGTGGTCAGCGATCCAACCCGTGTCAGTGACCATATCCCAACGGATGTAGTTCATCTTGGCACTGTCTTTCAAGAAATCATAATAAACGTCTGCTGAATACAGCTCTGCGTTGTTAATATCCTGTTCATTGAAGAACTTTTCGAGTTCAGGTAAGAACTGTTCAAACCAGATAGTAGGGATAATGTCGTTTAGTGCATCACAGTTTTTGATAGAATCTGCAAGGAAGTTTGGACCACTGTATCCGTTCTTGAGTTTGGAGAACCAACCCGTAGGCTCTTTGTAGTCGTTGATACCTAAGGTTCTCAAGTCGCTTTCGACACCATTTGCGTTACCTAACGAGTTGTCATAATCCCATACAGGAGAAGCAAAGAACTTGTAGTGTCCGTTTTCGTCAGGTTTGAATACAAAGTAGAAGCTACCTGCACCGGAGTCCCAGTTTTTGCCGTACTCGTTGATAAGATAAACCTGTGCAAGAGATTCGATATCGATATAGTCGTCTACGTCACTAGCGTTGGAAGTGATTTTATTCCACATAGTGTCGTATTTGTTTTTGATGTAGTTTTTGACAGCGTTGTAGTCAGGGTCTCCTGATTCGAGCTCAGGTGATTTCATAGTAACCTTGTTGCGGTTACCCATAGTGATGTTGAAATCGTCTGCTGATGGAGCGTTATCAATTTCGCATACAAAAGAGAAGTCTTTTTGTGAGCCGTCAACATAGTTTAAGTAGTCTTCTTCGTCAACATCAGGAATAAGAGTGTTCTTGCCAACATCGACTTTTTCGCACATCATATAGTTGCCGATGTACTCACCGTTGATGTAAATCTCAGTGAAACGTGAGTCAGAAGCATATGGGACTCCCACAGCATCAGCAAGGTCATACAGAACTCTGTTACGTGAGAGGGCAGGATCCTGGAAGTTAGATATGATTGAGAACTTCTTGCACTTTTGCATACCATCGAGGGATATCGCAGAATCGTAATTTATGTTGAAACCTTTTTTGCTTGCGTTCCACGAGGTGTTGCCTCTGCCTTTTATCTTTTTGATAGAAGTATTGTCGATGCCGCCTTCGTCATCAAGTGCAGCAGCGGTAGCAGATGCGTAGTTTTCTTTATCATCTGTGAGATAATCCCACAGATCCATACCGTTAAAATCAGAAGGGTTATTTATAAATACAGCAGCCTCAGCGCTGGAGAGCATAAATTTAGCTGTATAGGTTTTGTTGTTTGCAGTAACATTGTACTCTTTGCCCTCTTCATAATTTACAACACCGATAGAAGACGGAGGGATAGTCACACCGTTGATAGTAGCGTCGGTGCCATATGCGTTGTAGATTTCGACAGTATCAGCATCAGTACAAGTAGGCATAAAGAAAAATCTTGTGCCGTCCTTGTCGTACCATTTAACCCACGCTTCACTCTCTTTTGAGTCGCCACTGTATGCGTGAGCAAAAAGTCCGCTTGAAGAAACAGCAGCCGTGACATTAGGTATGCCGACCATAATGGAGCCTGACACACTGCCTATACCTGCTAATTTTCCGTTTTTGTCTGTTGCAGTGACTGTAGCGTTGATGGCAACAGCACCGTTTTTATCAGCAGTGAAAGAATATGTTTTTGTGTTGCTGACAACTTCACCGTTCGCTGTGATTTCGTATGTATATGTGTAGCCACTTACTTCATCTACTTCTACAGCTATATCGAATGTGTCACCTATTTCGCCTGTTTTTGAAGAAAGTGTGAGTTTTGGATCAACGCTGACATCATAGAAAGCGAGCTTTTCACCCATATCGTCCCATACGCTGCCACCGTCAACAGTGACCATATTGTAGCCCGCAGCGTAATCTTGTGCAGTGAGTGCGATGGAACAGTTCCACAGCTTTATGTCGTTACCACGCCAGAAACGCATTACGGTAGCACCGGCATCTTGTGCTGTGACAGTATATTTATATACGTCTCTGTCAGACAGATACTCAACACCGGTTCTAGGGTTGTACTGTGATTTGTCAGCATCAGCGAGGACAACGGAAACGCCCCCGTTGTCAGCTCGTGAATACTGTGTAAAGTTTACGTACATAATGGGGTCGCTGCTTGTCCATTCAGCAGGAGATACAATCTTCATATAAAGAACGTCGCCTTCCTTGAATGTAGCGGCTTGTGCAGCCGATGACGGAAAAACAGCAATGATGCTGAGAACCATCACAAGTGCGAGGAATACGGATAGTAGTTTTTTCATAAAATCACCTCGTAGTTGAGAAAGTCTTCCAGAGCAGTAGGTAGAAACCCTTGAATATTTGAGAAAAAAGTGCTACTACTCAAACTATCACACATACAGTATATAGCAAAGTCACAATAAATTCCATAAACATTATATATAAAATTTTTGTGTTGTTTTTGTAGGAGTAACCAAAGCAAGAAAAAATAAAAGGAATTGAAGACTGAAAATATCTTTCCAGATGTCAAAAAAGCAGAAAGGTCAAAAAATGGAAACGCACTTTGAATCATAATTTTTGTACCTTGATAGCAAAAAACAACCACACACGCAAAATCATATGACAAAACTAATTTTTTGTCATATACTGTGGACAGTTCGAACACAACAAAAATATTTTGGAGGAATAACAATGAAAGACACAAACATCAAAAATTTTGTAAAACTTGTTTGCAAAGCAGTATCTCTTGCTATGGGTGTTGCAGTTGTAGCACTGTCACTTATGAGCATAATTGATGCAAATTCAGCGATTATGATGCTCGGTATCGGTGTGGCATGTGCGGGAATCAATTCATTAACTGATAATAAAGAAAAACAGTAAAAGCATCTTGCCTTTCAAAAAATGCATTTTGCACACAGCTTATTGCCACTTATCATTTTATTTGTGACAAAATAAATTTTGTGATGTATAATGTAAACACAAAAGAAAGCAGAGGTTAAAATCATGAAAGTCACATTTGAATCAGCGAATACTGCTGAAACTGAAGTAATCATAAAAGGTGAAATTACCAATCCGGAAGTTACACAGTTGCTTGAGTTTATAAAAAACAAAGCTTCAGGCAATACAAAAAAGCTGATACTCTACAAAGAGGACGAACAGTTTCTTATATCACCCGACGAAATCATATACATAGAAGTTATAGGTACAAAAACAGGGGTTGTCACTGTATCGGATCGATTTGATTCAAAGAAAAAGTTGTATGAACTCAAAGAGGTTCTAAGCAATACAGGCTTTGTACAGATAAACAAAGGCACACTGGTCAACATAGATTTTGTAAAATCAGTGCAAGCAGAGTTTTCAGGTAACTACAGTCTGAGATTGAAAAACAAAAAAGAGATATTAACAATTTCACGCAAGTATTTTAAAGAATTTAAAAGCAAACTTTAAGGAGGATTATTATGAAAATTAAAAATTTAGCTATAGCAGGTATCACAGGTATTGGTATTGGTATTCCCGTTGCACTCATTTGTATGGTTTCGATTGGCGGATGGAACGATGTCATCAAAGAGTTTTTTGTATGGACAGTTGCATCGGCGCTGTTCGGTGTTCTGTCAGTAGTTACCTTCAGTAACGATAAACTGAACTTGATTTTGTCAACAGTATTACATTGTATCGGTTGTCTTGCCATCACACTTTGCGCATGCACAATAATCGGATACAGCACCAATTTTGTAGAGTTGCTGTTGGCGGTAGCCCCTGTGTTTGTAGTAGTTTATGCTCTTATATATTCAATTACGGTTTTGTCAATGAAAGCAAACGCAAAAAAAGCAAACGATGCTTTGAATAAAAAGTAAAATCACACACCCTACAAATAAAAATATCGTAATAGACATCCTGATTGTTTTTTGCTATAATATAGGCAAGAAGAATCGGGGTGTTTTTAATGTCAGATAAAAATAAAAAGAGAAGTATATGGGCTGTTGCGTTAGTATTGCTTGTTGCAGTGGTTGTGGCGGTTCTTGCTTTTGTTGGGAATGTGAATCTGAGCAAGAACGCAAAAGGCGAATTCTATTATACATATCTTGACATTGATATATACACAACTTTGACTGATGAAGAAAGTGCAACTATAGCTCAAATAATTGACGGCAAAAAACTTGTTTATGATCCGGGTCTTATGTGCGGTTTTGACGATAACATCTACATCAGCTTTGATGATAACGGAAAAGTAAAGAACTTTTATCCTGTGTGTGATGGGTGCACTTTTTTGAGATACAACGACAAACACATTGTGCTGTCTAAACAAGAGATGGAAACTATCCGTGAGATTCTGGCAAAATACGGCGCAATTTTCCCGTGTGTTTAGTAGGTGATAAGTATGAAAAAAGAGACGAGGCTTATGGTTTTTAGTGCGATAAGCGGAGCGCTGGCTATAATCCTGATTTTTGCGCTCCTTGTTGCCACTGATAGTGCGTGGTTGTATCCGTTATGGAAGCCAGCGTATGTGGAGGTAGAGGAAAATGATACGATTGCTTATGACGAGCTCGAGGAACCCCCTTACTATTTTGGTGAAAACTTTGGATATATAACAGTGTACAAACTCAAACGATATATGAAAGAAAACAATCTGGTTATCACAGCGGGAGAATACTCATTGGAAACCACTATGCGTTTTGAACAGCTAGTAAAGTTGTTGAATTTCAGCACACAAGAGGAGTGAACTAAATGAGCAATGAGATTAAAAAGACAAAGGCGTCGGTATGGCAACACATCAGCGTTGTCACGCTTATATGTATGCTTTTTAATGCGGCTATATTGTATGCTACCTTTATTGCTGAATACATTAAAGCTGGCAGTACCGATTCACTTTATGATACTTTTTTGGGCGATTTTATTGACGGTTTTTGTTTTAACTACAGGTTTATGATAACCGATGTGTTTTTGATGGACTATGAAGTGACTGGGCAAATTGCGCACAGACACTTTGTCATAGAAATAGTGGTTGTTGTCGTTTGCTTATTGCTTATATTCCTTGCGACCAGACTATACACATCGTGGGCAAAACCGATTGCCACTGTTTTTATAGTGCTTGTCAGTGTGAATATGCTCTTAAGTTTTCTTTTACTGTTTGTCCCACATGTGCTGATACTCACTGCTGTGCATATACTATTGATTGTTGCATTGAGCCTTACTATAGTACACACAAACAAAACCAAAGAGCAATTAAAACAGTAAAGCCAAAGCCTCCCGTTTGGGAGGTTTTTCTTTTGTGCCTTGCCCATATCCTGCAAATTGCGATAAAAATTTCACAATTTTTCCAAAAGACGATGCAAAACTACTTGCGCAAACGGCGGTTGTGTTTTATAATGTATGTGTATGAGTTTGTCTCATCAAGAAATTCTGAAAGGAGTTAGTACAATGATTTATTCACACGAAGTTGAAAAAATGTGTACTGTAGCAAAGGGCCCTAAACACGGTCCTGCACCTATCCCTGAAGAGGGCAGATGGGTAAAATCTTATGAAATCAAAGACATTTGTGGTCTTTCACACGGTATCGGCTGGTGTGCTCCACAGCAGGGTACATGCAAATTGACACTCAATGTTAAAGACGGCATCGTTGAGGAAGCTCTGGTTGAAACAATCGGTTGTTCAGGTATGACACACTCAGCTGCTATGGCTGCTGAAATCCTGCCTGGCAAGACACTGCTCGAGTGCCTTAACACAGACCTTGTTTGTGACGCTATCAACACAGCTATGAGAAACATCTTTGAACAGCTCGCTTACGGCCGTACACAGACTGCTTTCTCAGAAGACGGTCTTCCAATCGGCGCTGGCCTTGAGGACCTCGGTAAGGGTCTTCGTTCACAGGTTGGTACTATGTACTCAACAAAGGCTAAGGGCGTTCGTTACATGGAAATGGCTGAGGGCTATGTTCTTAAAACAGCTCTTGATGAGAACGACGAAGTTATCGGTTATCAGTTCGTTAAGGTTGGCAAGATGATGGAGGACATCCGCCACGGTATGTCACCTGACGAAGCATATAAGAACAACATTGGTCAGTACGGCCGTTTTGACAACGCTGCTAAGTACATTGACCCACGTGAAGAATAAGCAAGGAGGACAGATCATGGCAGTTAAATTTGAAAGCATGGAAAGAAGAATGCCTAAAATCGAGAAGTGCCTTGCTCAGTATGGTATCGCTAATCTCGAAGAAGCTATGCAGATTTGTGTAGACAAAGGCTTCAACCCATATGACATCGTAAAAGAAGTTCAGCCTATCGCTTTTGAAAACGCTGGTTGGGCATACACCTTAGGTTGCGCTGTTGCTATCAAAAAGGGCGTAACTACAGCTGCTGATGCTGCTGAAGCTATCGGCGAAGGCTTGGAAGCTTTCTGTATCCCTGGTTCAGTTGCTGAGCAGAGAGCTGTTGGTCGTGGTCACGGTAACCTCGGCGCAATGCTCCTCAGAGAAGAGACAAAGTGCTTTGCGTTCCTCGCAGGTCACGAGTCTTTTGCTGCTGCTGAAGGCGCTATCGGTATCGCTAGAAACGCTAACAAAGCTAGAAAAGAACCGCTCAGAGTTATCCTCAACGGTCTTGGCAAAGATGCAGCTTACATTATCTCAAGAATCAACGGTTTCACATTTGTTGAAACAGAGTTTGATTACTTCACAGGCGAGCTCAAAATCGTTTCTGAGAAAGCATTCTCAGATGGCGAGAGAGCTGCTGTTCGTTGCTACGGTGCAGACGACGTTCGTGAAGGTGTTGCTATCATGCAGTTTGAGAATGTTGGCGTATCTATCACAGGTAACTCAACTAACCCAACTCGTTTCCAGCACCCAGTTGCAGGTACATACAAGAAGTGGGCTATTGAAAACGGCGTTAAGTACTTCTCAGTAGCTTCAGGCGGCGGTACAGGCCGTACACTTCACCCTGACAACATGGCTGCAGGCCCTGCTTCATACGGTCTTACAGATACAATGGGTCGTATGCACGGTGACGCTCAGTTTGCAGGTTCTTCTTCAGTTCCTGCTCACGTAGAGATGATGGGTCTTATCGGTATGGGCAACAACCCAATGGTTGGTGCTACAGTTGCTTGCGCAGTTGCAGTTTACAACGCACTTAAGTAATTAAGGTTTTAAGCCATTTTACTGATAATAAGTAACGATTTAGGGAGGGTCTCTGTACCCTCCCTTTATATTTTATATTCATATATAGTTAGACCCATCATTTTGGAGGTTTTCCTTAATGATGGGTCTAGTTTTTTGTGTTGTAAAGGGCGATGATGCAGTATATGAAATTGATGAGATGCACGCAGACCACATTATGCCTTGGAGCAAAGGTGGAAAAACAGTAAGAGAAAACTGTCAAATGCTTTGCGAACATCACAACTTATTGAAATCAAATAAATAAAAAGGTATGAGCCTTGGCTCATACCTCTTTTGTTGTATAATGAAAACCACGCGATAGTCGCGTAGTTCCCAAAAGGTTAACCGATAAAAAGAAATACAAATGATACAAGGGAAAGGCTCCCCTGTGCAAGGGGAGCTGTCAGCGTAGCTGACTGAGGGGTTGTTAACGTAACATTCGTATTGAATCATCCTGTGAAACAATCCCTCCACCACTAATCGTGGTCCCTAGCCACCCTTTTGTCCTTCGGACATTTCCCCTGTCAGAGGAATCATTCTTTACACAAGGGAGGCTTATATTATCTTTCATTTTATGAGTAGCAGTAACGGACGCACGGCTGACAGGCCAACAAAAAGCGCACTTGTGCGCCGCCAGTAATATTAGGGCTATGCCCGAAAATGAAATACCCCCTGTTTTACAGGGGGTATTTATTTATTTTTCAAAAAGCACAGAGCATCCTACTGAATCGTAACCGCTTGTGTACGATTTGCCTGTTGATGAAATACATCTTACTGTGTATGTGTAGGTTTTACCTGCCTGTGCACCTGTGTGGGTGTATGAGGTTGAGGTTGTGTCTTTGAGCTTTTTCCAGCTTGTACCTGATTTCACAAAAACTCTGTATTTTGCGGCACCTGCCACTTTTCCCCATGTTATTTTCACGCCTTTTTCTGTGGACAAAGCGCTTTTAATAATCGGCGCTGCGATAAAAGTATTTTTCGATGAGGTTTTGTAGTAGCTCGAGAAATCTCCTGTGGTGTCGTATGCACGAACTCTGTAGGTGTAGCTAGTGCCCGACTTAGCGTTTTCGTGAATGAAGGTAGTAGTTGTTGATTCACCGAGCTTTTTAAAGCCTGAACCTGAATTTACATAGATGTTGTATTTGCCTGCACCTTTTGACTCTTTGTAAGTAATTTTCACTCCGTCTGCTGTGTTTGAAATCTTGGTTACAGTAGGAGTAGAGAGGAACATAGCCTTTGTGCCTACGGTGTCATAACCACTCTTGTATGACTTACCTGTTGATGAAATGCACCTTACTGTGTAGGTATAGGTTTTTCCTGACTCAACACCAGTGTGGGTGAATGAGGTTGAAGTTGTGTCCTTGAGTTTTTTCCAGCTTGAGCCTGATTTTACAAAAACCCTGTACTTTTCAGCACCTGTCACTTTACCCCATGTGATTTTCACACCTGTTTCGGTGCTTGAGGTTTTTGTAATCTGAGGTGGAGCAATGAACTTATTTGAAAAGCCTGTGGAATTATATGCACTCACACTCTCACCGCTACTGTCATATGCTCTTACAGTATACTTGTATGTTGTTCCAGACTTAACATCTTTGTGAGTAAAAGTTGTTGTATCAGTTGTACCGAGTGACTTCCAGCTTGACCCTGACCTTACATAAACTCTGTATTTTGAAGCACCCTCTACAGCCTTTATTGTAAGCTGTGCACCATCGTTAGTGTTGGTGATTTTAGAGACTGATGGAGTTGTGAGTCTAACAATCTCAAGCGGAATGTCATTAATAGAGTTTGTTGGTTTTCCGATAAATTGCACTGTATAGTAGTACTTTGTGCCGGCTTTTGCGGTTTTATCTGTATAAGACAAAGAAGTTGTAGTACCGATTTTTTCCCACTCAGTACTATCAGTGCATCTGTATATATCATATTTGCCACTTGATGCACCCGACGATTTAGAGAAAGTTATTTTAACTCCACCTGAAGTGTTCTGGATTTTTGTAAGTTTCGGCGCATTCAATGCCCAATACATATCATAAGCATCTGCATAATCGTCAGCGAGTGAACTCTTTACACCTACTACCGTAAACCCACTATAGCTGTAATTCTTTCCATCTTCTTCAAAACACCCCAAAGCCATACCGCCAATACGCTCAACACTCTTTGGAATAACAATCTGATACAAGTAGTGACAATTGAAGAATGCTTGTGAACCTATTATTTCGAGACCGGATTTTATATCCACTTCGTATAGGTTTTCACAGCTCATAAAAGCTTTTTCCCCAATTTCAGTACAAGACGCAGGAATGTTTATTCTCTCGAGAGAAGTGCAATTATAAAACGCCTTTGTGCCTATTGATTTGAGCTTTGTGTTGTTTTCTAAATCAACTGTAACAAGATTTGTACAGTTTTCAAATGCGCTCTCGTTTATGTATACAACGTTGTTCAAGGTGATTTCAGTAAGTCCAACGCAGTTATAAAAAGCACAACTATACACTCTTTCGATTTTGTTATCATTAACAAAGCTTATATCAACAAGATTTTCGCAATTATAGAAAGCTCTGCTTCCAACAGCCTTGATTGCGCCAGTTTCTATACTTTCAAGGCTTGTACAATTATTGAAGCAATAATCCTTAATAGTATCTATACTGTTCGATAATTTTACTGTTTTTAAGTTAGTGCAACCATCAAACACATAGCCGCCTAAAGATATATCTTCTTTATTTGGTAAAGCAACACAAGTAAAACCTGTGCAACCTGAAAATGCACCATCGCCGATATAGGTACAGTTAGAAAAATCAAAACTTGTAAGGCTTGTACAATTTGAGAAAGCATTTTTACCAATACTATTCAACTTGCCCGCTTGTATATTTTTAAGATTTGTACAACCAAAAAAGGCTCTATCGCCGACATCAGTACAGTTAGCAAAAGAAAAATCCGTAATGTTTTTACAACTACTAAACGCACTATTACCGATGCTTGTTATGTTGCCTTCCTGTGTATTCTTTAGATTTGTACAACCCGAAAAGGCACCATTACCAACAACAGTACAGTTTGAAAAATCAACGTTTGTGATACTTACGCAGTTAGAGAAAGCATTACTGCCGATACTTGTTATTTTGCTGATATCTATATTTTCAAGACTTGTACATTCACTAAAGAAAGAATTTGGAATGGCATCTATGGTATTATCTAAGTTGACTGTATTTAAGTTGGTACATTTACTAAAGGCTCCACTCGCGGAAGTTAAATCCATATTATCCGGCAAGGTTATGGATGTAAGACCTGTACAATAAGAAAATGCTTTTTGACCGATTTTATTACAATAAGTGAAATCATAGTTTGTGAGTTTTTCGCAGTAGCTGAAAGCATATTCGCCTATACTTGTTATCTTACTTGCGTTTATATTTTCAAGACTCTTGCAACTACTGAAGAAAGAGTCAGGAATGAAATTTATATTGTCAGGGAAATTAACTGTTTTTAAGTTACTACACTGACGAAACGCTCCAACTGCAGAAGTTATATCAATATGACTTGGCAAAGTTATTGATGTTAAACTACCGCAACCATAAAATGAATCTTCACTGATTTTACTGCAATAAGTGAAATCAAAGGATTCCAGTTTGCCACAAATTTCAAAAACACCACTTTCTAAAGCCAGCAGATCGTCTCTCTTCTCGATTACAACGTCTGTTAAATAGTGATTGCAGGAAAACGCACTTGAACCTATTGTTTTTACATTAGCAGGTATAGTCAATTGTTTTATTCTGCAACCATAAAAAGCACTTGAACTTATAGTTTCTAGCTTCTTTGGTAACTTAATGTCCCCAAGCATACTACCTCGAAACGCACATTTGCCGATATATGTCAGTGAATCAGGTAAATTGATTTCAGTAAAATACGTACATCCCTCAAAAGCATAATCCCCTATAGTTGTTATATCAGCCTCAACAGTTACTTTTTTTAACTTTCTATTAAATGTAAATGCGTTTGCTCCGATTTGTGTGACAGTTTTATCCCCAGCAGTTTTAGGAATAACTAATTCTTCGGATATAATTTTTGAATTTATATCAACTACACTCAAAGTTGAATCATCAAGCTCTAAATATCTGATGCCGTTTTCTTCAAATGTGTAATCATCTGCAGCACTTACAGTAAATGGCGCTGACAGAATTACCGATAACAAAATCAGCATACATAAAAGTACGGATAAAACTCTATTTGTTGTTTTCATAATAACTCTCCTTTTGCAATTAAACTTTTATGTATCAGAGTTAAACTCTCTATAAAGCATCTCTGCTAATGCAACCATCATCGCTTTATACTTGCTCTTGTTCTGGAAGAGTGAAACATAGGGTCTGAGTTGCAAGTGTTCTCAAATCTTTTCCATTCTTTCGATTTTGTCCTATGAATGAAATTCATAAAAGTGCCAACATACAAACCATATTCGGGACTATATGTATCCGTGGTTTTGGTATAACCACCTTTGGCAGATACCAAAGAAGCTTCAATATCTTCTTCAAATCGTCTTTCGTTTGTAATTATATTGTTTTCTCCTTCGTTTGCTTGCTATGTTTTTGCTGCAATCAATGAGATTAAATGATATGCCTTTATGTTTATATTTATCTAACTTTTTAGCAGTATTATTATAATCCTTAATTTCAAAAAACACTTTATATTCGTACAAATTAAAGTTTTTGTCAAAAAGTCCAATAGAAATATTTTCAATAGAACTATATATAAATGTAGAAAAAGGTGCTCCTTTTATTTCACACAAATCCCCCACTTTAATTGGTACATTTTCCAAAGCATCATATTCTGTATCGTTAATTTTTATATACCCAATCATACAAACAGATTCACTTTCGTTTGACAGGTAAAGTGTATCTAAGTGAAATACGATTTGCCCTTCCTGGTCTGCGTTTGAATAATCGTCATCAATCCATATACTCTTTCGGGGTCTCTCTGTGTCCAAAGTAACAAGTGGTTCAACAATAAAGAATGGTCTGATTTTTTCTAGATATTCTTTCTTTGATTTTTTGTTTTCAGCTTTAATTGTCCAAATAACACCAAGTAGTGTTAATCCGCCTCCGATTATAGCGGATATTAAAGGAACAAAAACATCAATCCAAAATGAATAACATTCAGTCACAGGCTCACCTCGTTTATATATGCCTCAATTTCGTGTGCTTCTTCTTGGCACAACTCGTCCCACACGTCACCTAATTCAGCGTCAGAAATGTTATGCTCATCTTGAAAAGCTTTATGTCTAAGTAGCCAATACTTTTCTCTGATTTTTCGTAAGCCATCATCTTTTATTCGGCTTATCTCCTCTTGGTTTAATATTTTCTTATATTGCTCTTCCTCTGAAAGATAATTTATCATACTTTACCTCGTTAAATGATATTATGCTTTTTCATATAGTCAATTAAAACTAAATAGTATTCATCTGATGCTATTTGTCGGTAAGGAGCTTCAATTTTATCAACACTATCCAAAAAACTTTTAACGCTTTGACACTTTGTTGAACTTCGTAAATGTTCTTAAAATGTTCTTCTCCTTTGCTTTTTTGTTGAATGTATTGCTTGTTAATTTTTTCATATACAACTATACAAAATAATTATACAATTTGGACAAGGAAGTTTCAATATATATCAAAATATTTTTTGTTTATTGTAGTAATAAAATAATGTTTTATTATTGCGACTGGACTGAACCAGTCGATCGTTCCACTGTAATGCCTTGTGCGGCATTTTCGTTCCACTGGCGGTAAGCGTGCAACTGTCAGAAAGTTTCCGATAACCTGACACTCCAAGTGTCATCAATAACCGCCCCAAGAAGTCTTTTTTCTGGGACTGGTTAATGCTGATGTGCATATACATCTTTAAGCGATATTTATAATAAAATGTGCTAATCGAACCCCTAAATTAACCTATGTAAAATTAAAAGCGACTGGTTAAGTCCAGTCGCCTTATAACTTTGAATGCTTAGAGTTTTCTTTACCACATATACAATTACTCCACCTTAAAGACCCTGCTGTGATTGTCAATGAAAAATGTCTATGTTCTTGCCAATGGTAATGTGTATGTAAATGTCTTTGTATATGATATTGTCAATGTATATGGGGGAGTGTCTCTTGTATTGCATTCTATAAAATGCAATGCAATGTATAAATAGCATTACATTGTATCTTCATAAGATGAGTGCATTTCTTCCAGAGTTGCTTCCCATTTATAGTAATTGCAGTAGTCTATCAACTTTCGAAGTTCTTCATAATTTGCAATTCTGGTTCTTGTTTTAAGTTCTTCATAATCTTTTGGCATATTGTTTATATTGCCTGTCATCACTAAACTGCTGTCGCCTGGCATTTCTATCGTTCGTGTGTCAAAGCTCTTCTCTTTGCTCCATCTTTTACGAGCTGCGTTTCGTCTTCGTTCTTTACTCTCGTCCCATTTTTTGTTATTCCTATTAATTACATCAACTATTGCCTTGAACGAAATTCTCATAGCTCTATCATTTTCAAGTGCCTCAAAGTTCATTAAGCCATCCTTTACATACTTAAAGATACAGTCAATCAGAATTCCTTTTTCGTGAAAATCAAGTTCTGAGAAGTACAATTCATCAAACGAGGAATACAAAAGAAAGCTGTCCTTTTCATCTAAATCTTTAATACTCATATGTTTTCTCCTTATATTTTAATTTTGCTTTTCAGCGGTTTCGCTGTTTTGCGATATAAGTATGTAAGAAGTGATTTAGATTTAAGTTTTAGCTCATAGCTTTTTTGCAAAAAAAAACATCCGTAGTTTTTGCTACGGACTTTTTCTTAACACTTTTTAGTTTTTATATCAAGATAATCAGTTAATCGTTTATAGGTTTGTCGGTCTATATATCTCAATTTATAGCAGAGATATACCATTGCAGTTGCATAGTGGCATAATCTGATGCCATAAGTATCAGTAGCAAAATCTTCTCCACAGCGAGCCACTGCATTATCCATCTCATACAATGCAACACTACTTTGCTTTTCTTTTTCCATTTTTAGTCTTTCCAATTCAAGTTTAAGTTTAGATTTTTCGTCTTTGCTAACCTTTTCTTTTTCCTCGGATTCAAGCCATTCAATATTGTTAATCGTTCCTTCACGATTTGTTTTGCTCATAACATTTTCCTCCTTCCAATAATTTCTTAATTTCATTTCTGCGAGTTTTCAGCGCTTGTCTTTCTTCTGCTGACATTTTACTTCCGTTTTTTGCAAGGGTGTTATTGATAGTTTCAATCTCTTTTTGCAGATTGGTAGTTGCTTCCGGAATTACTTTACTGATAATTTCTAAAAGCAACTCACTGATAGTTATTCCTTTGCTGACTGCCATAATTTTGATTTGTTTCTTATAATCTTCTGAACAATAGATTCTCACATCTGTCATCTTAAAAACTCCTTTCTGCGATTTTGCTTTTTCGCTTAATATAAGTATGACAGATAGATATAATAATCAAAAAATATACTGCGCGAAAGTAAGAGAGAACCCTCGGAGAGCCCAAATGAATGACTGGAATTTATTACGGTTCATTCATAATATTGGGTAATTCTGAACGTAAGTTCCTGCCGTTCAGAATGTAAAAAATCATCCTTTATTTAAAGATAGAAAGGAGATTTTTTGTATGTATGATTTAACGTGTAGTTTTCATAAAGGCACTTGTGCTTCCTCGCATTTAGGTCATAACAAAAGAACAATATTTGTGGCACACGCTGACCCCACAAGAAAACATCTTAATGTTTGTTATATAGATATGACAGTAGAAGAAGCATATCACTATCTGTTTGATGATGCACTGGCAGAGTATAACAAAGGCAAAAAACCTTGTCGCCAAATCAAAGACTATTATCAACATATAATGGGACAGTATTTAAAAGGGGAAGCAAAACTTCAAGAAGCAATTTCATCAGGAGCTTCAAAAGCTGAACAGAGAAGAATTAAATCTAAATACCCTAAACCCTATTATGAGGTTATAATCACAGTTGGAAATTGTGATGCATACAATGGAATTTTTAAATGTGGCAATGATAAAGAACAACTAGTTGTTGATGTGCTTGATGAATATATGTCAGACTTTCAAAAACGAAATCCTCACTTGTTTGTGTTTTCTGCCCATTTGCATAGAGATGAGGTTGGGAATGGAACTACAAGTAAAGGTGGAGTGCCACATATTCATCTGTGCTACATACCTTGGACAGATTTAGAGAGTAGAGGGTTGCCTGTGCGAATATCCGAAAATGGTGCTTTTATACAACAGGGACTAACCTCTGGAAAACTTGGAGATATGGGGACAATTCGTTTTCAGGAACAGGAACGAGAAGCTATAAAAGAAATTGCAAAAGAGTATGGTATTAATATTGTTGATGGCAAGCATTCTAAAAAGCATTTATCAAAAGAAGAATATATACTTCGTCAGGAGCAGGAAAATTCAAAAGCAAGTGCAGAACAAGAAGCAGGTGAATTATTACAACAACAAGATAATTTTATAGATTTTGTAAAGAACAGTAATCAGGCAGGTTTTTATCGGGAACATCTTGAAAATAACGAACTGAGAAAAACAGTTTCTGAGTATGAAAAAATAAAACAGAGAAGCGAAATAGTGTTATCAGAATCTTGGTCAGAATTTAATAATGCAACATCTGATTATTTTGAGCAATATCGTAGAAAAAAGAAAATGCTCTTTGATGAAATACAAAGAGCAAGAAAAGATGCAAACCACAGCAGAAAGCGATTAAGAAATATTCTGAACAGCATTATATATAGCAATGATTTTTTTATTATAAAGATGTTTAAATTATTATTTGCATTGTTTGTAGTAGCAGAATCTAAGTCGTTAGAGAATGAAGTGCAGGAACTACAAAAGAAAAACCAAGAGATAAAAGCACAAGCGAAACAAATAATCGCAGATGGTCAAAACATAGGAGATAAACTGCGAAATAAAGATTTAGATATGATAGAACAGATATTAACTGAATATGAAAATCAATTAGAAAAATCAATACAAAGCATAAATGATATTCGCACATCTGAACGCAGCACAGAAACAAATCCAGAGTTATAACCTTTTTATTGAAAATTTATTTGCTGTGTGATATAATGTGCTTGCTACACTAACTTTATAACGAACTCCTATGTGGGGAAAACTACCTTGGCAAAAGGTGTTTTCCTCTATTTCCGCATAGGAGAAATGGTTAGTGTAGCAACTTACCGAGGAATAACACTTTTTCGGCACATCCTCCGGGGTGTGCTTTTTTTATTTGGTGGTTGCTATGAGATATGGCTTGCTTGATTTAATTATAGATGGTTTGAAATGGTTATTAGCTGACAAAAAAGAAAGGGCATTTATGTCTATACCTTATAATTGTCAGTGCTGTGAATTGTTGGGAATGTGTAGAGATGAAGACAACAATTGGAAGTGCAGAAACGGCTGTATGATATTGAATTACGAGCGAAAGCAAAAAGGCATACTTCCACCCAGATGTAAAACTTGTGAATATCTCAACATTTGTAGAGATAAAGAAAACAAGTGGAAATGTAGAAATGGATGCATAATTATAAATCAAAGAAAAAACACCTATGAGTAAAGATTTTCTACATAACTTTTTTTGAAATCTGTAGAAAATAAAATTTTCAACATTTTTTCTACATTATTCCGGGACAGATAAGGACAAATAAGGATTCTGGATTTTGAAAACACTCAAAAAACACCGTTTTTGGGGGTAAAAAAGGCTATGAGGCAGAAAAAAAGATATGCAGAAGAAAATTCCATGCTTTTATGATGTGGGCAACAACCCAATGGTTGGTGCTACTGTTGCTTGTGCAGTTGCAGTATATAATGCACTCAAGTAATTAAGGTTTTAAGCCGTTTTACTGATAATAAGTAAAAATTTAGGGAGGGTTTTGACACCCTCCCTTTAATTTTTTCCATTTTAAAAGTTAGACCCATCATTTTAGAGGTTTTCCACGATGATGGGTCCAATTTTTATTGATTTTAAATACCTCTCGTGATAAGATGAAAGTATAAATAATTTGTATAATTTATCATATCGGTGTGTATTTTTTTGCACTGACTTCGGCTGGCGTATTTTTATTTTAGGAGGAAAAAGATAATGGGAAATAACGGGAAATCAAATTTTGGTTGCGGATGGGCAGTAATTGTTATTGTGCTGATTTTAGCATTGGTAGGCTCTTGTGGAGAAAGTTCATCAGATTACGATTCAAGGTATAGTTACGAATACAATACAAACGAAGATTATAGGAGCGATGTAAACGATATAGCGGATGTTTATGGAGAAGACCCAGCAGATGTAGATAGAAAGATAAATGACGTAGTAGATGCAATGAATGGATACTAAACAACGATAAATGCAGTTTCTAGATTAAAAAAAGCCCTATCATTTTGGCAGTTTGCCTGAATGATAGGGCTAAGTTTTTGTGTTGATTTTATACTACTCATGTGCTATGATTTGATTACAAATTTTGAGGATTGTGAGAAGATAAATATGAAAAAAGCAATATCTTTATTTATATGTATTATCTTAATATTTGTCTCTTTTTCGTCGGCGTATATTATCGAATCAAATGCTACTCAAACGAAGAAGGACGATGTAATAAATACGGTAATAAATAATTATGATGTTTGGAAAGGAAGCTCCTTAGTTGATGGTATTAGCAGATGTTTTTTTATAGATTTTGATTTTGACGGCAAGTTAGAATTTGTAGCTTTTTATGATCTAATAGCTAGCGGTAATCTCTACCGTATTTATGATGTTGACACTATCAACAATTGTCTTACAGAGCTTTATTATTTTTGTGATAAAGATACTTTAGACATAAAGTTGTTATATAATAAATTTGATTGTTCGATGTTCTATACTGTTACCCAAAATATCGACAGATATTTTCAATTAGCTAAATACAAAGTTAGTGCTGAATATATAATAAAATCTCAAAACAAACAATTGCAAATATCCGAATTGTTCGCAAGCGGTATTTATCTTGACATTCCACGTTGGTATTTTAGAGGAGAAGAAATCTCAGAAGAGGAATATATTCTTGAGAAAAATGATTTTGAAAAGAATATTCTTACATGTGAATTAGAATATACTGAGGTAAGTATTAATAAATCTGATTCTGTTGATAAAAAAACATCTAAACTTGAACAATCATATGATGGTTTTTATTGTGAAAGTAGAAATGGATTGAGAATTTATTCTGATTATTCTAATCTAACCGTGCAAAAGGGCAGACATATAAAAATTGGTGCAGGCGTTTTTGAAAACAATCATCAAATGACTGACGTTTCAAAAGTTACACTATCTATATATGACCCTTCAATTCTTAAAATTGTTTATACTGGGATACATGATAATTGTAGGTTTTATACACTAAAGGCAAATAAAGCGGGTATGACATATGTGAGTTTTAGTGATTCTAAAACCGGATACACTAAGCGTGTTCCGGTTACAGTGTTCGACAATTATCAAACATCGTACACCATAAGTAGCGTCCCCACTATAAATATCGAAAAATATGATACTAATTTTTATAATCATGCTGGGCTGTATGTAGATAATTATGAGTATATAATGAATGAGGATAGTTCAGCAAATGTGTCTTTTGATGTATATAACACAAATTATATCTATGGTGCTGTTGAGGTTTATGATTCTAGTGGTAATTTAAAAGATGCTGTTATTATTGATAAGATGACGAACAACACTGGCAGTATAAAAGAAGTTTTTTGGGATAATGCCTGTTGCATAGTAAATGATTTTATTGAATGGGATTGGATTACATACAGACAGGAAACTGGATATTCAAAGAAAACATCGGTGGATATTAATATACCTAAAAATGGATATATAAAAATAACTATTGACCCAGCAAGCTCATTTTTAGTCAACTTAATAAATGGTACAGACATACTTATGAGTATAAAAGAAATATCTGGTGATATTAAAGGGTTCAGTAAAAATAGCAAGAATTTTTCTGAAAAAATTACTTATGAGATGATAAATTCAACTGTATACTCTAGCTTGGTTAAAGATGAAAGTACATTTATTAAAGATTTGAATAAAAATATACTAAAAGATACTTTTGGTAGTAATAAATCTCTTGGTGATTTTGCAAATACTTTTGTTAATAATCTTCACGAGTTAAATCTAGATAAAATTATTCTTGATACAGCTGCAGATTTCGGTTGGAATATAGCACAAGATGTCTTTGTGTTTTTTTCAGGTCCAATCGGTAAGGTTATAGATGGTGTATTCGTTGGTGGTAAAATATGTAATGTGATAAATCAAAATATTGACTATAACTATGCTATGTTAAGTGGCAGTATATGTATTCAAAACCAAGGTGGAGGGTACAGAAGTGCTTCCCAGGTGGAAGTGAGAACTAATTCTGATTTTAATAGTGATGTAGCATTAAAAGTATTTAAAGTTACTGTAGAAAATGAATATTTGGATTTATTGGAAATCATAGATAGTGATATTTATGAAAGACTAGAGTCAGAGTATTCGCATATATATAATATCTCAATGATTAAAAATGGTGTGGAAACACAACTCGAAGGACCCGTAGAAGTTAGCATTCCAATCCCTGAAAATCTGGAACTTCTAACACATACAGATATGATTAATGTGTACAGAATAGAGGAAGACGGGACAATTACACAAATGGAAGCTAGTATAAAAGGCGGATGTATAATATTTAAAACAGATCATTTTAGCTTGTATGCTATTATTGGACCAGAAAGTTTTAATTTAGGTGATATAGATGGTGATGGTAAAGTCACCATTTTGGATGCTACCTCAATTCAACGCCATCTTGCAGAGATTGCTATGATTACAGATGATAGACTTGTGTATGCTGACACGGACAAAGATGGCAAAACCACTATTTTAGATGCAACACAAATTCAACGTTTGCTCGCTGAGATAATCACAGAGTTTTAAATAAATTTTGCATAAACAGCTCTCTAATATACTGAGAGCTGTTTTATATTGTTATGTTATTGCAATATTAAGGCGAATGTGCTAAAATATGGCTACCACACCAACTTAATATATTTATACGCAAAGGGGCAAAATACCTTGGTAAAAGGTGTTTACCTCTTATTTCCCTTTGCGTGGATATTATCGGTTGGTGTGGTAACTTAACCGAGGGAAACACTTTTTCGGCACATCCTTCGGGGTGAGCTTTTTTTATGGGGGAATTGACTTGAGCATATTCGACTATTTCAAGAGCCAGTATTTTAGAGAATGTGTATTAGGTAGAGTTTTTTCAAACAAAGAGCACAGACGGTTTTTGAAATTGATTCCAAGGGAATGCGTGTATTGTGACCTTATTGGTATGTGCAGGGATAAAAATAACGAATATAAGTGCATAGATGGATGTCTTGCTGATAAAGATTACGAATAAAAATAAAAAGAGGTGCGATACTACATCGCACCTCTTTATTTTCATGTGAATAAATTAAGCTTCAACTTTAATTTTGAAGTATTCTTCAGATGTGTTAGCGTTACGATAAATAACGGTGAGCTCACCTGCAGGGTTTTTGAGATTCATCTGGTACTTGAGAGCTGCTTCGCCGACTTTTTGTGCTTCAGCTTTCAGCGCTTCTTCGCCTATCTCTTCCCACGCTTGCGGGGTGATGCCGACAACGACCTCTGTAATTTCAGGGTTGTAGTATGAGTACTGACCTGCACTTTCAATTTGGAGTCTGGACTCTTCTTTTACTACTTCGTAGTAGTCTTTTGCAAACTCGTCGTACTTGTCATCTTCAAATTCGTATGATACGTTGCCGTCTTTATCGACTTCTTTTGAAGAAGCGTATTCTTCAGCAAAATCATCGACGTATTTTTTATCAACAGTAGTTGAAACTTTACAGCCTGCGAAAAGCACAGCTATCATCATAACTGCTAACAAAGCAGCAAAAAATCTTTTCATAATTATCCTCCTGTAACACCTTTGTATCTGTGTGATGGTGTAAATTATATCACTTGTCTACACAAAAATCAATGTAATAGCTAAAAATGGTACTCAGTCGATTCTTTCAATGAGTATTTGTTCGATTCTGCGGTCTTCGACTTTGAGCACAGTGAATTTGAACCCTTTGTGAGTAACCGTCGGACGTTCGTTTTCCTTTGGTACTCTGCCAAGCTGTGTGAGCATAAAACCCGCTATTGTATCGGAGTCGTCGTCGTAGATGTCGTGACCGATGAGCTCTTCGATATCTTCAATAGAGGTGGAACCGTCAACAGTGAATTTTTTCTCGCTGATTTGTGTGATTTCTTCCTCTTCGTTATCGTACTCGTCCTGAATATTGCCGAGGATATCCTCAATGAGATCTTCGAGCGTGATAAGACCCTCTGTACCACCGTATTCATCGACAACAATTGCTATCTGGGTTTTTTCTTTGTTCATCTGAGAAAACAGCGAGCGACAGTCCTTGGTGCGGGGCACAAAGAGCACCTGTCTGACTATGTCAGAAATCTTGAAGTTTTTCGGCACATCGGAGCACACATACTTGAGCAGATCCTTGACATAGAGCACACCGATGATGGAGTCGATGTCATCGTGATAAACCGGAATGCGGGAGTACCCTGATTGTACTGCGATGTTGACAGCTTCTTCGAGTGTGTCAGTGTCTTCTATAGCTACCATATCACGACGATGAGTCATAATTTCGTAAGCAACAGTATCGTCAAAGTCAAAGATATTTTCGATGATGTTTTTGGTGTCATCTTCGATGAGGCCTTTTTCCTGTCCTTCTTCGACGAGTGAGAGTATCTCTTCTTCCGTTTCCTGCACCTTTTCAGTGTTTGACTTAGAGCCGAAGAGTCGCTCTCTGAGGCTGTGTGTTTTTTTTATGAACTTACTACTACCTGAATCGTCAGGCATATACGTCATCCTTTCAAATGTGTATTTTTATACAGATTAAGTGTACAAAAATCAAAGTTCAAAGTCAAATGACAGTTTTGTCATAAGCATTTGTGCATACAGCAGTAAGTGACATTGTCGAGTACACTACTAAAAGAAGGAAAAAAGCTAAAACACCACATCTTGTGGGTGCACATATTTTTGTCACAATCAGGTCGAAAAATCTGTTAAAATTTTGACGATTTTCACTTCTTTTACACTTTACATAAAGGACAAAAAGTGTTATTATATTCGGTGGTAAGACGAGAAGTTATACTTCTCGACAAGCTAATCTATGAAAGCCGGTGTAAGAAAGAGCTCATCTTACAGCGGCACCACTAAAAGGGAGGAATTTATAGTGGCAAGAAAAATGAAAACCATGGACGGTAACAACGCTGCGGCTTATGTCTCATATGCGTTCACTGAGGTTGCTGGTATTTATCCTATCACACCTTCAAGTCCTATGGCAGACTATGTTGACCAGTGGTCAGCACAGGGTGTCAAAAACATTTTTGGCACAACAGTTAAGGTAGAGGAAATGCAGTCTGAAGCAGGTGCTGCAGGTACAGTGCACGGTTCACTTAATGCCGGTGCTCTTACTACAACATACACAGCTTCACAGGGTCTGCTCCTTATGATCCCTAACATGTACAAGATCGCAGGCGAACTGCTCCCATCAGTTTTCCATGTATCTGCTCGTTGTGTAGCATCTCATGCTCTCAACATTTTCGGCGACCATTCTGACGTTTATGCATGCCGTCAGACAGGTTTTGCTATGCTTGCTGAAACAAACACTCAGGAAGTTATGGACTTAGGTGCTGTTGCTCACCTCGCAACAATCAAATCTAGAGTTCCTTTCATCAACTTCTTCGATGGTTTCAGAACATCACACGAAATCCAGAAGATCGAGATCTGGGATTATGATGATCTCAAAGAAATGTGCGATATGGACGCAGTTTCAGGCTTCAGAAAGAGAGCTTTAAACCCAGAGCGTCCTGTAATGCGTGGTTCACACGAGAACGGCGACATTTTCTTCCAGCACAGAGAAGCATGTAACAAATTCTACGATGCAGTTCCTGCTATTGTAGAAGAATACATGGACAAGGTCAACGCTAAACTCGGTACAGACTACAAGCTCTTCAACTACTACGGCGCAGAAAATGCAGAGCGTGTTATCGTTGCTATGGGTTCTATCTGTGACGTTGCTGAAGAAGTTATCGACTACATGAACGCAAATGGCGAAAAAGTTGGTCTTGTTAAAGTTAGACTTTATCGTCCATTCAGCGCTGAAAAGCTCGTTGAGGCTATCCCTGCAACAGCTAAGAAGATCGCTGTTCTTGACAGAACTAAGGAGCCTGGTGCTCTTGGTGAGCCACTTTACCTCGACGTAGTTGCTGCTCTTGCTAAGATGGGCAAGCAGGCTACTGTTGTTGGCGGTAGATATGGTCTTGGTTCAAAAGACACACCACCTTCATCAATCTTCGCAGTATATGAAGAACTCGCAAAAGACGCTCCAAAGCCTCAGTTTACTTTAGGTATCGTGGACGACGTTACAGAACTCTCATTACCTGAGAAGCCATCACCAAACACAGCTGCAGAAGGCACAATCGAGTGCAAGTTCTGGGGTCTTGGCGGTGACGGTACGGTTGGTGCTAACAAGAACTCTATCAAGATCATCGGTGACCACACTGATAAATACGTTCAGGCTTACTTCCAGTATGACTCAAAGAAGACAGGCGGTATCACAATTTCTCACCTCAGATTCGGTGACAAGCCTATCAAGAGCCCATATTACATCAACAAAGCTGACTTTGTTGCTTGTCATAACCCATCATATGTTCTCAAGGGCTATAAGATGGTTCAGGACGTTAAACCGGGCGGTGTATATCTCATCAACTGCCAGTGGAATGCTGACGAACTCGACAAACACTTAGACGCTGCTACAAAGAAATATATCGCTGAGAATGACATTCAGCTTTACACAGTTAACGCTATTGACCTTGCTGTTGAGATTGGTATGGGCAAGCGTACAAACACTATCCTTCAGGCTGCTTTCTTCGCACTTGCTAAGGTTATGCCTATCGAAGAAGCTGTACAGTACATGAAGGACGCTGCTACTAAGTCTTACCTCAAGAAGGGTCAGGACATCGTTGATATGAACCACAAGGCTATCGACGCTGGTGTATCAGCATTCACAAAGATCGATGTTCCTGCAGATTGGGCTAATGCTACTGATGATAAGGAAGCTACTGCATCAGTAGGCAAAGAGAAGCTCGTTAAGATGGTAGATAACATTATGCTCCCAGTTGGTAAGATGGAGGGTGACTCACTTCCAGTATCAGCATTTTTGGATCACGCTGACGGTACATTCGAGCAGGGTGCTTCTGCATATGAGAAGCGTGGTGTAGCTGTTATGGTTCCACAGTGGAACGAGGCTACATGTGCTAAATGTAACAAGTGTGCATTTGTTTGCCCACATGCTACTATCCGTCCATTTGCTCTTAATGAAGAAGAAATTGCTAACGCTCCTGAAAACATGAGAGTTTGCGAGAAACCAATCGTTAAGACTGACTACAAGTACACACTCGCTGTTTCTCCATTTGACTGTATGGGTTGTGGCGTTTGTATCGGCGTTTGTCCTACAAACTCACTCACTATGGTACCTAGAGAGTCTCAGGATGCTGAGCAGGCAGTATTCGATTACTGTGTAGCTAACGTTACAGAGAAGGAAGAAACAACTGCTAACATCAACGTAATTACATCTCAGTACAAACAGCCACTCCTCGAGTTCTCAGGCTCATGTGCAGGTTGTGCTGAAACATCATATGCAAGACTTGTTACTCAGCTCTTTGGTGACAGAATGTACGTATCAAACGCTACAGGTTGTTCATCTATCTGGGGTGGTCCTGCTGCTACATCACCATATACAACAAACAAAGACGGCTTTGGTCCTGCATGGGCTAACTCACTGTTCGAAGATAACGCTGAGCACGGTCTTGGTATGTATCTCGGTCAGAAGGCTGTCAGAGATAGACTCATCGAGCAGGTTAAGGTTCTTCTTACTGCTGATTGTGCTACTGAAGAGGCTAAGGCTGCTGCACAGGCTTACCTTGATACATTAGACGACGGCGAGGCTAACGCAAAAGCTACAAAGGCTCTTGTTAAGGCTCTTGAGCCAATCAAGGACAACTGTGACAACTGCAAGTCTATCTACGACCAGAAAGAGTTCTTATCTAAGAAGTCAGTTTGGATCTTCGGTGGCGACGGTTGGGCATATGACATCGGCTTCGGCGGTGTTGACCACGTTCTTGCTACTGGCGAAGATGTAAATATCATGGTATTCGATACTGAGGTTTACTCCAACACAGGCGGTCAGGCTTCAAAGGCTTCTAATATCGGTCAGGTTGCACAGTTCGCTGCAGCCGGTAAGGCTATCCAGAAGAAGTCACTTGCTGACATCGCTATGTCATACGGCTATATCTACGTTGCTCAGATCGCTATGGGCGCTGATATGAACCAGACACTTAAAGCTATCAGAGAAGCTGAAGCTTACAAGGGTCCATCAATTATCATCGCTTATGCTCCTTGTGAGATGCACTCAATCAAGGGCGGTATGATCAACTGCCAGAAGGAAATGGAAAAGGCTATCGCTTGCGGTTACTGGAACAACTTCCGTTACAACCCAGACCTCGCACTCGAAGGTAAGAATCCATTCATCCTTGATTCTAAGGCTCCATCAGCTTCTTACCGTGACTTCATCCTCAACGAAGCTCGTTACAGCTCACTCACACGTTCATTCCCAGAGAGAGCAAACGAACTCTTCGACAAGGCTGAAGAAACAGCTATGAAGAGATACGAAGCACTCGCTAAGCGTGCTGAGAAATAATTAGCATAAAGTGCTGATGTTTTAAAATTAAAGTAAATACGCTTTAATGAAGGCGGTGTACCACACGGTGCACCGCCTTATGTTTTGTTCAGAAATTAAAAAACAACACCAAAGCAGCGAGCAGAGTCCTTTTTATCGGACAACGTATGCGGTATTATAAAAACACACCAAATAGATGGTGAAAGTTTTCACACGGAGGCACACTATGTTTGATTTTAATTTTGATGGAAAAATAGATGCTTTTGAGATGGGACTCGGTCTTGCAATGATAGACGAATTTGAAAAAGAGCAGGCTAAAGAAGAAATGGAAACTGACCTGCTAAGTGTCGGACTCGACCCGTTGGATCTTGAGTTTATGGATGCTGACGAGCGTGATGAATTGCTCATTGAAAACGGATTAGATCCTGATGATTTCGAGGATTTCGACTTTTGATTATTACTCACTTTTTGTGTATAGTGTTTTAGTTTTGTTTTACTCTTTGTTGTTATCAGAAGAAATGACAATCACTGAGTCATCAACCTTTTGATGATTTCTTCGATGGTTGTAATCTTCTTGTTGATAATCATAGCAACAAAAGCGAAAAGGCGCCTGTGCTTGTGGGGCGTCTTTTTGCTTTCTTGACAGACTTTGTCACAGATTGTATAATTACGGTATTCAAAGTGAATAAACGCTGTATTTTATATGTTATAAGCTCGAATGCACGGCCTGACTGTGTATTAGAGGACAAGGGAAGCGTGGTGAGAATCCACCGCAACAGCCATTACCGTATTTCGGTTATACCGATAAGTCGGAATGCTTGTCATACAGTGTAGTGCAAACGGTTTTCGGGCAATGGAGGACTACGATGTGATTATGGCTTTATCGCGTCCTCTTGGAGGGCGCGTTTGTTTTTATTCATTGAGGATAGAAACTATTTCAATGAAAGAAGGACTAACTATGAAAACAAAAATCTTATCAGCATTGATGGCATTATTGATGTGTCTTACACTCACTTTTTTACTGTGTGCGTGCACAGATGATACGCAGCCGACTGAACCACCAACAGAAGCTCAAACAGTTGGCATTGATCCATTGTGGGAGAATGCAACATATCTTGAGGATACTACTCTCGGAGAGGGCGAAACTGCTATTGATGTTGTAGTTGAAGCCGGAGAAAAATCAATCACTGTCACTATCAACACAGATGCAGAAAACCTCGAAGATGCGCTCACAGGAGTTGACCTTGTACACGGCGATGAGAGTGAGTACGGGCTGTATATCAAGACTGTCAACGGAATTACGGCTGACTATGATATAGACCAGTCTTACTGGGCAATCAATAAAGACGGTGAGTATATGATGGAGGGTGCAAACCAAACAGAAATCGCACAGGGCGACAAGTACGAGCTTGTTTATACAAAGTAAAATGTGCGAAAAAACTCTGAAAAGCAAAAAACCATCACTGGATAAAAAACGACAGGATAAGCTTAGATTGTCAATATCTGAAATGACTGTTTTTGCAATGTTTTCTGCGATGATGTTCATCTCAAAAATAGTTATGGAGTTTTTGCCGAATATTCATCTGATAGGAATGTTCGTTGTTTTATTGACGGTGGTATATCGGAAAAAAGCACTTGTACCAATCTACGTTTTCGTATTGATCACGGGTGTCTATGGTGGATTTTCGATGTGGTGGATACCGTACCTTTATGTGTGGACGGTGCTGTGGGGAGTTACTGTATTGCTCCCGAAAAATCTGAGCAAAACAGCTCAGATGATAGTATATCCGCTGGTGTGTGCGTTGCACGGACTATTGTACGGAGTGCTGTATGCACCTGCTCAGGCGCTGATGTTTTCGTTTTCATTTGAACAGACTATCGCTTGGGTTGTTGCAGGATTTCCGTTTGATATAGTCCATTGTATCGGAAATTTTATAGCAGGATTGTTGATATATCCTTTGTCGATTCTTTTGAAAAAACTTAATACAAAATTTATCTGAATTTAGTGATATTTAAGTGCTGTGAGTTTTTCATAGCACTTTTTTGCTTTTTTTCATAATGGATGTTTATTGTCAACTTGGAACGATAATGCAAAAACTATTGAAAATGCACAATCTATGTAGTATAATACATATGTATAACTATCTTTAGAAGTGTGCCTTGAGGGGGTTATTATGCAACCATTTGAAAAAAGAATCTGGCTTTCGTCACCTACAATGCACGGTGATGAAATGAAATATATAGCCGAAGCATATGAAAACAACTGGGTATCTACAGAGGGAGAAAACCTTGACGCAATCGAGAGTATTATTTGTGAAAAAACGGGTTTTAAATACGCTATTCCCCTTAGTTGTGGAACAGCTGGACTTCACTTGGCTATAAAACTCGCAGGGGTAAAGCCGGGAGATAATATTTTCTGTAGCGATATGACATTTGCTGCTACAGTTAATTCGATTTTTTATGAAAAAGCCAGACCTGTTTTTATAGATGCTGAATATGATACGTGGAATATGGACCCTGTTGCGCTTGAAAAGGCATTTGAGCTTTATCCTGACACAAAGTTTGTTTTAGTGGTAAATCTTTATGGCACACCCGCTAAATATGATGAGATTTGTGCTGTTGCTCATAAACACGGTGCAGTGGTTATTGAAGACGCAGCAGAATCATTCGGAGCTAAGTACAAGGGAAGACAGACAGGTACACTGGGCAAATATGGTGTAATTTCTTTTAACGGCAACAAGATTATAACCGGTTCATCAGGCGGTATGCTCCTTACAGATGATACTGAAAGTGCTAACAAAGCCCGCAAGTGGTCAACGCAGAGCCGTGAAACTGCTCCTTGGTATCAGCACGAGGAGATCGGATACAACTACCGTATGAGCAACGTTATTGCTGGCGTAGTAAGAGGACAGTTGCCTTATCTTGAAACTCATATAGAACAGAAAAAATCTATTTACAACAGATACAAAGAAGGTTTCAGGGATTTACCTGTAACGATGAATCCGTACGTTGCGGATACGATGGAGCCGAGTTTCTGGCTTTCATGTATGCTTATCGATGAGGATGCAATGTGTGAGCAAGTCAGAACTGACACGGATACTTCATATGTTACCGCTCCGGGAAAAACTTGTCCTGATGAAATTCTGGAAAAACTTGATAAATATAATGCGGAAGGCAGACCTATCTGGAAGCCGATGCATATGCAGCCTGTCAACAAAATGTATGATTTTGTGACAAGAGACGGAAATGAAAAAGATAAAACAGACGTAGGTGCAGATATTTTCACAAGAGGTTTGTGTCTGCCAAGTGATAACAAAATGACTGCTGAAGATCAGGATAAGATTATTGAGATTGTAAGAAGTTGTTTTGGTTGAGGGTTACATAATGTATGCAAAGTATTTTAAGAGGCCACTGGACTTAGTCTTGTCTGCTATGGCCTTGATTGCACTGTTTGTGGTACTTTTGGTTCTTACCGTAATCGGTGCAATAGCTATGAAAGGAAACCCTTTCTTTGTACAGGAAAGACCCGGAAAGAAAGGCAAAGACGGAAAAGAAAAGATTTTCAAGCTGATAAAATTCCGCACCATGAGCAACGCAAAAGATAAAAACGGCGATTTACTGCCTGATGACGCAAGACTCAATAAGTATGGCAGGTTCCTTCGTTCCACATCGCTTGATGAGCTACCGGAACTTGTGAATATATTGAAGGGTGACTTAGCTATAGTCGGACCGAGACCGCTTCTTGTGAGATATCTTGACAGATACACACACGAGCAGCGACGCCGTCATGATGTAAGACCGGGATTGACAGGTCTTGCACAGATAAGCGGTCGCAATGCGATTACGTGGGAAGAAAAGTTCAGAATAGATGTTCAGTATGTTGATAACATTACTTTTCTTGGCGACATAAAAATCATTTTACGTACAGTAAAAGCCGTATTCAGACGGGACGGGATAAGCAGTACAACTTCTTCTACTATGGAAGAGTTTATGGGTAGCAAGCAGGAGAAAGTGGCTTATGAATAATCGGCTAATTATAATAGGTGCGGGCGGTCACTCAAAGGTGATTGCCGACATTGCGCTGAAAAACGGATATACAGATATATTTTTTGTTGATGATAATAAAAAAACTGACAGCTGCAGGAGCTTTTCTGTGATAGGAAATATCCGTGATGTAGAAAAGCTGAATGACTCGAAAACAGATTTTGTTATTGGGATCGGAAACAACGATATCCGAAAAAAAATAGCGCAAACATACAATGTAAATTATGTAACACTGATTCATCCGTCGGCGCATATTGCATCAGGTGTCACTATAGGTGAAGGCACGGTGGTTATGGCAGCTGCTGTTGTGAATCCGGACACAGTAATTAAAAAGCACTGTATCTTGAATACATCTTGTGTTGTTGAACACGATAATGTCATCGAAAGCTATGTACATATATCACCGAATGCAGCTTTGGGTGGAACAGTGCATATCGGAGAAGGAACACATATTGGAATATCAGCAACCGTAATAAATAACATTGATGTTTGCTCCGGGTGCAAAATCGGCGCAGGCGCTGTTGTCATAAGAAACATAGAACACAGTGGAACATATGTAGGGATTCCTGCAAAGGAAATATTATGAAAATATTATATATCACAACGATTTCATTGACGATGAATACTTTTTTCAAGCCTCATGTTGAGATGCTTGTAAAAGAAGGTCACAGCGTTGATATTGCATGCAACTGTACACAGCTGAAGATCGATAGTCTTTATGATGAGCTCGGATGTAAGACATATCAGGTTGATTTTTCCCGTACACCCTTAACAAGTGACAATCTGAGAGCTGCAAGACAGCTCAAAGAAGTGATAGAAAACGGCGGATATGATATTGTGCATTGTCATACTCCGAACGCATCAATAATTACAAGGCTTGTGTGCCGTAAATTCAGAAAAAAAAGCGGGCTGAAGGTTTTTTACACAGCACACGGTTTTCATTTTTACAAAGGTGCTAAAAAAACCAGTTGGATTCTCTACTATCCTATAGAGAAGTTTTGCTCACGATTTACGGACAAGCTGATAACCATAAATCAGGAAGATTATCAACTTGCTAAAAGCAGATTCAAAGCAAAGGAAATCTGCTATGTTCCGGGAGTTGGAATTGACCTTTCGAGATTTGAAAATATTCAGGTTGACAAGAATGCTAAAAGAAGCGAAATCGGCGTTCCTGAAAATTCGTTTTTGCTTTTTTCAGTGGGCGAGCTTAATCAAAACAAAAACCATCAACTTGTGATAAAAGCTATTGCGAAATTGAATAACCCCACAATTCATTATGCGATTGCCGGAGTTGGCGAAAACAAAGAGTGTCTACTCGAGTTAATGAAAGAGCTGGGGGTATCCGAGCAAGTGCACTTGCTGGGGTACAGGACTGATGTCATGGAGATTTATCGATGTGTGGATGCGTTTGTTTTTCCGTCGATAAGAGAGGGACTGTCAGTTTCTTTAATGGAAGCTATGGCAAGTGGTCTTGTTTGTATAGTAAGTAATATACGTGGAAATGTTGATTTGGTTGACAAGGAAGGTGAAGCATTATTCACCCCGTATAGCGTAGATGATTGTTCTCAGGCTATTACGTATGCGATGTGTACTGATGTGGAGCGTGTGTCACAAGTGAATAAGGATCACATTACTAATTTCTCGATTAGTAATGTGTTAGCTAAAATGAATAAAATATATTTTGAATGATTTTTGCTGGGTAAATCAACTACCTGTGATGGTCTTAGTGAATCAGGTTTAACGGTTTAATATAGGTGGGAAAATGAAGAGAGATGTAGTGGTGTACTTTGGTATGGGTTTTTTACCTGATCATAATGCTGTAGCCTGTCGTGAACAAGCTATAAGTTATATTGCAAAAGAAGCGGGATTCACACCTGTTTTGATCGGGATCAGTAATAGCATTCGATTTGGAGAATTCGAAAAGACTTGTTATCAGGGCACAACTTGTTACAGTATTAAGTATGCACAGTCTTTAGCCGAAAAGCTGAAAGACATCTATGTGGTAAAAAACACATTGATTAAAATTTTTGAAGATATTGGTGTGGAAAGAATAAAAAGTTTCATTATGCAAGACTATCAGTTTGGCCCTATGAAACAGATGAAAAAATATTGCCATGCTAATAAGATTGCCTATGTGGCGGATATAATGGACTGGTTCACACCTACACGTGATTGTTCTGTCGCAAAGAATATCAGCAAAACAATAGATACTTATTTCAGAATGAATTGGTTTTACCCTTATTTAAAGAATAAGATATATATCAGTCACAAATTTGCGCAACATTTCAATGACAGCGAAGATAAAAATGTTTTGGTATTACCATGCACATGTAAGGATACTCCTGATGCACAGCAAAGGCGTCCGCTGATGAATCGCAAAGTAACAATGACTTTTGCCGGTTTTTTAGGGTCAAAATGTGAAAAAGAGAAGCTCGATTGGATCATACAGGCATTGTATGAAAACAAGAGCAAGATCAAGCTGAATGTGATAGGGCTCAATAAAGAAGATTTTGTGTCCAGAATGCCGGAGATGGCTGAATGTATAACTGAAAATATTCGTTTTTGGGGATATTTACCTCGTAAAGAATGCATCAGAATATTACAACAAAGTGATTTCAGCATAATAGCTCGAAAAAGCAATAAACTGACCGAATATGGCTTTTCAAGTAAAATGTGTGAGGCATTTAGTTATGGTATTCCGGTAATAGCCACGAATAATTCTGATAATCAGATATATATAGAGGATGGCGTGAATGGATATGTATGTGATGCGAATTATGAGTCCTTGAAGCAGCTTTTGAAAAAGGTGGAAAACATTGAGCCGGAGCATATAGAGGAAATGCATCATTATATGGCCAAAGAAAATCCGTTGAGTGTTAATAAATACATCAACAGTTTTTCAAGCTTTGTCGACAATATGGTTGTTTGACTATAAATTTATGTAAAGTATCACGAGGATGATAATGAAACCTTTAGTATCTATCATTGTTCCGGTTTATAACGGATCAAATTATTTAAAAGAGGCGTTGGACAGTGCGTTGGCACAAACATATGACAATGTTGAGATTATTGTTGTCAATGATGGGTCTTGCGATGATTTAAAAACTGAGCAAGTAGCTTTAAGCTACAAAGAGAAAATCAGATATATAGCAAAAGAAAACGGAGGCTCTTCGTCGGCTTTGAATGAAGGTATAAGGAATATGAGAGGGGAATACTTCTCCTGGTTGAGTCATGATGACCTGTATTTACCTCAAAAAATTGAAAAGCAAATGGACGCTATGATGGAACAAAACCCAGAGGATACGATTATCGTGTGTGGTGGTACGCTGATGGATAAAGATGGCAATTCTTTGATGAGCAAGCCAAATAAATTGAGTGGTTTTAAGAGTCCCTCTTGTGCATTGGAATCATTGTCACACGGAAAAGGTATCAACGGATGTGGAGTGCTGATTTCAAAGGCAGTGCTCGATCGTGTGGGCTATTTTGATGAAAAAATGGTGTATTTGAATGATTTAGACTATTGGTGGCGACTCATATTCAAAAATGTGAATGTTTTTTACATGACTGAGAAGCTTGTGAAGACCAGAATTCATGGGCAGCAAGTTTCGGTTTTGAAGAAAAATATATTCAATAAAGAAAGACATTATTTGGCGGATAAGCTGTTGATGCTTCTTGATGAAGTTGAAATGGACAGATATGACGCAGAGAAGCAGGTTGCATATTTTTGCGCTTCAGAAAACTTGAAAAAAGAGTATATTCAGGCAAAAGAAAAGGTTTTTGCAACCCGCAAGGCTAACCTGATTACGAGAATCTACCTTTTTTCAGCATGGATGTATGGGTATGCAAAGCGATTTTTAACATGGCTTAGGAAAAAAGTGTTATTTGGCAGATAAAGTAGCCGGATAATTAGAATCACAGTTTTCTGTTTTATATATTAGTTTTGTTGTTGGATGAATCCTGTGGGCCTTGTTTTTAAGGCACCATATCGGCATATGGAAAAATTCACACAGCTACGGAGTTTTTATGGCAGTTTTTTATATCCTGATTTTTGTCCCGATATTGATACAGCATGTTGTTGTAGGGAAAAGACACATTGACTATGAAAAAAAGAATAAATTTTCACTAATTCTATTTTGGGTTATGTTGACTGCACTTTTAATGTTAAGACATCCGAGTGTAGGAACCGATACAGAGAGTTATATGGCATATTTTGAAAGCATTTGTATCTCTGATTGGTCTGATATTATAAGATATAATTATTCTACTGAAATTGGTTTTGCAATTCTAGTAAAGCTCATTTCTTACATTTCTACACAACCGCAGTTTATTATTGCGGCGATTGCATTGATTATTAGTGCAATGATTTTTCCTACCTATTACAGACTGCTTGAAGATACGTCTTTGACGATAGTGCTGTTTTGTATTATGTCTACATTTGTAATGATGTTTTCGGGACTTCGACAGATGATGGCAATTGCTATAGGCTTCATTGCGTATGAGTTCACTCGCAAAAAGAAACTCCTTCCTTTCATAATTGCGGTAGCTGTAGCAATAACATTCCACTCGAGCGCTTTTATGCTGATTTTTATGTATCCTTTGTACCACGCAAAGATTACTAAAAAGTGGCTGTACTTTATCGTTCCTTTGACCGTTGTAATGTTTGTTTTTAATAGACAGATATTTTCGGTGCTTAGTCTGATTTTGGAACAATACACAAGATTTTCGGCTTCCAGTTCATCAACGGGAGCTTATGCAATGATTGCTTTGTTTGCGATTTTTGCTGTATTCTCGTTCTTGGTGCCCGACGAAGACCTGATCGATAGGGAAACAATCGGGTTAAGAAACTTTTTGCTCCTGTCGTTGTTCATTCAGATGTTTGCTCCGCTTCATACATTGGCGATGCGTATGAACTACTACTACATCATCTTCATACCGTTGCTGTTACCGAAGATAATAAAGGCTAAAAGTGTGAGATGGAAACAGGTAGCGATTGCAGGCAGATACGTTATGGTAGTGTTTTTCTTATTGTATTTCTTTGTCAGTGCATCAGGAGAAGGAGTACTCGACGTATTTCCGTACCACTTCTTCTGGGAGGACATTGTATGAAAATAGTGCAGATAAACGCAACCTGTGGTGTTGGCAGTACCGGAAGAATTTGTGTCGGAATAAGCGAGCAACTTAATGCTGAGAAGATAGAAAACTATATTCTCTACAGCAGTAAAACTAACGGTTATGAGCAAGGCTTGCAATGTTCAAATGACTTTGATATTAAACTCCAATCTTTAAAATCCCACGCTTTCGGAAATTACGGTTTCAATTCGAAAAAATCTACAAAAAAGATGATTCAATATCTAGAAAGAATAAAACCTGATATTGTTCATCTCCATAATATACACGGTCATGATTGCGACCTTGACTTACTGTTCAGCTATTTTAAAGAGAAAAGACAAAAGCTTGTCTGGACATTTCACGATTGTTGGACATTCACAGCTTATTGTGCCTACTTCTCGATGAGTAATTGCGAAAAATGGAAGAGCGGTTGCTTTGATTGCGGTCAAAAGAAGCAGTTCAGTTTCCTGTTCGATAAAAGTGAGGAACTTTTTCAAAAAAAGAAGGAGCTGTTTTCCGGACTTGATTTAACTATTGTTACGCCGTCAAAATGGCTTTCACAAGTAGTTAAAGAATCCTTTTTCAAGGATTATCCTATAAGAGTCATTTACAACGGAATTGATTTGGATATTTTCAAACCTACTGAAAGCGATTTTAAAAAAAGATACAATATACAAGAAGATTGTAAAATCGTTTTGGGTGTGTCGCTTGAATGGGGTCAGAGAAAGGGCTTAGATGTGTTCACAGAGCTTTCAAAAAGGCTTTGTGACAAGAACTATCAAATTGTTCTTGTTGGAACTAACTTGGAAACAGACAAGCACCTACCTGATAATATCATTTCAATTCACAGAACAGAAAGCCAAAAAGAGCTTTCTGAAATTTACACAGCAGCGGACGTTTTTGTAAATCCTACACGTGACGAGGTTTTAGGTTTAGTGAATATTGAAGCAATTGCTTGCGGAACACCGGTAATTACGTTTAACAGCGGTGGAAGTCCGGAATGTATCGACAAAACCTGTGGCGTTGTTGTAGAGTGCGATGACGTAGATGCTGTAGTTGAACAAATTGACTTTGTGTGCACACAAAAGCCTTTTGACAAAGAAGGCTGTATAAAGTATGCAGAAAACTTTGATAAGCAGAATAATTTCAGAAAGTATCTGGATATTTATAGGGAGATATATCTTGACTGAGTTACAAGCTAAGGAATTTGAAATTTTAAAAAAGTTTGTTGAGATTTGCGAAAAGCTGAATATTAAATATTTCCTTGTTTGCGGCAGTGCACTTGGTGCTGTGAAGTATCAGGGATATATACCTTGGGATGATGACATTGATGTCGGAATGTACAGAGAAGATTACGAGTTTTTTTGTGAAAAAGCTTCTGCCTATCTTCCTGAGTACTATTTTTTGCAGACTTACAAAACGGATTATAATTTTCCGTATATATTTGCTAAAATCAGAGATTCGAGAACAACATATATTGAAAAAAGCAACGCAGAGCTTAATATTCACCACGGTGTTTATATTGACGTGTTTCCGCTGGACGGTTATCCGGAAAATGAGGATGATGCTAAAGCGATGATACGACAAAAGAAAATGATGGATTTAAAAAAAGCTTGTGTTTTTAAAACAAACGAAAACTACTCGTTCAAAGCTAAAGTTCTTATCAAGATAGAGAGAATACTCGGTTATCATAAGCGGACACACTCAATTATTAAGAAGATTGAGGATTTGATTTCTCAATGGAAAGTTGAGGAGTCCCAGATGATCTGTAATCACGGTAACTGGCAGGGAGAACTCGAATATGCTCCTAAAGAGCAGTACGGAGATGGTATATTTGCAACCTTTGAAGGGTTAAGAGTGCGAGTCCCTGAGAAATTCGACGAATATCTGACCCAGAAATATGGTGACTGGCGGGCAGATTTGCCTGAGGAGGAAAGAAAAGGACATCATTTTTATGAAGTTTGTGATTTGAACAGACCTTATACTGATTATGTCGAGATAGTTTCACAGGACAGAATAAAAATAAAGTAGGTATCTGTGCAGGTATTTCCTGCCTAATATAAAATTTCATGGAGGTAGATTAACATGAACAAAAAGTTCTCAAGAGTAGCATCTGTGGTGCTTTGTGCCATCATGGTTGTAACAATGTTGCCTTTATCGGCTTTAGCTGCAACTTTTGACACAGCAGTAACAGATGAATACTACAGTGTTATCTCAAAACACGAGTACACTCTTGCACCGGGTGCAAAAGAAACAGAAATCGTACTCAATAATGCAGCAGGCTCAAGACGCCAGATTGCACACGTTATGGAGATTGACACAAAGAATCCTAGCATCCAGGTGCTCCCGGGTTATTACGGCATCGACAAATTAGATCCTGATAACCTCAGCGACAGCACACACTGGACAGACGCAAGAGTTACTCAGACAGTTGAGTACTATGAAAATCAACTTGGTTATAACGTAGTTGGTGCTATGAACACAGCACTCGCTTATGACTCCAACGCACCATACGATTTCATGGTCTACAACGGTGTAGTACTTGCTGACCCTGCAAACCATTCAGGTAATGCACAGACATATCTTGCTATCAAGCAGAACGGTGATTGTGAGCTCCGCTCAAGAACAGAACCTCTTGAAGAGGATGACTACAACGTTGTTGCTGCTAACTTCGGTTGGCTTGTAAAAGACGGCAAACTCGTCAATAGTACACCGGAAAGAACAACAGCAGCGGCATCAAGATCAATGCTTGGTATCAAGCCTGACGGCACACTCGTTATCTGTCAGTTTGATGGACGTGTTTCTCCTACAGCTACAGGTCTTTCTAACTACGAAATGGGCGAAATGATGCTCGCTCTCGGTTGCGTTAACGCAGTTAACGGCGACGGTGGCGGTTCTTCAACTTTCGTTACTAAGCGTGAGGGTGAAGACACTCACACAATGCGCTCTATTCCTTCCGACGGTTCAGAGCGTCCTACAATAAACAGCATTATGGTAGTTTCAACAGCAAGTGCTACAGGTGTATTCGACCACTCTGTAATCAACGCTGAATATGACTATTTTGCTGCTAAGTCAACTTACAGTTTCACAACTCAGGGTATCGATACAGCTGGCTTCGAGATGGAAGTTCCAGCTGACGTAACATGGGCACTTTCAGACCCATCATACGGTACAATTGAAAACGGTACATTTACATCAAATGGTACAACAGGTACATTTGATGTTCAGATGATTTACAACTCAAACGTTGTAGGTTCTAGAACAATAAGCGTCGTAAATCCTGACGTTTTCGGCTTTGCTCAGGAAAGCACAGTTATTCCATACGGTAAGAAGGTAGATGTTGCAGTTACTGCGACTTACGGTTCTGATGATACACCTGTATATCTGGGCGACCAGTATTCACTTGTTCTCTCCGATACAACAGCTGCAACACTTTCGGGCACAACGCTCACTGCAACAACAGACGAAACAAAGACAGGCGTTAAGGTAACAGCTACATACCTACCTGACACATCAAAGACAAGCACTTTAACAGTTGCTTTCGGTAAGGGTTCAGAAGTTCTCTACGACTTTGAAGACGGAGACGTTTCTGATTGGATGGGCTTTGATGAAGCTAAGCAGTATTCTATTGATAATGGTATAAATAATACCCTTGTTGGTGCGGATCCTTTAGCAGGTCAGTGTTCCGATGAAACAGACAGCACTACTTTCCTTGCTACTAAAGAAAACGGCGGACAGGTAAGAAACGGTAAGTATTCTCTTGCTTGGAGCGTTGACAACACTAATGCGGCATTTGCTAGCTGGACATATAACGTTTTATTTAACGTAGGTGGACCTACAGTATTACGTGATGTTGCTAACGGTAAAAGTCCAACAAAGCTTGGCATGTGGCTCTACATTCCTGAGGGTGCTACGGGTCTTGCATTCCAGTCACAGCTTTATGTAAAGACCGCTGACGGTAAATATTCCTGCAAGCAGGATCATTTTACTTTCACAACAAAGAATGGCACTGTCAAGAACCTGAATTCTTGTACAGAGGCTGATATTCCTGAGTCAAGATGGGTGTATGCATCTATCAACCTCACAGCATATGATTATCTTTGTATGCCAGATCCTGAGGATACATCAAATACTCGTTCACCATCTGTTATCAGAACATATATAAAGCCAACAGCTCCTGCTGTTCATACTTTCTATATTGACGATATTACACTCGACTACAGCTCAGCGGTTGATGACAGAGTATTGCCAACAATTTCTGATGTTAGCTATATCCCTGCTGATGAAGCGATAGCTTTAGAAGACGGTGCTAAGATTTCTCAGAACACAATGGCGTTCTCAGCTTCAGTTGCTGACAATGCAGAGTTAGACAACACAACAGGAAATATTTATGTTGATGGTATTGCTGTAGACAGTGCGAAGGTAACAGGAAAACACCTGATTTGCGAAAATGTAAAGCTTACAAATGGTGTTCATACAGTAGCATTCGAAATCAAGGATAAGCTCGGAAATACAGGTAAGGTTACAAGAACATTTACAGTAGGTAGTGATGCTTTAATCACATTGAGCGGTCACAACGATTCAAATGCTCCTGCTGAATATGATTCAATTTACTACGTAGACATCAAGACTTCTGATGTTGAAGCTGTTGACGGTGTTACTGCAACAATCCATCTCCAGACAGCTAACAACTGGGAGATTGAAGGCTTAAAAGCTCTCGCAGGCTTTGAGGCAACTGCACAGGTTAACGAAATCACAAACAACGTAACAGTTAAGGTTAATAAGGTAAAAGACACAGGCCTTACAGGTGCTCAAACACTCGTAAGTATTCCTGTACGTGTATGGTCATGGGATGCTATTAACCACTTCACAGGAGAGCCTATCAAACCCGAAGCTCAGTTTGCTACAGGTAACAACCCTATCGTTACTATTGACTATAGTGTTTTAGAAGGTTCTATTGACTTTGCTGAGAAGGCTTACGACGGATATTTCCCTTCATTTGGTGGCGAAGTTTCTGTTGCTACAAACCTCAACGATAGTGTGAACCCATGGCACTACCACGATGCTGAGCTCAAAGTTTTAAATGAAGACGCAACTTGTCTTACAGATGGTTATAAAGACAGAACATATTGCGAGACTTGTAAGTCAGTAATTGACTGGGGTACAGTTGTTGAGCCTAAGGGCCACACCTATGAGGATATAGACGGTTTACGCAAGTGCGAATGTGGCGAGCTTTTCAACGGCGAGTACAACGGTAAGGTTTATGCTGATGGCGCAATTGTTGAGGGCTGGGTTGAGAACAGCTACTATGTAGACGGTGTTAAGGTTACAGGCCTCCAGAAGATTGACGACTATTACTATAACTTTGGTACAGACGGTGTTTGTGAAGATAGAGTTAAGTATAGTGGCTTAATCGACATCGACGGCGTCAACTACTATGCAATCGGTGGTCGTTTATCAAGCGGTTGGCAGCAGGTTGAAGAAGACTGGTACTATTTCAGCACTGTTGACGGTGCCGGTGTTGACGGTACACACTATACAGAAGACGCTATAGTTTACGAGTTTGATAACGGCAGACTTATTGACGGTGTTTGGGTCAAGATGAAAGATGGCTACAGATACTGGTACGGTCCAAGCTACTATAAGAAGTTTACTGCATCTTCAACTCATAATGCTGACCCATATGTTATCGACGGCGATACATACTTCTTCGATATGAAGGGTTATATGCAGACAGGCATTATCCCTTACAGAGATACAGCACAGCAGATCATTGTTTACTATGATTGTGGTACAGACGGTAAGGCTGAGCTTCTTACAGGTCCATACAAAGGCTACTTCTATAAAGATGGTGTTCGTCTTAACAACTACCAGCTTGTACAGGATAAAGCGGGCGACTTCTACTTTATCGATGCAGGTCATAAGTATGCAGTCAGCACAAAGCTCTACCTTTCTGAGCAGTTTGTAAGTGGTAAGACATATGCAGACGGCACACCACTTTCTGTTGGTTACTATGAGTTTGATGCTGATGGTAAGATGGTTGTTAAGAATGGTCCAATCGGTGACTATTTCTATAAGAATAACACCGTTGTGAAGGCTTACAAGTTGATAAATTATGAAGGAAATTACTACTTCATCAACAGCGGTAACAAGCTTACTAAGAATACAAAGCTCTACTTAACAGAAGAATTTGTAAGTGGTAAGACATATAAAGATGGAACACCAATTCCTGTTGGTTACTATGAATTTGATGCTGATGGTAAGATGGTTATCAAAGAAGGCAGAATCAACGGCTTCTTATACAAGAACAATGTTCGCTTAAAAGCTTACCAGTTAGTGAATTACGAAGGAGATTACTACTTCATCAACGATGGTCATAAGTACGCTGCAAACCAGACAATCTATCTCTCACAGCAGTTTGTAGAGGGTAAAACATTTGAGGACGGCACACCGCTGTACGTTGGTTACTACAACTTTGATGCAGAAGGTAAGATGGTTGTTAAGAATGGTCCAATCGGCGACTATTTCTACAAGAATAACGTTCGTCAGAAAGCATATAAGTTGATAGAGTTCGAAGGTGATTATTACTTCCTCAACGACTATGACAAGATTGCTAAGAGCAAAAGACTCTATCTCTCAGCTCAGTTTGTAGAGGGTAAGACATATGCAGATGGCACACCGCTTGCTGTTGGCTACTATGATTTCGATGCTGATGGCAAAATGGTTATAAAGAATGGTATCATAAACGGTTATTACTACAAGAATAACGTTGTTCAGAAGGCTTACCAGCTAATCGAGGTTGAGGGTGATTATTACTTCATCGACAGCGGCAATAAGCTCGCAACAAATACAAAACTTTACCTCACTGAAGAATTTGTAAGTGGCAAGACATATGCTGACGGTAGCGCTATGTTACCTGGCTACTACGAGTTTGACGCTTCAGGTAAGATGGTAGGTAACAACGGTCCAATCGGCGATTACTTCTATCGTAACGGCGTTCGCCTGTATGCTTATCAGTTAGTAGAATATGATGGAAACTATTACTTTATCAACGACGGCAATAAGATTGCTAAAAACACAAAGATCTGGCTTTCTGCTAAGTTTGTTGTTGGCAAGACATACGCTGACGGTTCTATGATTGAGGTTGGTTATCATTACTTCGATGCTGACGGCAAAATGATTGTAGACTAATTACTTTTTATAAAGTTTCCCGACTCTGTAAAAAGAGTCGGGTGCTGTGTATGAATCAATGCCTCCACGTGGCACACAGCGGAAACGATTTTTATCGGCTGAATTGATTCAAAATGACTTAATTTATTGTAAGAGTGGGCGTCAATGAGATACTACTTGGGTTATTATAACTGCGACCAGATCAGGAGCGAAAACAGATTAGCGGCTCCGGCTACTGAAAATAAAATGAAATACGTTATCTCTGCACTCACCGAGGCTTGTGACGAAGAAATTGTAGTTGTTTCTCCGGCACAGACAAAGCTACATAAGTTTGTAAAGGGTAAAAAGCAGAGGTTAGACAGCAAGGTCTTTTTGAAGACCTTCTCCTCCTTCAGCAGTAAAAATAAGTTTATTCGTGTTTTGGGACATTTGCTGACAAGACTAAGTCTTGTTTTTTATCTCTTCAAAAACATTCATAATGGCGACCATTTGATTGTGTATCATTCATTGGTTTTTATGAATATACTGAAATTTATGAAGAAGCTGAAAAAGTTCAGGCTTACTATCGAAGTCGAAGAGTTGTATTCTGACGTTACCGAAAACGAAGAACAGAGAAAAAAAGAGATAGATTATCTGCAAATTGCGGACAGCTACATTTTCATCACCGGGTTGTTGAGAAAAGAAGTAAACACTCAAAAGCCGTTTGCTATTTCTCACGGAACATATAAGGTTGAACCTGATTTGGGTTTTTCTTTTGATGATGATAAAATTCACGTCGTATATGCGGGAACCTTCAGAAAAGCCAAAGGCGGAGCTTTTACGGCTATCCCTATTGCGGAATATCTCGACGATAATTATGTTCTTGAGATACTTGGCAGTGGCTCGAAAGAGGAAATCGAACAGATAAAACAAGAGATTGAAGAAGTATCCCAAAAAACAAATTGCAAAATTAACTACGTTGGATTCAAGTCCGGCAACGATTTCAATTCATATATACAAGCGTGTCATATCGGACTAAGCACACAACAGGCAGATGCGAAGTTCAATGCCACTTCTTTTCCGTCAAAGGTGCTCATGTATATGTCAAATGGCTTAAAAGTAGTGAGCGTTCGCATTGATGCGATTGAATCTTCTGATGTCACAGAACATATCCATTATTATGACGTACAGCAACCTGAAGAAATCGCAAAGGTTATCAGGTCTGTGCCTTTCGATGATGAATATGACAGCAGAAAGGTTCTTGATGTTTTGCATAAGGATTTTGTGAAGCAATTAAATTCTCTTTTACACAGGTGAAAATATGAATCGTAAAGTAGGAACTGTGCTTTCCTATGTATTTATGATATTCGAGGTTTTGTCAACGTTGTTGCTTACTCCGCTTATCATAAGCTCTTTAGGAGACGCAGAGTACGGTGTATATAAGCTGATTGCATCTGTAACAGGATATTTGCTTTTGCTCGATTTGGGTATGGGCAATTCTGTCGTGCGTTATGTAGCAAAGTATAAAGAAACCAATGACCTCAACAGCAGCCGCAAGTTTGTTGGTGTGTGTATTGTTTTTTACTCAATTATTGCAGTTGTAGTGCTTGCTTTAGGCGCAATTCTCATTGCGTTTTTTCAGGACATGTTTGCAAAAGGCCTGTCCCCTTCAGAAATTGAGCTGAGTAAAAAACTATTGGTTTTGACAGTGCTCAATGCGGCAGTAACGCTCGGAACATCAGTTTTCAATAACATTATTATTGCGTATTCGAAGTTCACTGTTTCAAAAGGCTCAGCAATCATACAGATTATCGCAAGAATAGTTCTGACAGTTGTAGCCCTTGAGCTTGGATTCAAGAGCATTGCGATTGTTACAATCAATCTATTACTTACTATTGCTACAAGGCTGTACTATATGATATATGTGCTTTACGTGTTAAAGCTCAGACCGAAATTCAAGAGTATTGATTTCGGTTTTGTGAAAGAAATTATTGCTTATTCTTCGTTTATACTGTTGCAGATGATAGCTACACAGATAAATTGCTACGCAGACCAGTTGCTGCTTGGAATGCTTGTTGTTTCGTCATCGGTAATAATTGCGGTTTATGGCGTCGGCACCCAGCTTGTGCAATATTTTCAAAGCATTGGACAGGCGTTGGGTGGTATTTTGATGCCCGGCGTTGTTAAAATGGTTGAAAAAGGTGCAACTTCAAAAGAACTCCAAACTGAAATGGTCAGAATAGGAAGATATTCCTTGAGCATTCTGGGAATAATATTTGTAGGCTTTGTGGTTAACGGCCAAACTTTTTTGACCCTTTGGGTAGGCGACGGATATAAACAGAGCTACTATGTTGCATTGATGCTGATGTTTGCTTATGTATTTATTCTTTCAGAGAGTATCGGTACACAGATTTTGTGGGCGAAAAATAAGCACCAGCTTCAATCTATTATTAAATTCTTCATTGTTGTACTTAACGTAATTTTGACAATATTCCTGATAAAATGGAATCCGCTCATCGGTGCGACTATCGGCACATTCATTTCTCTTATGCTTGGAGATGTTTTGTGTATGAATATCGTATTTAAAAAAGAAATAGGTATATCGCTAATCCAGTATTACTGTGGATTGTTCAAGGGAATATTACCTTGCCTTATTTTATCGACAATAAGTGGAGTCTTGTTTTTGTTGGTTGATATATCGGGTATTGTTGCGATGATTCTTAACTTGATTGTTATGGTTTCTGTGTACGGTGTGTCAATGTGGCTTTTCGGCCTAAATAATGATGAAAAGAAAATGATTAAAGGTATGATAGCCAAAATTTCTGTGCGACGCAGAAATTCATAAACACTACATCTTAATATATAGATTTATAAATATTAGCTGATTGATATGTTGACTATTTAAGATGATTGTGATAAACTACTATTAGCTATCTTATATTTTAATGTGTGTAATTATACCATTTTTTATATTTGTATATAATGGGTAGATGAGGATAATTTATGCAAGATAAAATGTATAATAAAAATAATACTTCAACAGATGTTTTCGAGATTGATTTAGGACGAATCTGGAAAGCTGTGTGGAAACGTTTCTGGCTGGTATGTATTGTATCGGTGCTTTGTGCTGTTATTACTACGGTGGGAACTTTTTTCTTAGTAACACCTAAGTATGAATCTTCAGCAATGTTTTATGTAAACAACAACTCGTTGTCTGTCGGAGATGCATCTTTCAGTATTTCGCAAGGTGATATCAGCGCGGCTAAGAGCCTTGTTGATACATATATTGTTATTCTTAATTCCAGAGCTTGTCTTAATGATGTTATAGATTATGCTTCTGTGGATATGGATTATGAACAGCTTCAGGATATGATTTCAGCAAGTGCTGTAAATGCCACTGAGATTTTTGAGGTTAAGATTATAAGCGAAGATCCTCAGGAAGCTGAAACGCTTGCGAAAGCTATCGCTTATATTTTGCCTAAGAGGATTTCTAGCATCGTTGAAGGTACATCGGCCAACATTGTTGATAATGCTGTTATTCCTACAGAACCGTGCTCACCAAGCTATGTGAAGAATTTAGCCATAGGCTTTATTATTGGTTTGGTTCTCTCACTTGGCGTGATTATACTTAAAGAAGTGTTTGATGTAACTATCCGTGATGATGAAGATATCACCAGATGTTGCGAGTATCCGATACTGGCGTCTGTTCCTGATATGATCAATCCTGGTCATTCAGGTGGCGAATACTATGGTTACGGACAGAAAAAGCCAAAAAGACACGACCAGAGTGCAAACAAAAAAGTCAACCTTGTCGGAAAGAATATCAACTTTATGGCAAGTGAGGCATACAAGCTTTTACGTACTAAACTTCAGTTCTCTTTTGTTGATGAAATCACTTGTCCTGTTATCGGTATTTCATCAGCACTCACCGGTGAAGGCAAGAGCCTTTCATCTGTTAATATTGCATATACACTTGCTCAGCTTGATAAGAAAGTCTTGCTTATAGACTGTGATATGAGACGTCCGTCGCTTGCGGCTAAACTTCCTATTGCAAAAGTTCCAGGACTTTCCAACTACCTTACCGGTTACAGCGACATAAGTATGGTAGTTCAGAAATGTTCTCTTGAAGATGAGTCGAGCTTTGATGTAATCGCATCCGGTGATAACCCGCCTAACCCTATCGAACTTCTGAGCTCAAAGAAAATGGAAAAGATCCTTGAAGAGCTTAAGAGTGCATATGATTATATTATAGTGGATTTACCACCTGTTGGCGAAGTATCTGATGCTATGGTTGCTGCTAAGTTTGTTGATGGCATCTTGCTTGTAGTGAGACAAGACTATTGCAATACGGTTGCTTTGTCTAGCGCTGTTTCACAATTTGAGTTTATTGAAACCCGTATTTTAGGTATCGTGATGAACTGTGTCGGTGAAATTACAGGAAAGTATTCACGCTATGGCAAGGGTTACTACTCAAAGTATAAATATAGCAAGTCATACGAATCAGCTTATGCTAAAGCTAACAAAAGGGTGCAAAGCACCGACAATAAACACGATATTAATTAAACCGATGGTTTTATTTTGACAAAATCAGTATGGTTAATATAGTACACTTTTATTTATAAATTTTATTGGAGATGGTTAAAATGAAAAAACTACTCACATTGATTTTAGCAATCGTTTTGATGCTCACTATTACTGTTTCTGCATCAGCTGCAGATTTTGTTGAGAGTATCACAAACAAAGGCGCACCTGAGCTTGTTATTATTGATCAGCTCAACGGCAAGGACGTTGTTGGTTTTATCACAGGTCCTAACGGAAACAGACTCTCAACAGAGTTCTTGGAGTGCCTTATTATCACTTCTGTATCAGAAGCTACAACAGATCCTGATATTCCTGAAGATGCAAAAGATGAGCTCCTCAAGGTTTATGAAGAGCTCAACAAACCGGGCACAAAACTCTCAGACGTTTGCCCTGCTCTCAACGATATAGTCAAGGAAAAATGGGACAAAGACAAAACAGCTGATGATCTTGTTATCAAAGACCTGTTTGACGTTACAGACTATTGTGAAGATATTCCTACACACTTAAAAGATGGTGCTATCCTTGATCTTACATTTGACTTAGGAATTGGCAAAGATGTATTCATCACTGCTATGGTTTATGTAGATGGCAAATGGCAGCCAGTAGTTGATTGTATCAACAATGGCGATGGTACAGTTACTGTAAAATTTGACAAAATTTGCCCTGTTGCTTTCTTAGTACCTGGTAGCGGTGTGAATCTCAGCACAGTTTCTCCAACTACAAGCGACGCTTCCGGCATTATTATGTGGAGCGCTGTAATGCTTGTTTCACTTATTGCTATTATGGCTCTTGTTATCCATCGTCGTAAGGTGAACGGTTAATTTTATGGCTAAAAAAACAACTAAAGCTTCTGTTATCACAACAGTGCTGATAGTTATCCTTGCTGTTGTCGTAGCGGTTTCAGGTTTTAAGATCATTGATGCGGCATTCAATCATAAACAAGCAGAGGTTGATACCACATCATCGCACAAGACAGTTACCGTAGATGGAGTGGACTATTTCCCACGACAGGACATCACTGTGTTGATGCTTATGGGTATTGACGAGCGTGGTGAGGTCAAAGCGAGCGAATCTTATACAAACACAGGTGAAGCGGACATGGTCGCACTCGCTGTATTTGATGAGATAGATAAGTCATACAGCGTGCTGACACTCAACCGTGACACCATGATGGATATAGGTGTACTCGGTTTGGGAGGAAAACCTGCGGGCACTATTTTTGCTCAGCTTGCATTGGCGCACACCTATGGCTCCGGTCTTGAAGATAGCTGTGAGAACACGGTTCGTACTGTGTCTGACTTTTTGTCTGGACTCACGGTTGACTACTATCTGTCTATGAATATGGATGCAATAGCGATTCTCAATGATGCTGTTGGCGGAGTCACCGTCGATGTAGTCGATGATTTTTCACAGATTGATAGCACTATACCTATGGGCGAAGTTACACTGAACGGTGAGCAAGCTTTAGCGTATGTCCATACCCGTAAAGATGTCGGTGACCAGATGAACATCTCCCGTATGGACCGACATAAAGAGTATATGGAAAACTTTGTCACCGCTTTCAGCGAAAAGGTTAAGGAAAGCGATACGTTCATTCTTGAAACATACCAAGACGTTGCACCGTATGTTGTGTCGGATTGTTCAATCAATTCGCTCAGTGCTATGCTCAACCGCTATGCTGACTATGAACTGAAAGAGATTGTGACACCTGTTGGTGAGAACAAACTCACAGATAAGTATATGGAGTTTTATGTTGATGAAGAGGCTCTTGATGAGCTGATACTCAGAATCTTCTATACTAAAAAGTAAATAACACAAAAGCCTGCTTATCATGAGATAGGCAGGCTTTCTTTTTTTAGCAAATTAAGTATATTAGCTTTATCTGTTTCGATTTGCTTTCTGAGCTCCTCTATGTTCTTGAAACTTTTTTCTTCTCGTATGAATCTGAGAAGTTCTGTGTGGGCTTTTTTGTTATACAGATTATCACCATTGTAATTGAGCAGATGAGTTTCGCACACAGGCTCGCACTCGCCCACGGTTGGGTGAACACCGATGTTAGTTGCACCGAAGCAGGTTTTCCCCTCTATAGTGACTTTTGTTGCATAAACGCCGAATTTCGGAATAACTGAGCAGGGGTCAAGCTTCTGGTTGATAGTGGGGAAAGAAAGTGTATTGCCCAGATGATTTCCGCTGACAATTACGCTGTCAATGCTATAGTTATATCCGAGCATTTTGTTGGCATTTTCGATGTCACCGTTTGCTATGCAACTGCGGATTCTGCTGGATGATATCGGTTTGCCTTCATACTCCACAGGATCGCACTTATACGCTTTTACACCGTATTTTTCACACAGCTTGATCATGTCATCAGCGTTCGCTCTGCCACCTTTTGAGAAGTGGTAGTTAAAGCCAGTTACAACTATTTTTGAACGCAGTTTTTTAACGATTATTTCACGCACGAAGGTGTCAGCGTCCATATCTTTTACTGTGTCAAAATCAATGCAATAAGTAAAGTCCACTCCTAGAGATTCTAACAGCTCTTGTTTTCGCCCTGTGTTGCTCAGGAGCGGCTTTTTTGTGCCGTACAAGGTGAGAGCAGGACTTTCTTTAAAAGTCAGCACAGCGGTTTTTAGACCACCATTTGCAAATGTCTTGCAGGTGTTTATCACCGATTGATGACCTAGGTGTACACCATCAAAAAAGCCGAGTGCAACAGATGTACAATATTCAGTTTTTTTGATAGCGTCAAAAATCTGCATAATAACTCCCAAGAATAATATACATTGATTATAAATCAAAAGTGTGTTCTTTGCAACAGGGGTGAGATATTTGAATTATGGTGAATGTGATGTAAAAAAATGCAGGCAATTAGAAAACAGGATTTTGAGTGCACATACTCAAATTAAGAAGTTCGTTATTTCTAAAACTGTGCTGTGTCGTGACATAAGTGCATACACTGTGGGTAAAGTCGGTGGAGTTCTTTTGTGCGGAGCATTTCACGGTATGGAAAGGTTGACTTCAGAGATACTTTACAGATTTTTAGATGAAGTGTGTACAAAAATGGAGCATGATTGTACTGTGAGTGGAAACATAAAAAGAACAGGGCTTACAATAATTCCGATGATGAATCCTGACGGTGTTGAAATAAGCGTGAATGGTGAGAAAACCGCAGGAGAGTTGTGTGAGCTTGTGAGTGAGAGCCTTATCAAGGCTGGCCTACCCCACACAAAGTGGCAAGCAAATGCAAGGGGTGTGGATATCAACCATAATTTTGATGCAGGGTACAAAAAGGTAAAAGAAAATGAAAATAAAATGGGAATATATTCTGCGTCACCGACTCGCTACGGTGGAGAGTATCCTGAAAGCGAAAAAGAAACAAAAGCGCTGTGTGAGTTGTGTCGTATGTATGATTATTATGTAGCCGTTGCACTTCATACTCAAGGGCGTGAGATTTACTATGACTTCTTAGATAAAACTCCGAAAGAGAGCCTGAGTATAGCAAATGCTATGTCAGCTTTGTCGGGATATGCTGTATCTCACCCGAATGGTATAGCTGTAGGTGGCGGTTTTAAGGACTGGTTCATTGAACGCTTTCGCCGTCCTGCTTTTACAATTGAAGTGGGTTTGGGCGAGAATCCGCTGGATCCATACGTTGCTGCGACTGAGTATGAAAGGATATCGAAAATGCTGTGGTATTTACTGGACTACGCAACAAAAAACGCACCGTAAAATACGATGCGTTTTATTATAGTTTGTTATTGTATTTGTGTTGGTTCAACAAATTCTTCCCAAACTGCGTACAGCTCAAGAGTACAGTCTGAAGAAAGAATTTCAGGAGCTATGTCTGACACAGTGAGAGCAGTGCTCTGGTCAATGATATTTTTACCATCAGGTGTTGTTGACCATCCAACGAAGTTATGTCCTGATTTTGTCATGCCATAATATGATGCATCAGAAAGAGTCAGGTTTTCGGTTTCGTTGTATGTTACTTGTTGTGAGTATATTGTGTTGTCGCTCTTATTACAAATAAAATCATTAACCAAAACAAAGTCGTCTGATTCAACACAAGCACCGTTTGTGTTGTAGTGTATAGCTACTGTGTTAGGCTCCCATACTGCATATAGAGTTGAGGAACAGTTGCTTTCTTTAATTTTGTCGTTGATTTCAATCGGCTTTAGTTGCATGTTATTGCAGTCAAAAATTGTATTATCATCAGCAGACATGCTCCAACCTGAGAAAGTGTAACCATCTTTTGATAGTCCTAAAGCTATGCTGTCCGCAAAACCTTCAATTGCTTTGTTATATGCAAAGTCCTGAGTATAAACACTATTGTCAATATTATGGATGATTGAGTCAAGAAGCATATACGACTCTGAGTTGATAATACCTCCATTTGCGTTATAGCTGACGCTAAGAATATTAGGGTTCCATTTTGCATAGAAGGTCAGAGTATCGTTCGTTGTACCCTTACTCATCCATGCTTTTTTCAAAGCGTACGATGCACCATTTTTATATAAATGCTTTGTGTATTTTTTAGAGTTGATTTTGCTCGAAGTAGTCCAACCCACGCTCTTTACGTGCCAGGTTTTGTCTGAGCTTCTGTAGGAGTTCCATCCACCAAAGGTGTAACCAGTTCTCTTGTATTTGTTAGCAGCCAACTTGAAGGTGCTTCTATATTTGACGGTAGAGCTTTTCATGGTTCCACTGCCACCGTTAGGTTTGTATTTGATGTTATATACAAATTTAGAAATCGGAACCCACGCCATTTTGTATTCTCCGCTTTTTGGAGCATAGACAATCTGGACAGCAGAAGAAGTGTGTCCAACGACGTAGAAATTCTTATCTTTTGCGATTTTACCCGCAGAAGTTTTGAGGTTTCTGCTTGAATATAGGCCCAGTGCCTTGCTCGCTTTTATTTTGAACACATCATATGAAGGCTTTAAAAACGCTGATGTTTTTACATATCCTGATTCGTACCCACCTGTTTTGAGCTTGAATAAGATGTTGCACCAGCCGTTTTTGTAGAAGTTCTGAATGATGCATTCGGTTTTACCGGAAATTTTGTTGCTGAGAGCTTTTCCGTTAGGAGCGTTATACACCTTGATTGTTTTCGATGCAAGTGTGTGTGCTGTTACAGGGGTCGGAAATTTTGTTTCTGTTTTGTACTTTGAGTTGTTTATATATTTTGGAATACCGTAATAGTTGTTGACGATTTTCCTTTTGATAGAAACAACCGCTACGCCCTCGTTGCTACCATTGTTGTTCGAGTTGCCTTCTACTGAATAAAAATACTTTCCTTTGACAGAAGCAACGATACCAACATGGGACCAGTCTTTTGCGAAAAATATGTCACCGGCTTTTGGGGTGTAGTTGTATCCGTCACGATATTTGAGATTGAAAGAATATGCACGTGAACTTGCAACAGCAGAATTCCCCATTACACTGGTGGGAACACCTGCTTGACGAGCACACCAGCTGACAAACATAGCGCACCACGGTGCGTGTGGCATACCGTACCAGTCGCCGTATTTTGTATCGTTGTTTGAGCCTTCTTTGTATCCTATCTGAGTTTTTGCGACTGATACGATGTCGGCTCTTTGGTCACCTGTGTTTTTGTGAGTGTTTCTATAAGAAGCTGCCTGTGTTGATAATGCACTTACAGTAGCTAGCGAAAAAAGCATAGTCAGCACAAGCAGTATCGGAATAATACGCTTTGTAAACACTTTTACACCTCCAAATAATTTCAAAACGCACCGCAAAATACGGTGCGTTTTGTATTTGTGATTTAATCTTCGTCGAAATTATCAAAATCCTTGAGCTTGTCTTTTAAATTTTCAAAGAAGTCGTTGTGATTTTCAAGTGTAGGCTTGAAAGAAGGCTTTACCGATGGTTCACTATCACTGTCAGATTTCTCGGTTTGTTCATCAGCAATAGACTGAAGATTGACGTGAGTAGCGGTTTTTCCTTCAGAAGCAGAGTAGATTTCTTCCATATCCATACTGTCTTCATCAACAAAGTCGTCGTCATCAACCTGTGGTGTATTCTGTTCAGTGTTTTCATCGATCGGCTGGAACACTCTTGTAGCACCGTCAGTTGGTTCATCGACAGTCTCACCATCATCGAATGGTGAGGAATTTGTATCAGCAGCATCTTCAACTTCTTGTGTAGGTTCAACAGCACCAAAGTAAATTTGATACCATACTAGGAAGACATAGATAGTCCAGATTTTGCGTGAGTTGTCCTCTTTTTCGATGAAATGTTCATCAAGATAGTCAAGAAGAATATCTGTGTTGAAGAACTTTTCTGCAGTTGGAGAAGTGAACATATCTTTGACAATACCATAGTAGTGCTCATCACGAAGCCATACACGGGTAGGTACAGGGAAACCGAGCTTTTCCTTCTCAGCGGTGGCCTGTGGAAGATGACGGAGCGCTGCCTGACGCATAGCATACTTGGTGTTCTCTTTGTTGACTCTGAGGTGAGTCGGGATAGTAGAAGCAACCTTGAACACTTCTTTGTCAAGGAAAGGTACCCTAAGTTCAAGAGAGTTCGCCATACTCATTCTGTCAGCTTTAAGAAGGATATCGCCGACCATCCACATATTGATGTCCAGATACTGCATCTTTGTGACTTCATCGTAGCGTCTTGCACGAGTGTAAAGTCTTCGTACAAGTCGAGTAGGATCAGTAGCAAGAGAAGAATCCTTGAGCAAAGCTTTCTTCTGTTTCTGGTCGTACATATATGCGTTACCGATGAAACGCTTCTCAAGCGGATGAGTAGCACGGATGAGATAATCTCTGCCCTTTATATCTGGGAGCTTCTTGCATACAGCAGCGATAGCTCTGCGGATGCAGTAAGGCACGATAGTCTGATAAATTTTGTAAACTCTAGGTTCGTTGTAGCAGGTGTAACCGCCGAACAGCTCGTCAGCACCTTCGCCTGAGAGTACAACCTTGACGTATTCGCTCGCAAGCTTTGCAACAAAGTAGAGAGCGATGCAAGATGGGTCAGCAAGTGGCTGGTCCATGTGGTACTGTACCTTTGGCACAGCAGCCCAGAATTCTTCGGACGAGATGAGCTTTGTATGGTGTTCAACACCGAGCTCTTTTGAGAGATTTTCAGCCCAGCTGATTTCGTTATATCTTTCTCCGAAGTCAAAGCCAACAGTGAAGGTTTTTTGGTCTTTGAAGTATGTTGAAACATAACTTGAGTCAACACCGCTACTTAAGAAGCAACCAACTTCAACGTCAGCGATTTTGTGAGCGTTGACAGAATTTTCGAAAACTGCTTCGATCTGGTCAACAGCTTCTTCTTCGCTCATTTCATTGTCAGGACGGAACTTAGCCTCAAAATAACGCTGAGTCTCAACAACACCGTCACGATACCACATGAAGTGACCAGGAAGCAGACAGAAGACATCTTTGAAGAATGTCATCGGCTGTGGGCAATACTGGAATGAAAGATAGTGATCGAGAGCCTTGTCGTTGAATTCCTTTACAAACTGAGGATGCTCTAAAATACTCTTGATTTCAGAAGCATAGCAGAAGTTGTCGCCGATCATTGTGTAGTGAAGTGGCTTGATACCGAAGAAGTCACGAGCAAGGAACACAGCCTTTGTTTGAGTGTTATAAATCGCAAAAGCGAACATACCACGAAGATGCTCAAACATCTCTTCGTCCCACTGTTCAAAAGCGTGAACGAGCACTTCGCTGTCAGAAGAGGTCGAGAACTTGTGACCGAGTTCTTCGAGCTCTTTTTTGAGCTCTTTGTAGTTATAGATCTCGCCGTTGAAAGTGAGCACAAGAGTCTTGTCCTCGTTATAGATAGGCTGATGACCTTCTTCGAGATCAATGATGCTCAGACGTCGAAAGCCCATAGAGATGAAATCGTCCTGATAAAAACCGTCAGAATCAGGACCTCTGTGGGTGATGACCTCCGTCATTTTTTGTATGGTGTTTTCACGCTGTTCTATTTGGCCGGTGAAACCGCAAATTCCGCACATACAGCAAAACTCCTTTCGTGTGAAACACGTGTATTTCAAAAATAATCATAATACTACATTATAATTAACCTAATAATAACATATTATCTCAAAAACTGCAATATAAATATTACAAAAAAATTACAAAACTACGGTTGATATGCAAAAAAATATGATGTATAATGCCTAGTGCAAGTACAAAACGGAAAAAACAGGGTGTTTTGTACTCAAAAGGCAGGTTATTTTATGTTTGGAATGTTGGGAACAATAGTCAATACAGTAGCGGTGCTCGTTGGCGGAGCGCTGGGTTTGCTGTTTAATAAGGCGATACCGAAAAGGTTGTCGGATACGGTTTTCAAGGGACTTGGGTTGTGCACCCTTTTTATTGGTATCACTGGTGTGTTTCAGGACGGTGTAAACACGCTCGTTGTTATTATGTCAGTTGTTTTTGGAGCGGTAATAGGCGAAGCGGTTGACCTCGACAGAAAAGTCAACGCACTCGGGAATTGGATAGAAAACAAGTTCAAAAAAGACGACAAAGGCGGCAAAGTCAGCATTGCACAGGGCTTTGTGTCGGCATCTCTGCTTTTCTGTGTCGGAGCGATGACGATAGTTGGCTCACTGCAAAGCGGTCTTGCAAATGACCACACAACGCTTTTCACAAAGAGTATCTTAGACTTTGTTGCGGCTATTATTTTTGCGAGTTCCCTCGGAGTTGGTGTGCTGTTTTCAGCAGCGTTTGTATTCGTATATCAGGGTGTGATGTCCTTTTCGTCATATCTCATCGGTAGCCTTTTTTCAGGCTCAGCGGATATGCTTACACAGACAGCTCAGCTTTCGCCGTTCATGGTGACAGTCAACACGATGAACTGTGCGGGATATATCATCATCATCGCTCTGGCACTGAATATGTTAGGTATCACAAAGCTCAAGGTGATGAACTACGTGCCGGCGATATTTATGCCGGTTGCGCTGTGTCCGCTCGCTGAATTTATTATGACTCTGATTTAAATCACAGGCTGTTTATGCAGCCTGTTTTTTGTGACAAAAAGAGAGTTTACCTTATAGCACAAATGTGGTAAAATACGGACATAAAACAAAGGTGGATAAAAATGGACTACAACTTCATGTTCTTTTTCAATAGTATGTTGCTCGGTGTGGGGCTTGCTATGGATGCTTTTTCGGTGTCACTTGCGAACGGGCTGAGCGAGCCGAAAATGCGCAGGCTCAAGATGTTCGGTATTGCGCTGACTTTTGCATTTTTTCAGGCACTGATGCCACTCATTGGGTGGGTGTGTGTGCACACTGTGGTACAGCAGTTTGAGTCGTTTGAAAAGTTCATTCCGTACATAGCGCTCGTGTTGCTTTCGTACATAGGCGGTTCGATGCTGATTGATGGCATCAAAAACAAAGACGAAGAAAAGAAAGATATAAAGCTCACACCGCTTGCACTGCTTGTGCAGGGTATAGCGACTTCAATAGATGCGCTGTCGGTGGGTTTCACGATATCCGAATACGATTTGGATATGGCGTTTGTGTGTGCGCTGATCATCGCAACGGTGACGTTTTTCATATGTATGGGCGGTATAAAAATCGGACGAATTTTCGGCACAAAAATGTCATCAAAAGCGTCTATCTTAGGCGGAGTGATACTGCTGTTCATCGGCATCGAAATTTTTGTCACAGGAGTTTTTTAGACACAGATAGCGAGATAAAAGAAACTGTGACAGACTTTTCACACAAAATACTCAAAAAGTTCAATTTCAGTTCATAGCTAATTCACATTTTTTAAAAAAGACTTGTTATAATATAGTTGTACAAAGTTAAGGACCGCAACTTGATTTTGTATTGTTCTACCCTCCTCAATGTAGGCGAAAGTCTATCATTGTACCCCTCATTTTTATATGGATAAAAATCCAAAACAAAAACAAAGGCACTAAGCTACCGCAAGGCTTAGTGCTTTTTGTTTTGTGCAAAAGGGATACAATAAATACTATTTGATTTTTTAATAATAAAATGGTATAATTATATAGTAAAAATATCAACAGAGGGGTATTGTTATGAAATTTAATGAGTGCGTTGAAAAAGTTTCTACTTTTACTGACCTTAAACGTTTTGCAAATGAGTATGTAATTGACTATAAGAGATTGTCGTTTGACGAGCTCAAATCAGCAGTTGTAAAGACAGCACCCCAGTTTTCAAATGAAGATAATATCCGTTCTGTAGTTCGAGAAATAGAGCTTAATACCGATAGAAATGTAAGGGTTTTATTTAATATTTATATTAGAAACATCTTACTTAATTGTGACGACTTCATGGAAAGTGTACGTATATTAGAAGATAAGATTATAGCTTATGAGCAAGATGTAGTTGATACTGCAAATGAGTTTTCTCTCAACGATGAAGTTGATAATATTGAGTTTTATAAATATGTTGTTGAAGCAGCATGGGAAGAAAACAATGACGTTTCCGTTGACGAGCAGAATTTAATTAACAAGATTAAAGATAAGCTTGGTATTTCAGAAAAACATCACCAGATACTTGAAGCTCAAATAGGGAAATTTCCAACTATTGGTAATATTTTGCACTCCAAAGATGATATATCATCAGTTAGAAGATATTTTCAAAACAAAGGTCTCATAATCTCTGTTAGAGATACTAACAATGTTGATTATGATGTTATTCCTGAAGAAGTAGCTAAAGTTTTAAGAAAGATTTTTAATGTTGATATTAAAGAATCGTCATATGTAGCGTTGCTTGAGAACAAATATGTAAAGAGCAAAACATATTTAATTGATATGCTAACAAAAGCAAAGGTGTTATTGCCTAAGTATCCAAAGTCTGCACAACTTAAAGAGCTTGCAATTAAGAACCTTACTGCTCATCAACTGTTAGGTGGTTTTTCTGCTAATGATGGTCTTGATAAGAAAACTCTTTCTGAATGGTGTATTACATTAGGTTTGGTTGCTTATGGTACAAAACCTGAGCTTATTAACAGAGTAATAGAGTATTACGATAATATCAGACAGATACAGTGTACTGAAGAAGATGATCGTGAGTTGTTATATCATTTTTATGAAGAACTTGCGGGTAGAAAACTTAGCGACTTACGTCAGCAAGGTGTTATTAGCAAAGACTTGGAATGTGAGCACAAATTTGAAATTGCTACAAACTATATCTTTGAAAAGATATTTAAGATTAAACCACTTATTATGAGTGGAACAGAACACCCTGACGGTATTTTATCATTTAATGATAAGCTTATTATGTGGGACAATAAGTCTAAAGAAACAGATGTATCACTTGCAGAGCATATCAAACAGTTTGATAGATACATAAAAATTTCCGCAAAACCTGTATCAGTATTTATGGTTATCGGTCCATCTTTTACAGTAGATTCACAAAAAGAATGTGCTAAGTATGCTATGTCTAATGACACTATTATTTTGCTCATAACAGCAAAGGAGCTGAAAGATTTAGCAGAAAATTGGGCAAAGGCTCATACATCAGACAAAGAACCTTTACCTTTGGGTGTGTTCAAACAGAATGGCCGATTCAACCCAGACTTGGTATTGCTATAAAACAACACATAAAAGGCTTAAACTTTTGTTTAGGCCTTTTTGCAATTAACGATGCATGTCTATAGTTTTGACATAAAAACTATAACCGAATCAAAATGTGTGGCAGAACTAAAGTTGTGTCAGAATATTATCAAGTAGAAATGAATGAAAGTAAAGGGGAAAGTTATATATGATGAATATAAAAGAAGAATATAAAGATGAGTGGAAGAATGAATTAAATACATGCTTGATTACAGGTGTTATTAATGGAGAAAATACAGATGAAAGTATAATTGAAAAAATTGGATATTACTATATGTATTGTGCACCGGCTTTTTTATATAAATACTGTAGTGATAGTAGCAGAGCACTTGAAACAATTAAAGCAAATAAGATGTGGTTTTCAGCACCTTGTAATTTTAATGATGTATTTGACTGTGATATACTAATTGATGATAAACAAGTTTTTCAAAGTGCACTGCAATTGGCACCAGACAATAGAGTGGTTCGTCCAGGTAGTCCAATATGGCGTGAGCTTAAGCAAGCAGTAAATAAAGAGCTTAGTTCATTAAGAGCTGATTTTGATAACATGAAAACTACAACTGGTATTTCTTGCTTGAGTGAGTCAGATAACTCTTTACTGATGTGGAGTCATTATGCTAACAATCATTGTGGAATGTGTGTAGAGTACGAATTGCTCAATATTAATAATCAAGTAGGCTTTTCACCAGTTCCAGTTATATATTCCGACAAAAGGTCAAGCCTTTGTTCTATTAACCCCGATACAATTGAAAATGATACAACGAGCGTGTTTATTAAAAGCCTTACCTCCAAATCTCCTGAATGGAGTTATGAGAAAGAATGGCGTATAATACAGGACGAAGATGCTTGCGGTATTAATTGGAATGCAGAGAAAAAAGGGGCATTACTTGATATGATATGTCCTAACTCTATAATTTTAGGTTGTATGGCAAAAACAGAGTTCGAAAAAGAAGTTCGTGAGTACTGCGAGGAAAAGGGAGTGAATCTTTATAAGATGGTAAAAAACAAGGATATATATCGATTAGATAAAGTTCCAATCTTAAAGTTTGATGAATAAACTAAGCGAAAAAATAATGTTGCTCTATTAAAGTTCACTAAAAGAGGAGGATACTATGATAAACAGAAAATTTGATGATATTAAAGACCGGTATATCCATGAGGCGCTTGTAAACGCTTACAATGCGCTCGATGCGAAAGGCTACTTCGGTCTTTAATGTAAAAAGGTAAGCACTAAAATCTCTTGACACTTTTTTTCCTTGGGTGTATAATGCCTACATAAATTAAGTTTTCAAACCGTTGACGCGGAGATAAAGACAGCAAATGCCTTTACAGAGAGCCCGTGGTGCTGAAAGTCGGGTAAGATACAGGTTGTCAAATGGACCGCTGAGGGTGCAGTCAAATGCGACGTTTTTGTCGCAGAGTATTCTGCAACGTGGGGCATACGTCAGTTGCCACGGATATGTCAGTATCCTGTAAAGCGCACCGATTTGGTGAATCAAGGTGGCACCGCGGATAAGTTTTTATTCGTCCTTGACAGTAAACAACTGTCAAGGACTTTTGTTTTTTAACAAAGGGCATTGCAGTTGTTTAATATAGGGGTCCCCGAAATCTGTGATTTTGGGGAGAGGAGGAGCAAGGCGTAAGATGACGATTTACCGACTAGGAAAATCAAACTAAGAGCCTTTGCGACGACGAGTCAAGGACGTTGTTTTTTTGTAAAGCGTAATGCGGAGGTAAGCTATGATACTTTTAACCCGTCGATGGTGTTGCTGTACACTACACAACTCATAAAACCTAACTTACTTTAATATACTTATTTCGACTATTTGGAGGTACACTATGGTATTTAATAATATGGATTTTGACACTTATTTCAAAAATTATCCGAACGAGGACGGCTACTTCGGCAAGTACGGCGGTGTGTATGTTTCACCTGAGCTGAAAAATGCGATGAAAGAAATCACCGAGGCTTACTTCACTATCTGCAAATCGCGCAAGTTCATCGACGAGCTGCGTCGTATCCGTCGTGAATTTCAGGGTCGTCCGACTCCGATTTCTCACCTCGAGCGACTTTCCAACAAGCTCGGCAACGTGCAGATTTACGCAAAGCGTGAGGACTTAAACCACACAGGCGCCCACAAGCTCAACCACTGCATGGGTGAGGCGCTGCTCGCAAAATATATGGGCAAAAAGAAGGTCATCGCTGAAACAGGCGCAGGTCAGCACGGTGTGGCACTCGCTACTGCTGCGGCATATTTCGGCCTTGAATGCGACATCTACATGGGCGCTGTTGATATCAAAAAGCAGGCTCCTAACGTAGCACGTATGAAGATTCTCGGCGCTAATGTTGTCGAGGTTACCCACGGTCTTCAGACTCTCAAAGAGGCTGTCGACGCTGCTTTTGCGGCTTATGCAAAAGAGTACAAAGACGCTATCTACTGCATCGGCTCTGTTGTTGGTCCGCATCCATTCCCGATGATGGTGCGTGATTTCCAGAGCGTTGTCGGTATTGAAGCGAGAGATCAGTTCACAAAGATGACAGGTGAGCTCCCTGATGCAATCGTTGCGTGTCTTGGCGGCGGTTCTAACGCCGCAGGATTCTTCGCAGGATTCTTAAACGATCCTGTTGATATCTATGGCATCGAGCCACTCGGCCGTGGTACAAATCTGGGCGACCATGCGGCGTCACTCCAATACGGCGAAGAGGGCGTTATGCACGGTTTCAACTCCATTATGCTCAAAGATGAGAATGGCGACCCTGCTCCTGTTTACTCAGTCGCTTCGGGTCTTGACTATCCGTCAAGTGGTCCTGAACACGCTTTCTTGCACGAACTTGGTCGAGTCAACTACGACGTCATCGGCGACGACGATACTATCGACGCTTTCTTTGAGCTTTCTCGTCTTGAGGGCATTATCCCTGCGATTGAGAGCTCTCACGCTGTCGCTTACGCAATAAAGCTTGCAAAGCAGATGTCACACGGTTCTATTCTTGTCAACCTTTCAGGTCGTGGTGACAAGGACATGGACTACATCATTGAGAAGTACGGTATCCGTTAAGTGATCGAGCTCCTAAACTGAACAATAAATAAAAACGCTCCCTTTGGATTATCCAAGGGGAGCTTTCTTATATAAAAATCATTCAAAATTGCGGATAAGGGTGACAACCTTGCCAAGTAGGACAGCTTTGTCAACAATGATAGGCTCATAGTCGTCGTTTTCAGGTTGGAGTCGGATGTGGCCATTTTCTTTATAAAAGCGCTTGACAGTAGCAGATGCTTCGCCGGAGCACTCGTCATCGACCATAGCCACAACAATGTCGCCGTTATACGCAGTCGGGGTGCGGTGAACAACAATAATATCACCGTCAAAAATACCTGCGTTAATCATACTGTCGCCGACAACACGCAATGCGAACATATCACGTCCACGAGTCACCGACTGAGCGATAGGAACATAGCTCTCGATTTCTTCGACAGCGAGAATCGGCACACCAGCGGTAACACGTCCGAGTAACGGAACTTTCGTTGTAGGCTCGTCATTTTTGATACGGATACAGCGGTTGAGACCACTCTCACGCTGAATAAGCCCACGATCTTCAAGAGTCTTCAGGTGCAGATGCACAGTGGAAGTCGATTTGAACCCTGTAGCCTCGCACAGCTCTCGCACCGACGGAACACGACCCTGCTCACTACAGTCAAGTATATAGTCATAAACTTTCTGTTGGCTTTTGCTCAGCGGTTTCATAACATCACCTCTACGACATATTATAACATACTTCGACAAAAAATCAAACATTTGTTTGAATATTTTCAAAGTTTTTGTAAAAACAAAAGAAAAAGCTGAGGACTTATGTCCTCAGCCAGGGTTATTTTCGTGAATCAATTTCGTTTTTGATCGAATCAAAGGTGACGCCGTACTTGATGGCGATGTCTTTAGCATAGCTGATGCCTTGTGGCGGAGCAATGAAAATCTTGAACGAGCGGTGACCGTTTTCGACTCCTGTGACCATACTTTCGATCATGCTTTCGCCTTCAACAGCTTGATTGAGCTCGTTGATTGAACGTGCGAGCTCGTGCATATGAGTGTTGAACACAGCACGCACACCGAGATATCGCATGGATTTCACAACATCTTTTGCGATATAAAGACCTTCAGCGACGTTGGTTGTAGCGAGGCTTTCGTTCAAAAGCAACAGGCTGTGACTTGTCGCCTGAGTGAAAATCTCAGACAGTCGCTTGCTCTCTTCGCCAAGTCTGCCTAAATCAACAGTATCGTTTTCATCTGCAGGGAAGTGGGTGAATATATTGTCGCTTGGGCTGAAAACCATCTTTGATGCAGGCACATAAATTCCGTGTTGAGCAAGTAGAAAAGCCAGCCCTACTGCCTGTGTTATGGTAGTTTTACCGCCACGGTTAGGACCTGTGAGAATGTAGATACGCTTGGATTCGTCAAACACAAAATCATTTGCTACGATATCAATATCCTCACCATTGACCGCTTTGATGCCTAGCTTGATGTTGTAGATATCGCTGATGTCGCACATACGCTCGTCAGCATTTTTAACTTCCGCTTTGCAAAGAGGAAGTCCTTTTTCTTTGATTTTGTCGCAAAGCTCAGAAAAACGGATATAAAAAATAATCTCCGGCATGAGCTCGACAAAGGAGTAACCGCTGATGTTGGTATATTTGGTGAGCACAGATTTTATGTTGTTTACAGTGCGTTTGAGGATATCAGTGACAACTCTTTTGAGTGCTTCGGACATTGGGTCAGCTCCTGTGAGTGCACTATCCTGAATCTGATTGACATCTTGTTGTGCACCTGATACGACCTTTCCCAAGCCGATTGAAGAAGTGATGGGGTTGGCTGGATGGAAGGTTGTGAATGCTGATACAAATGTGCCGTGATGAAGCTCGTCTTTTTTATCGACAAAGCCCATAAATCTCTTGAGCAGTCCGCTGTCGGTGAAATGCTTATCGTTGAGCGAAACAACGCCGACAGACTTGGGCTTGAGCATATTGTCAAGGTTGACGCCCAGCGTAATACTCTTGAGAGTACGAGCCCTCTCAAGCATTTCGTTGATGTCTTTTTTTAGCTCAGGGAAACCGCTATCGTTGTAAATAGCTTGAACGTTTGACTTCAGGGTGAGAAGTCCCTGAGACTTAATGTCCAAGGTTTCGAGGGTTTCTTTAATTTGAGTGATACAATCAACGTAGCCGTCGAGCTCACGAAGACGATTCACAAGTTGCCATATGGACGATGACTCTGTATCTTTCTGAAAACGTTCGATTTCACGCAAGTCTTTGAGCTTTAAAACAAGGGAGGTCAAATCGTTCCTGATTTTGGGGAATTTCAGAAAATCTTCAAAAATATCGAGGCGATACTTAATTACCTCTTCGCTGTCAGTGATTTTTATAAGCAGCTGTTTGATGCTGTTGAGTTCGTACTGGTCCTTTGTGACCGCTTCGCAAATGTAGTCGATTGACAAATCGTTTATTGCTTCTTTATTCAAAACGGAGTATTTTGCATCGCAGTTTTCCGGGTGCAGAAGACTTAGCTTGCACAGATTCATAATGTCACGCTTCCTCTTTTTTGTGATATGATAATAATATCATACAGGGAGTTAATATTCAATCGTTTGTGCTAAAGCGATATTTTAATTTCACTCTTGACATCAGCACTGCAAAGTGATAAAATGACCTTTGTTGGGAACATATTTGTGTCCCGATATGTGAAATGAATATCTAGGGGTATAGCTCAGTTGGTAGAGCAGCGGTCTCCAAAACCGCGTGCCGAGGGTTCGAGTCCTTCTGCCCCTGCCATAAAAAGAGACATCCACCATTTTCGGAGGATGTTTTCTTTTTATCGTAAAGATGTAAAGGACTCGAAGCCTGAGAGGGATTTGAGCGTTAAGCAAAACAGTATGGATTACTGTTTTGTAGCGAAAAGGTGTGAAGACGGGTACCAAAATCCAAAAGATTTGGGTCGTCAAGCAGTGCAAGAAATCTTCGATTTATTGCGTCCTTCTGCCCCTGCCATAGTAAGAGTACTGTATTGATACAAATACAGTGCTTTTTTTCTTTTTTAAGCCATTTTACCCTGATTTTTACGGGAGATTTTACCTAAATCTTTATAATTCTTCATCAGCTCGATAAAAGTACAAAGCGATTATTATTCTTTTAACGCATTATAATCAGAAAAATTTATATAAAAATCAGCTAAAACACCCACACAAACCGCAACAATACCCCATAAACCACAACGTTAGCTGTATATCAAAAAACTGTAAAGAGGTACACACATTACAACGGAATAATAAATGATATATTAAGTTAAACATTCTTAATGGATAAGAGCTTTTAAAGCTATAAGATTAACTGCAAACCCATCTGAATACATCTCTTCATTATTTTGTCATCTTCAGAGAATGAATATTTGTATTGTGTTTTTGCAAATTATCATAAAACCAACTTGAACACAAAATAAACATATGGTATACTTTTATAGAAATTTTGTATGTTTTTCTATCGAAAATGAGGTTGCATTATGAAATATGAAGATATGATTTTTAAAGTTCCAGTAGAATCCAAAACTTATAAAGAAGATTCGTTCTTTGTTATTCAGCAAATGACTGCCATCTTAGATGAACGCAAAAAAGTTGGCGATAACAAAATCATTATTAACACTAACCTTAAGCTCGGTTTACCTTTAGAAAACATCAATAAAATTGCAGGTCCGATGATTGAGGCATGGGCAGGCGAAGTGTTTGCAGGAATTAGAGATAATCTCGATAACGAATACTATCTCATCAATGTCGAAGCACAGGAACGATTAGGGATGGCAGATATTATTCTGCAATTCAAAAAGAATGATCGTGTGCTTACAGGTAATGTTGATGTGAAAGCGACTGCGAATGATATTCCCAATAGCGGTAAAGGTCCGAACATTACATCGTTTTCCAGAATTCGTACTGCTTATGTGGTTGACCCAGATTATATGTTTATAATTTTGTCAATCAAACATCGGGTATATTCCGAACGAAACAAAGAAACAGGACTGGTTGATGGTATTATGGAGGTTGTGGACTATAATGCTTATGATCTAAAATTTATCAGCGATGCAGACATCAACTATAATCCTGCACTTGGTACAGGTCAAATTCAAATTAAAGATATTCATTATGTAACATATCAATATCGTACTACTTGGGAAATGTGCCAATTGCTAGATAACAAATATTTACACAGTTCTCGCAGAACAATTGATGATTTTTATAGAGAGGCACGAAAAAACGGATGGATAAAGAATTAAAAATCATATGTGGTGATGCAGTCGAGGAAATGAAAAAACTACCCCAAAAAAGTGTTCGCTTGATCATTACAGACCCACCATATAACTTGAGTAAAAACTATGGCAACAATCAAGACAATATGGAATTTACGGAATACCTTGAATTCTCACGCAAATGGTTAAATGAAGCACACCGAGTATTGACTGATGATGGCACCATCTATGTGTTTATGGGGATGAGATATATTTCCTATATATATACAATCCTTGAACAGGAATTGGGAATGACTTTCAACTCTTGGATCACTTGGTTTTACACACAAGGAATTGGGAAAACAAAAGGATTCTCACCCAGACACGATGACATTTTGATGTTTACAAAGCATCCAAAAAAATATATCTTTAATCTGGATAATATACGTGTACCACAAAAGTTTTACCGCTCGGTCAATAACATGAGAGGTGCTAATCCTGGTAACGTGTGGGAGTTCTCTCATATGCACTATTGTAATAAAAACAGACAGAACCATCCAACACAAAAACCAGAAGGATTATATGAACGAATGATTTTGTCATCATCAAATGTCGGTGATGTAGTCCTTGACCCATTTTCTGGCAGCGGTACATTATTAAGAGTTTGCCAACAAACTGGTAGACGTGGTATAGGAATTGAGGTCAATCCGGAATACATTGAAATGACAAACGAACGACTTGCAATGCCTTTTACCGGGTTTGATAGCATTGACGAGAGAATGAAACGAGTTCCAAACGATCTAAATGATGCCGAGATAAGAATGGTATATATTGAAAATCATATACAATGGTTTCTAAAAAATCATCCAGATGCAATCAACGAATTTATAGACGAGGTAATTCAAAAATATTACGACAAACTAATTGAATCAGGACAATTAGCAATGGTGGAACAACTAAAAGTGTAAATTATTGTTTTACATACCACAAAGCAAACACTTTGTGGGAATTATATTAGTAGTAAATACGGATATGTATTATTGTCAGTAAAAGCCGGCGGAAAACTTCCAGACTTTATAGATAAATAAATTACAAAAAAGGGCCAATAAATCAATGGGCCCTTTTGTATCAAAACCCTACATTTTTGCCATCGTCGTCGCGGACTACACAGGTCTGCGACGATTTTTATTTTAAAATGTGCCTGACCTGACCGTCGCTTCTCCTCTCCCCAAAAAGCCTTGCTTTTCGGGGTCCCCGTATAATAAAACTACCCGCTTAAGCACTAGGTTTAAGCGGGTTTTTGCTTTTGTTTCAGCCTCGGCGTGTGGTCAATAAATCCATGATTTACAGCACCAAACGGGCATCATTTTGTTATCCGTTTCGTTCTATTTGCAATGTTTCCGTCTGCTACAGCATCAAAATAGCATCAGATAATTGTTAATTCATGAACAAAGCTTACTATATTATTCATTAATAATGTTATCAAAACAATGTTCATACTCTTGTAATGAAACATCCTCAATTACACTCATTATTTCGAACCCAAATTCATTACAGTATAGCTTAAGAAACTCAACAGATGCATTATATGCATTCAATATTAAATCAGATTCATACGATGCACAACAATTCAAATAATCTTCAAAGCAAGCTGAGTCTGCTGATGTATCATCAATAAATAAATCCGGATTCATATCACTCAAAAGCCTGCCTAATTCTGAATCTTTAGATTTGTTAAATCTTAAGTCCAACATATTGAATAAAGTTATGTAAGCTTGACTTGTATATTTTTCTGTCATATAGCCACTCCTTTAGATCTACTAAATCTCAATCCTTTAAAGTGAAATTGAACTCATCCTTAAAATCATTAAAGCATTCTTCGCAAATCCAGTATCTGCTATCTTTTGTACGATAGCCTGCACTTAAATCTTCATCGTTTTCACTGAACTTATCCCAACAGAATGCACAATGCTCGTGATCAGAATAATCACCTATTGCTTTATATTCTGATTTTGTTAACTGAGCATTCATTAAATATTCTTTCTGATTAACCAATCTCCAGTCATTTTTATCAAGCATGCACAATACCTCCTTCACAGTAGTTTTGGATATTTTATCATAATACAAATAACGTCGCGACATTACGCTTTAATGAATCTTTACTTAATCACATTTTCCTACATACAATTACAAACCCAACAGGTGCAATTTTAGCTTTTTCAGCAAACGCACTGTTATCTTTATATAACAATTCATTATTTGGTTTTTCAATTAACTTCTCAATAACAAAACCATTATCCGCTAATGCGTTTATATATGTACTTAACATACGATTGCACAGTATAATCTGTTCTCCTTGTAGCTCAGCGTTGTACCATTCTTCATCATAATAAGAATTAGTAAATACCAGTTTTCCATTTTCGATACTAGTACACTTGTGTATAGGGTGAGACCAGTTAAAAATAAATCTACCACCAGATTTCAAATAGGATTGCATCAAAGAAAAAGTCCTATTTAAATCTGAAGCCCAACCAATACCAAAAACGGAATATACCAAGTCAAAATAATTCTTTGGTATACCACATTCTTCTTCCATAGGAGAACAAATCAATTTTGCATTTATCTCTTTTTCTGAAAGCCAATCTCTCGCTAAATCTATTTGCTCTTGGGATATGTCCAATCCCCACAATTCTTCTGCTCCTCTTTTATGCACATATTCAAGCGAATGACCTGTACCACAGCAAACATCTAATACTTTTTTATCAGATAAATCTCCTAGCAAATTAAGGTACTCCTCATCAAAAAATCCACCCCAACTCGGTAGTGCTGTTGCACCGATCGCTTGGTTACCTATACTACTCCAAAATTCATTATTTATCCTATGTAATTCTGCTACTTGTACATTAGTGTTACTTGCTACACTAACTGTACTTCCACCCACAATATTCTTCTTATCGTTAATCAGTGAATTATTCATATAATCACATCCTGATATATGTTTTACCTATATATTTAATTGTAATATACAGAACATACGTTTGTCAATCTTTCTACATCTCAAACCCATCGGTTATACCGTTGAGTCTTGAGTTGTCACGCTTGACATAATAGCGTTCGGTTATTTCAGAAGTGCTATGACCAAGCAGGTCTGCTACTTCTTTTGGTGTAAGACTTTTTACTGTTCCGTCAGGTTGTTTTACACAGTTTACAAGATTAGTTGCGAATGTATGCCTGAGTGAGTGTAGTCCTTTGTGTTCTATACCAGCTCCATCAAGAATTCGGTAGAATCTCTTTCTAAAGTTGCTTGGTTTGGTAACGTTTCCGTGTTCATCAGGTACGAGTGGTGAGTCCTCTCTGAAGTAGAACTCTTCTCGCAATTCTTTTACCATTTCTATCGCTGTGTTGTTGAGTGGCACATCTCGTTTACTCGTGGCACTCTTAGGTTTGCCAACTTCAATCTCTCTGCCTGATAGTTGCTCAACGTCGTCGCGGACTACTCAGGTCTGCGACGATTTTTTGTTTTAAAATAGTCGCCTGACTTGACCGTCGCTCCTTCTCTCCCCAAAATCAAAGATTTCGGGGACCCTTGATCGTAAAAACGACCATCCGTATTGGGATGGTCGTTTTTGTTATGATTCGTCGCAGTATACTACCAGTCGGGTTTTTCCGCCGTAAGTGCAGGTGACAAGCGCTAGAGCGGAGTCGCCTGCGACAACCTCTTTTTCAGAGGTGGGCGGTACAACATCAATATATGTTACTTTATAGTCGGTAATGTCACCGTTTGCATCTGTGAAACGGACCTCGTCATCGGTCTCCAGTTGGTCGAGGGTCCCAAAATGGCTATGGTAGTTGTGGGCAATCACAACCATATTTTTCTCGGTTACGGTGCCGCTGTATCTGCAAGGTGCTATCTGTAACCTTTGATAGTCCCACTGTGACATTACAGGCAGTTCCAAATTAATGGAAGGGATACTAAGGTATCCGACGTAGTTGTAGCCGTCAATCTCAACTTCGCGCATCTGCTTTTTCGCTGATGCATCTGATTTTGAGTCAGTCGGCTGATTCTCACCGTCGGTGATTTCTTCTTTGAGCAGTGAAACTGCATCTGCACTGTATTGTTTCGCACGGTTTGCCTGAGCGTGATTGTATATAAACAGTGCTAAGGCGCTAATCATCAGCAAAATGCCAACAACCATACAAGCCGTACCGAGTTTTTTCCTCATATTCCCCTCCGTTTTGCTTTTGAGTACAAACTCCAGCCAATTAAGAATACGGCAAAACCGAGAACAGCCAGCACAGGCACAGGCCAGTTGAGTTGTCCTGTCTGCGGCAGATATGAATCCTCCTGGGGCTGAGTAGGCTCTGTCGATTGTGTCGGTTGGGTAGGTGATGGTTTTATAGAAACTTTCGGGAAGGCAGTTACATCGTAGATATATTCGCCTTCTTTCCATTGTGGCAGTGATACTAAAAAAGTATTGATAGCACAATAGCCCTGAGTTTCTTCGCCCGGACGCTGACTCACCACATACACGCCTGTCTTTAAGTCGGAGAACACCGCCTTACCTGAAACAATGGGTGCGCTGTGAGCACTGAGGTTATGCTCGACAGCAAGAACGCTGAGCGTTTCAGGGAGTTTAGGATCTTCTAAATTATCAAGGCTCACCTCGCCTTGCGGTAAAGTTTCTACCAAAACAAATTTGTCGCCATCGGGACTTATTTGTCCCACACGATACAAAGTGAGTTTACCACCATCAAGAGGCGTGCTGTCAAACTCCATCAAAAAAGTGATAGAGCACTGTTTGTCAGGGTCTGCACTTTGTACAGCACCCACCTGAGTGCACAATCCAAAAATCAGCAACTCAAGGAGCAGTAAAACTATTAACTTTTTTTGCATGAATCACCCCTCCTGTTTTTATGAGGTTTCGGAAGCATAAGTAGTATGAACAGTATAAGTAGAATAGGTGCTGCCACAAACGGAGCCACCACTATCGGGTCAATGACAGACGCATCTGCGGTAACACGGATATTTAAAAGTTGTTTTTCGTTTTCTATTCTGGTACCGCGAATAAGCATACGGTGGGAATTAACGCCGTAAGGAGTGCAGGTCACCAGCGTACAGTAGTCCTCACCCTCTTTAACATAAAGCGGCTCTATATTGTCAGGCTCAACAACTAAAATCTGGTCCACCTGATAAGTCAGAACTCTATCAATAACAGTCAGTGTGAATACATCACCTATCTCCAGTTTGTCAAGATCCGTGAACAAACGAGCACTTGGAAGTCCTCTGTGTGCTGAAAGTGCACAGTGGGTACTTTCGCCGCCTGTGGGCAGGCTTGTACCTTCGATATGCCCCACGGCAACCTGTAGCACTGTTTCGTCTATGCCGTGATATATAGGCAGTTCTACACCTATCTTTTCTATGCTGATATAACCCATAATGCCGTTTGAACCAACATTGAGCAAGTTATCATAGCCAGGAACATCATCGTAATACATTAACGGAAATCTTATACTGCGCAGAGCCTCGTTATACTCTGCAGCATCTTCAAACAGATAAGTACAATCTTCTTTTGACATATCCGCTACTACGGAATTGTAGTCAGCGATGGCTTTTGTCTGATGTAAATCATTCCAGTAGTTACTGAACGAGGGATACAACAACAAGGACAATCCCGCAACCAGTATCAATATTAAAATTATGGTTGAAAAGGAACCTTTTTTCAATGCGGAACTCTCCTTATGGTTGTACTGGGGGAAGGCTGAGCCTTCCCCCTATGACAGTACTTAATAAATATTATTTACTAAGGCGTTTTTTAACAACAAGCAGCACTACTGCGCCGATGAGTAAAGCAGAACCCAGTACATAGAACAGAACTGTACCTATACCACCTGTTACAGGGAGTGTAGAACCTGATGAGTTGCGTACACCAACAGTATTGCTGTCCTGCTCTTTATCGTCAACCTTGTAGTTAACAGTTACGCTAACCTCGTCGCCTGACTCTGTATAAACAGGAATAATCTCAATCTTAACAGGAGTCTCCATCAGGTTGTAGCCTGCAGGAGCTTTTGTCTCCTTGAGGTAGTAGATACCTTCATCAAGACCACGAAGGGAGATAGCACCCTTTGAGTCAGTATCGAGTACGCTTGCTGCGCTCTCGTCTGTGGTCCAACCGTATACAACACCGAGGTCGTCTGCATCAACAGCAGTACCATTGATAACAGTACCTGAGGAAATCATCTCTTCGGTGATAACCTGTGCATAGTATTTAACTACAGCGTCGTTTTCAGTGCGCTCGTAGTACAGCACGAATTCTGCACCTTCAAGTTTCTTGTCCTTATTGTCAGCATCGTACTTGTCTACGTTAATCTGGAATGTAAATGCGTGTGCTACATCTTCAGGAGTTGTACCCTTTGAGCCATCACCCTCAGCGTTAGGATCGTTGCTGAACTCAACATAAACGCTGTTGGTCATAGGCTCAGCAATTAAAGCATCTCTTGTAACACGTGCGGAATACTTAACGATGATCTTGTGAGTAGGTAAGATGCTAGGATAAAGTGTCCACAAATCTTCAAACTCAAGTTCTACATTTTTGCCGTTAATTGTTGCGTTGATACCAGCAGGCATCTGGGTGCTTGTATTAGCATCATAGAAAGAATGAACAACATTGCCGTCATGGCCCTCGAGGTAGATCTGCTCGAACTGCACATGCTCAATACCTGTTGGAAGTTTATCGTAGAACTTGTAGTAGTATGTTTCGTAGTCTTTCAGGTTAGATGGAAGTTTACCTGTCCACTTGTAGTAAGCTGTGTCGTTGATATCGAAGTCCTCATGCTCGCCAAAAGTACCGTCGATGGTATCGTTGATAGTTTTATCAACTGATGGGATACTGCTCTTTGGAGAAACAGTCTCGTCCTTGATAACACGGAGGATGAATTTTGTGTAAGAATCATACTCACCTGCGAGTGAGTTGTCCTGATCTTTTACTAAATAATAACCAGGTGTTAAGCCTGAAATAGTGTAGAAACTCTTGTCAGTAGCCTTGCCATCCTCATCTGTAACAATGTTCTCTGTGTAAGTCTGTGTACCGATGTTTTTGCCTGTTTCAATGTGCTTAGCAAAAATAGCAGCAAGAGCATCTAAAGTCTCAGAGTCTGCTGTAATGTTATCAGCCATAGCTTCTGCCAGAGTAGCAGCATCTTTGACACCGAGAAGTTTCTTCATTGGTGATTCATCAGCAGCAGCAGTAGCGGCATCATGGATGTCACTAAGCAGGGCGCTTGAGTTGTCATAGCCTTCGCCAACGATAGCAGAACCCCATTCGATATTGGTCAGAACCTGAGTGTCAGTTCCGCTGATATTCTCGAGAATACCGCTAAAGATCTGGTAAGCCTCATAGGAGTGACCTTCGGTTGGATTGTTAATTGTCAGAGTGTAGGTTTCAGCAGCAAATACGGTTGTGCTCATACCCAACATCATAACAAGACATAAAATGATAGCAATCGATTTTTTCATGGTTTTTTCTTCCTTTCAGTTATATATATATTGGTGGATACAACCCCGACGTAAAATGATATTTGCCGAGGCAGGTGACGTTTATGAGCTGCCCCCCTTTTTGCGTCTGTAAAAATGGATGTATCCGTAAATCAGCGTAACTATGGCGATAACGCCTAAGCCGCTGAGTGTGTACATATTAGTGCCTGCCCCGCCTGTAGAAGGCAAGGATACGGCTGCATGGTTTGTTACCGTGTATGCACCGGTAGCTTCGTCAATCTCATAAGTAACGAGATACTGTCTGTTTGAAAGAGTGATAAGTTCTTCCTCTCCAATGACCGACTGATAATACAGTATTGTAGTGCCATCGTTTTCTAAGATGGCAGTTTGTCTGTCATCGGCGGTAGAGCCGATACCGCTGACCTCCCGGACAAAGTAGCCCAGTTGTTCTACCGGGGCGTCTTTTTCAGGTAGCGGTACTCTGAAAGTACCTTTAAATCCGTTATCGGCATCAAGCCTCAGTAGTCGTGCGTTTCCTGCGGTATCAAGTACCAACTGGTCGCCAGTTTCGGTTTTTTGGTAAAGAACAACGAATACTGTTTTGTCATCACCTTCGGTATCAGCACCACTCCATTGTTTAATTACAGGTATTTCTCCGTAGTAGACGAGTTTTTCGTTGGTAACCTTTGCGGCACCAAAAACACCGTTAGGAGCACCTGTGTAATCAGTATATCGTGCAGACCCCGTTTTTCCTATAACGTTAAGATTAAAAGGATCATAGCCCATATAGAATGTTGCAGTAGGGACCTGTTTAGTAGCATAGCAGTTGGTGTCACTTTCAATTGCTATATCACGGACAGAGTAGATTTCGCTCGGTTGTTCAGTAAGCGTATAAGTGCCACGCTTGAGGTTGTCTACCTGTGCTGTGCCTGTGGTTTGCCCTGCTTTTACCACAACCTCCAAATCAATATCTTCTGAGTGTTCATTTCCATCCTCGCTACGGTGGATGGTAAATAGGAAAATCTGGTCTTCATCCGAGATAAGGTCTTTTGTTATTTCCTTAGTGACACGGATGCCGCCACTTATGACATTGACGATGTGAACATTGTCCTTGTCTACGATGCCGTAGCCGTCTTCCAGACGCTTACTGTTAATCTGGTCGCTGACCTCAGTACCTGCACCATTTGGTCCGTTGTGGACATTTGTATCAGGTCGTTTGACACTACTTTCAAGTACAGAAGTTTCAGAAAGTTCGTAAGCTGTGTAGGTTACATGAAGTGTATAGTCTTCTACACGTTGACCTGCTGCGGTAGCCTTGTGAGAATCAAAGTCAGCAGTTTCGCCGTTTTTAGTCAGGCGGAAGGTAAAATATCCTACAGGACCGTGGCTACTGTTATCATCATAGGTGTAGTCAACAACAACGGTGTTATCCTGTGACTCCATCAAATGTTTCCACTGTTCGTCAGTCAGGTCCTTGCCCATTGCATATTTTAGCAGGAAGGTATCGTTTTCCAGACCGTCATCGGCGTAGGCGTCAGGATCTAAAGCATTTTGTATAGGTCCGAAATCAACGCCGTTTCGGTTTTCGATATCTGGATGTATTTTGGTAAATTCAGTGTTGTTGTAAAAATATTTAAGGCTGTCTAGCGGGCTGTCACCCGGCTCGTTTATTGTATCTCCCAGGTAAACTGTTACCTCACTGTTATTCTGATTAAGGTTCAGCAGACGGACGTTGACGGTAGGTACAGGCAACTCAAAAGCTGTGCCACCCACATCAATCGCGGCGTACTTATTGGTATCAATAGCGTTGCCTCCGATGAAATCCTCCTTAGCCTTTACATAAAAGCGTGTGGTCCATCTGACATTATCAGAAATCGTTCGGTCTTTCCAGCTGATACGCATATCTCCATTTGCGTCCTTTGTGAGTTGACCGTGACCTCTTGTTCCTTGTCGTGCGCCTACAAACTCACCATTCAAGGTAATCCAGTCACCGGGTTCTAAGATAACCCAATCACGGGTATCGTCACTATACAGGACATTCCGACCTGTGTAAGTTCCTTTATTAACCCAAGCGATAGGATAGAACGAATCGCTGATTACGTCCTCCACATCGCCACTGATATCCTGAGTCTCTTTTGGCGTCAGACTAGAGAACAGCAAATCGTGAAGAACTTCGGTCAAATCTGATGCGTCTTCCAGCATATTTGCATACTGAGGAAGAGATGCGATATCTTGAAGCACCTGTTTACCACCTTCAACATTGTTCATACCCAATCCAATAGTAACAAGAGTCGATTCTTGTCTGACCTGAGCACCGAAGCTTCTTATCTGGGAATATATGGTATCCAAAGGCGGAGCGCTATTATCGCTACGTACCGGCGCACCGTCAGTGATGAGGATAGTAAAGGTGTATTTCGGGTCTTTAGTAAATTTATCGTTTGATGAGCCATCTTTGTAGGTTATGTTACCTCTCAGATGATTATAAGCGTGCTCTAAGGCTAAATCCTGACGTGTACCACCGCTTGTGTTGATGGAATTCACCGCATCTACGAGAATATCTGCGTTGTCAGGAGTAAGCTCCATAGGTCCCATACAGTGGGACTCGTCAACGGTCTTGGTAAATCTAATCAGAGTTGCTGTGTTCTCGACGTTAGCATCGGAGAGTTGGTAAACAGCTCTTGAAATAGATTCCTCCAGATAATGCAGACGGTTGTACTGATCGACAGCGGTATAAACCTGATAGGTCTTTCTGCCACCAGTTCCTATATCATTGCCAAGCGTACCCGCAATAGTCATACCGAGATCGCCACCGTTGGCACGAACTTTCTGACCCTGACTGTTTGTCGTAGGTTGGTCGCTGAAACTTACATTGGAGCGCGGAAAAATCGCAATCTCACCTTCCTGACGATAGCCGTCGGCGTTGTCGTGCCAAGCCTTTGCGTAGTAGGAAGCGTCCTGATACATCCAGCGTTCTCCGTTGTGCCACACAGCAAATACTGTAGACGTACCGCTAGGATCAGCAATTATATAGTAGAGTTGATTCTTATCTAGCTTATCCATCTGGCTTAGGTTCTGATTTCCCGACCACCAACTCTCAGTTGGATCCTGATAGAGGGTTATGGTGGTTCCCGTTTCTCTGAGTCCTGATGGGAACAACATGGAGTTTGATTGGTCAACCACGAACAACACATCTATAGGGTTCATTTCGTATAGACGGATACTCGCTTCAGCCTGAAGTACAATTTCATATGTACGGTTGTTGTAATCCTCAACCTCAGCATACTTTCCGGCGTCCAGATCTTCCAGCGTATGGTTTAGAAAACTGCCGATAGTTTTTGCATCACTAAAAGTTTTCTCACCTACTGTATGGTTATAAGTAACACCAAACTCTCGGGTATGATTGCTGTCACGCATATAACCTTCTGGGGTAGATATTTCCGTAATGGTATAGTTACCTGTCGGTATGTCATCAGGCAACTGAATCTCCAGAGTATCGTCGCTGTAGATAGTTGCTGAGTACGGTTTGTTATCGTCTGTGGTGCCTGTAATCAGAAATTCGCAACCCGACAGAGGTAAAATGCCATTATCGGTTGCTGCAAAGTTGTAGAAGTACAAGGTATCAACCGAGGACTTACCGGTCTTAACAGAAGTTGGATAACCGGGACGCACCACCTCAGGTTCAGTAGGTGGCTGAGTAGGTGGCTCAGTTTGAGGTGGATTAGTAGGGCTAGTCGGATTAGTTGGTGTAACGGTTTCAGAAGGCGCGGTAGTTTCTGTGGTGGTTGAACCTGAGATAACTACGCTGTTGCCTTCCTTTGGCCAGTCGTAACCACCCACACGACATTCAATGTGCGCAGTATTTTGCGTGATGCGTAATACGATTTCGTGTCGCATACCGCAGTTGCTCCAGCCATTGTGAGAAGTATGTCCCTGGTCACAAGTACAGCTAACAGAAACTACTGTGCATCCCGACACAGTGATATCGGGTTCGTTGTAAGTAACTCCTCGGTTTAAGTAGTCGTCCAAGGTGATGGTGACTTCTGAGCCTACCTCACAGGTGTAGGTGTTACCTTGTGGGAATTCAATTGGATTCCAAGGCCCCCAACTGGTGAAATCGAGGGTCAGAGTTGCCGTACTGCCTGCTCCCACGGAAGCCGGAGATGATTTTTCGGTTTTGCTTTTGTACGGATGACAGTCTTCATTGTGTTGATGTTCTATCTGTCCGCAAATGAGTTTCGGGGAGTTTTCCTCAAGCATACCATTTTGTGCATAGCAACTTTCAGTATGGATATGCTCTTGTAGATTACAGGTGTGTTCCTGTTCCATCGTAATAACAGGAAGGATAAGTGCGTAGGTTGTGCAGAATACAACCAAGCACGCCATAATCCGGACAAACATATTTAAGATGCTACGGTTTTTATTAACTTTTAAATATTTTCGGATCATATTTGTATCTTTGATCCGCATCCAGATTACCTCCTTCCTGAAAAAATTATCTAATGTTAAGGTTAGGTGATAGGTCCGATTCGTTTTAACGGCCAAACTCGGAAAATAATCTTTCCAATGACCTGTTCATCAGACACACATCCCACCGACGTATGTCTGGAGTCAGCCGAAGTGACTCGGTTATCGCCCATAACGAAGTACCTGCCGTCAGGCACTTGATATGGTAGTTCGATATCCACCTCTCCCAGAGATTTTTCTGACAGATAAGGTTCCTGTAGTAATTGCTCATTGACATAGACAGTTCCGTCTGTGTCAATATCCACAACGTCCCCAGAACCTGCAATCACTCGTTTGACTAATACCTTATTATTATAGTAAAAAGCGATGATGTCACCTTGCTCTAAGTTCTTTGTCTTTACAGAGAAAATAATCTCTCCATTGCTGAGCGTCGGTGTCATAGAATTTCCGTAGGTCTGCATAACAGGCAACCATAAGGTTGCAATCAAAACAGCCACCGCTGCAACGGTAATCAGTGCATATATCGTGCTCTTAAGTACCGTTTTGAAACGCCTTTTATAATTGATGCGGAGGACTTCTGCTTCTAAAAGCTCAATGGAAGGCCGTTCAATTGTTTTCTTTTGTTCGTTCAAATATATACCCCTTCCGTTGCTTTTGTTACTTTATGATTTTTAATCGGTACTCTTCTAATTACTTTGGTGCATCATATTTTCACATTTGCGTCTTGTTTCGTCCTCAAGCTGCTCACAGCGTAAACGGACATTGTGCTCATACTGCTCGCAAGCCGCCTGAGCGTCCTCGAAAATGCGGTTGAGCCGCAACGCCGCCTCAGCTAAAGAGCCTGACTCTTCAATCAATATCTGTCTGTCGTTAAGTTTTTGCTGAGCGTCTTGTAATTGCTCACGCAGTTGCTTATTCTCTTTGCTGAGTTCCAACAATATTTCCATAAGATCACTGCGTCGCAGATGTTTTAGTTCTTTTGCTGTCATATGCTTGACTCCTTGGTGAAATTCAATAAACATGCGTAAATTTATACAGGCTATATATATAAAATTTTACCAATACAGACTTTTATTGTCAATATATTACACTAATATTAGTGATATTATTTTTTATCTATAATTTGTGTGTAAAACTCCTATATTTATGACAAAAGAGCAAACAAAACCGATGCAAACTAAAGTGTTTGCACCGGTCTGTTCTTCGCTAGTTATTATAATTGTAGCATAGTCTATTTTAAAATCGTGGAGTATAATAGATTTTTCGCATAACAAAGCCGTTTCTCGGTGCTTTTATAAAATAATAATCCCTGTAAAAAGAGCGTTTTATACTCTGATTACAGGGATTTTTTCTTTTTCACCTAAAACCTATCGTTGCGGTTATCGGAGTTATCGTTGTGGTTTATGGGTAATTGTTGCGGTTTTAGTCACCTATCGTTTGTGCTAATGAAAACAATTACAACTCTGGTATGAGTTCTGCTAAAAATCTTTGAATTTGTGTAGCGTCCATGATAGTTACTTTTCCGTTTTTATCGGTATCAGCATATTTGAGGCTTTCGTCATCGATGACAGTCAATTCTGCAAGGTGTCGCTGAATTTCTGTTGCGTCCATAATGGTGACCTTGCCGTTGCCGTCTACATCGCCGAGCTTTGTTCCTTCTGACATTTCTTTTGTGATAGTAACAGGAACATCGACGCTGACACCCATCAAAGTTGCTGTCATAGTGTAGGTGTTGCCCTGAGTCCACTGGTTTTCATATGACTGGTTTGTTCGTATATTGATCCAATACTCCTGACCTTTATATTCGACATAACGTTCACTGCCTTTGGTAACAGAACCGTCGTCCCAGGTGATGGTGTATTCCATAATATCTTCAGGCTCATAGTAGAAGTAAGGCAAATCATAATCGTCTGTTAATTCATTATAGCCATGATCTATAAAACCACATGTGCCTTCGGTGATGGAAATCGGTTTGATGGCTATATTTTTTATTGGAGCTTTTGTGATTGTTACAGGAACATCGACGCTTACACCCATCAAAGAAACTGTCATCGTGTAGGTGTTGCCTACTGTCCACTGGTTTTCGTATAACTGGTCTGTTTTTGTCCTGATCCAATACCCCTGACCTTTATATTCGACATAACCTTCACTGCCTTTGGTAACAGTGCCGTCATCCCAGGTGATGGTATATTCCATTATATATTCAGGCTCATATCGGAAATAACGTAAATCATAATCGTCTGTTTCCTCGTTATATTCAAGATCATAATAGCCTTCAGTCCCCTGAATAATGGAAATCGGTTTGATAGCTATATTTTTTATTGGAGATTTTGTGATAGTAACAGGAACATCAATGCTCACACCCATCAAAGAAGCTGTCATAGTGTAGGTGTTGCCCTGAGTCCACTGGTTTTCATAGGACTGATAGTATTCTATATCAAACCAATAATTTTCATCTTTATATTCTACGTTGTATCCACTGTCTTTGGTAACAGAGCCGTCGTTCCAGGTGATGGTGTATTCCATCACGTTTTCAGGTTGATAGTAGAAATAAAATAAATCATAATCGCCTGTTTCTAAGTTATAATCGGTTTCAATATATCCCTCAGTGCTTTCGATGATGGAAATAGGTTCGATAGTTATACTTTTAACCGGAGATTTTGTGATAGTAACAGGAACATCGACGCTCACACCCATCAAGGAAGCCGTCATAGTGTAGGTGTTGCCTACTGTCCACTGGTTTTCATATGACTGATCTGTTTCTATAATAAAGCTATATTCTTTGTCTTTATATTCTACATAATAATAACTATCTTTAGTCACAGTGCCGTCATCCCAGGTGATGGTGTATTCCATTATATATTCAGGCTCATATTCATAATAAGGCAAATCATATTCGTCTGTTTCTTCGTTATAACCGTAATCTATCTTTCCTTGTGTACCTTTGATGATGGTAATAGGTTCGATTTCTATACTTTTAATCGGAGATTTTGTGATAGTAACAGGAACATCAACGCTTATACCCATCAAAGATACAGTTATAGTGTAGGTGTTTCCTACTGTCCACTGGTTTTCATATGACTGGTCTGTTTCGTCATCATACCAATAATGTTTTCCTTCATATTCTACATAATAACTGTTCCCTTTGGTAACAGAGCCGTCGTCCCAAGTGACGATGCATTCAAAATTAGGGCTGTAATAGTAATAAGGCAAATCATATTCGTCTGTTTCTTCGTTATAGCCGTAACCTATATATCCTTGCGTACCTTCGATAACGGAAATAGGTTCAATTTCTATACTTTTAATCGGAGATTTTCTGATTGTTACAGGAACATCGACGCTGACACCTAACAAATAAACTGTCATATTATAGGTATTGCCCGCTGTCCACTGGTTTTCATATGACTGATTTGTTCTTGTGTCAAACCAATATTCTTCGCCTTGATATTCTACATAATAATTACTGTCTTTAGTCACAGTGCCGTCATCCCAGGTGATGGTGTATTCCATAATATCTTCAGGCTCATATCTATAATAAGTCAAATCATACTCGCCTGTTTCTTCGTTGTAATCAGTATCGTAACCTCCCGCGGTACCTTCAATGATGGAAATCGGTTCGATTTCTATATTTTTAACCGGGGTCTTTGTAATTGTTACAGGAACATCGACGCTGACACCCATCAAAGATACAGTCATCGTGTAGGTGTTGCCTTGAGTCCACTGGTTTTCATAGGACTGATTATATTCTATATCAAACCAATAAATATCGTCCTTGTATGCTAAATAATAGCCGCTGCCTGAAGTCACAGTGCCGTCATTCCAGGTGACGGTGTATTCCATTGTTTCTTCAGGTGTATAGTCAAAATAATAAAAATCATATTCATCTGTTATTTCATTATGTTTGTAAACTGAATATCCGTTAGTACCTTCGATGATGGACATCGGGTTTATCTCTAAACTTTTGACACCTACAGTGCTGATTTGTGTTAGCTTGTCACCTACAGCTTCTGCAAAAGCAGTCAGAGAAGCGCCTGTTGTCATCGTGATAATCATAACAAAGCTCAAAAGTAAACTGATAGTTCTTTTCATAAATTCTACCTCCATAAATGAGTTTACTTTTTTATTATATCACTTTAAAAAATCTTTCGCTATTCGCAAAAACCACATAATACCAATGATGTTTTTGTGGAAAGTGTTGACCTGTGATTTTTTCGCAAAAAGACACTCACATTTATTGAAGTTTGCCAATTATATGCTATAATCAATCTGTAGACCTTTTTGAGTGTTTTTGCAAGGAGGGGGTAGAATGGATAAGGATAGCAACAAGCCAGGAGTGGGCTGGATAAATCTCGGATAAAAGCCCGTTATATACATTTAATATTTTAACTTTGAGGAGTAATGATATGAAAAAAATACTTGCTTGTTTTCTTTTGATCACAATGATTTTTTCGCTCACAGCGTGTGCTTTTGTGAGCGTTGAACAGACACAAAAGAATGACTACACTATGTCATCTCAGGTTGACAAAGACAGCGTTATCGACGGTGTTATGACTGACATATCGGGCGATGATCCTGTTCTTGAAAAGACTACCGCCGCATGGCTTGACACTTGTGTGCTCTACGAAGTAAACGTCAGACAATATACACAAGAAGGTACGTTCAAAGCATTTGAAGAGCATCTTGAGCGACTGAAAGACATGGGCATCAACACACTTTGGTTTATGCCGATTCATCCAATCAGCGAGACTGAACGCAAAGGAACGCTGGGCTCGTATTATGCGGTCGATGACTATATGGCAGTCAACCCTGAATTTGGCACTATGGAAGACTTCCAACACCTTGTTGATAAGGCTCACAAAATGGGCTTCAAGGTTATTCTTGACTGGGTTGCTAACCACACAGGTTGGGACCACGACTGGATCACTGAACACCCTGAGTGGTATGACCGTGACGAAAATGGAGAAATCACATATTCATACGATTGGAGCGATATCGCTGAGCTCAATTACGACAGCTTTGAGATGCGTGCGCAGATGATAAAAGCTATGCAGTTCTGGGTTGAAGAAGTCGGCATCGATGGTTTTCGATGTGACCACGCTATTGGTGTTCCTGCGTCATTCTGGAACGCTGCTGTGTATAAGCTCAAGTCCATAAACAGCGAGATTATGATGCTCGCAGAGGTGTCAGCAACAGAAAGCCTGACAAAGTATGCTTTTGATACCTGTTACAACGACGCTTTGTACGGACAGGCACGCATGATAAAGGGTGGCGTTGCAACTTCGACTATTCAGCAGGGTATGGAGCTCAGCTCCAATTATGTAGAGGGAAGTTTTCCGATGAACTACCTCGACAATCACGACAAGAATTCCTATGACGGAAGCATTGTGACCTTGTTTGATACAGCATACGAACCACTGCTTGCACTGACATTTTTGTCACCGGGATTTCCGCTTGTTTATACTTCTAATGAGCAGGGTTACGACCACGAAATCGAATTTTTTGAAAAAGACGCTGTCGTATGGGAAGAAAACAAAAAGTACGAACCATTTATCGCCGAGCTGTCAGCTTTGAAAAATGAGCATGAAGCACTCGCTTCTTCAAACACGCAGGTTGAATTTCTTGAGGTGAGCAACTCACATATCTTTGCTTTCTCAAGAACAAGTGGTGAAGATACTGTTGTTTATGTTTCAAACCTCTATTTCGAAGAGATAAAAGATGCAAGTGTGGAGCTCAGCTTTGAAAACGCAACCTGCGTTATGCACTATGATGGTACAACACTTAACACTGAGGACTACGAAGTAAAAAGCTCAGAATTCAAGAACAAGACATACAATCCTTATGAGTTCTATGTGCTCACAGTCAACACGCAGGAATAAGAGATTGCACCCCCTTTTTATTGTGTGAAGATAACGATCTTAGCCAGACGTCAATTCACGATATCTAAAGCGACAGTTGAATAGAAAAAAGGCAGTCCGTTTTGGACTGCCTTTTTATGTAGCTTTGTCTTTTGCTTCTTCGGCTTTTTCTGCTTCTTTTTCTTTGAGCTGAGGTATAAATTTTTTAGCAAAAACGCCATTGTTTCTGCCGATGATGTAGAAGTAGCCGATGATGGAGAAGACGACTGCACCGATCAAATTCACGAGCAAATCTTTCATTGTGTCTATGATGCCGATGTCGAGGTACCCGCCTTCGATAAGATAGGTCGAGCCGTCGCTGAGGTTCAGCGTGGTGCTTTCAATTCCCTTTATGACTATCTCGTCGTTTAGACCTGTAGGGTTCAAAAGCACTGAGGATATATCCACGACCATTCTATCTTTTTGCATATCGGTGAGAGTGAAAATATCCATGGAGAATTCAAAGAACTCCCACACAACACCCACTGTCATTGAAAAACAAAACGCAACGAATGCGACGAAAATAGGCGACATATTGAAGTGGAAATTCGGTGAGTTGTTGAGTATGTCAATCAGCGCAAAACCGATAGCCGCCATCAGAAAACCGTTGATGGTATGAAGCATAGTATCCCACCACGGAATGTGAGTGTAGAACGAGCCGATTTCTCCTAAGATTTCTGCCGAGAATATGAACAGAAGAATTACGGCTTCGAGCTCTTTAGGCAAGGTGACGTGAAGTTTTTTGTCAACAAAAAGCGGAATGTTAAAAAGCAGTAACGTCAACAGGCACAAGAATACAGAGTAGTAATCGCCACGTAAAAACCGTGCTACCAGAACAAGCGCTACTATGATACTCAAAATAAGATTTACAATGCTTTTTTGTTTGATATGTGCTTTGAGCTTGCTTTCCATATATTTATCTCCTCACAAACTAAAATACGATGTCAACAAGCAACCATTCGTCGTCCTGACACACAGCTTCCCCTCGTGCTACATATTCGTTGGAGTCAAAGTCTGTGGTGGTGAGTATGAAGCTGCACTGTGTTGTGGAGTTGCTGGTGAATTCAACGGTATAGCTGTCGTCCCACATAACTTCGTATTCTGTAGGATTTGCGGCTTTTTCGTTGACGCATAGTACTCCGTCAATATCTTTGTACAAAGGCTTGTTTTCGTCAGGATAAGTGAGCAGCTCACGTGCTTTTTCTATGATATATGTATCGGTGACAAAATCATAGAATTCTTCGTAATCTGCAAAGAAGCTGTCCTGCGCTTTGTAGTAGCCTTTTTCTACTTCTTCGTCTGTCGCAGAGATAGGAGTTACATAAAACATATAGTAGCAGTCGAGGTTTTTTTCTATGAGCTGTCTGATTTCGAGCTCTGAGCACTCGCTGTTAGCAGGAGTGATGTTTGAAAGATCGTCAATATTGAGTGTGCGTGAGTCATCTTTGCAAGCAGAAAGCAACGTCATACACATAAATGCAGTTAAAAGTAAAGCGAGTAGTTTTTTCATAATGGTCCTCCTTATTTTTTCAGCACTACGACAGCCATACTGCCCATGCCTTTGAATACTTTTTCATATTGTGACATAGATACTGTGTAGCTGTAGCCACCGCTATCATCAGCGACGGTGACAGTCTGTGCCGATTTATCATAGCCTGTTGTGACAAGACAGTGTTCGTGGTTACACCACGTTATCGTTTCACCGTCGACCACCCAGCTTCCATCAACAGTAGGAGTGATGAAACTCGATGTGACCCAGGTGATGACGGGAACATCGTTTTGAAGATAGTTGTACAGCTCATCGACAGAGCATCCTGTGATATCAATAGCGACATAGTCGTCAATTTTTTTGTCCTTGAAATAGTTTTCTGCTGTTTTGACTATACAGCCGGAAAAACATCCCATACCGGTTTTGAAAGAATACGGAGTGCCCAGGAAGTAGTCGTGAGGGCTGACAGAGTAGTAGTCATATTCTTTTTTTGGCATATATTTTTCAGCCATAGTGGTCATCGAAACGTCCATGCCGTAGTGATTCAAAACACTTGTGAGAGATACAACCTCGCACCCTGTGGGAAGGCTCGGAAACTGGTTGAGTATTTTGAAGCTGAATGTGTTATTATTATAGTCGCCGATAGTGACTTGTTTTTCAGCTTTGACACCGTTTTTCAGCGTTGCAGTGATAGTAGCTTTTCCTTTTTTCAAAGGGTGAATAAGTGTCGGATCTTTTTCGTCAATTTTCAAAACACTTTCGTCGGACACGCTGATTTTTATATCCTTTGCATAGCAGTCTTTTTTCATATTGATGATGACGTTTATATCCGTGTCGATGTCATACTTATTAAGTACAATCAGGTTGATTTTGTCAGGGAGCTTTTTGACGCTGACTTTGCACGAAGCTTTTACACCGTTGCAGGTGGTGGCTGTGACGGTGCATTCACCAGCGCTTTTTGCTGTGATGACTCCGTCGCTCACTTGTGCGATATTTTCATCGCTTGAGATATATTCGACAGCACTGCAATGCTCTTTTTCTTTGAACTGTGGTGTGAGGGTGAGTTCTTCTGTTTCTCCCAAAGTTACAGAGCTGTCACTCAAAACAAGCTCGCTCACAGCTTTTTTCACCGTTACCTTGCACGTATCTGTTGCCCCGTTATAGCACGATGCTGTGATGTTACACTCGCCCTCGCTTTTTGCGCTGATTTCGCCCTTTTCGTTGATGGTGGCTATTTTTTCGTTGTCGCTGACAAAGCTTACAGGAAAATTATGCTTATTTACTGAGCACGTAGCTTTGAGTGACGTTTTTTCACCTTCTGAGAGAATCAGCTCTTCCTTGTTGAGCACAACGCTTTTTGGAGCATCAATGACTCTGAAACGATAAAAATCACGGTCAAAATAAGTGTATTTGATGCATACGACAGCTTCGCCGATAGCGTTGCCATTCACAGTTGAGCCTGACACGGGGGAGACAACATCAGCGTGATATGAACGCACCATAAAGTCATTTTCCCGTGGGGACAGCGTGTAGTTTTCGTTGAGCCCGATAGTAATGATATCAGGGTTGTTCAAAAGCGAGTATGCGTACATACCGATGAAAGTCATACCTATAATAAACAGTACAATAAAGACTGTGAAAATCAGTTTTATAGCTTTTTTAGGCTTTTCGTTTTTCATGTATTATACCTGCAAAATTCAATATATTTATAATTATATTATATATCTATGAATTTTTCTACACAAAAAAGAAATTATCACAGAAAAAAGTCCACTGCATAATACAGCGGACTTTTGCTTATTCTATAACGAAGTTTGTAGTTTCTTCTGTGGTGATAGTCGGTTCTTCAACCAAAGGCTCTGTAGGAGCATCAGTAGGTTCCACAATAGGAGCCTGTGTTTCGATTTCGATTGGTTCATCAGGAACGTCATCAGGCTCTTCGTAGATTTCTTCATCAGGGACTTGAGCCGGAACATCGAGAGGGGCTTGTGTAGGTGCGTCTGTGGCTATGGTTACTTCTTCTGTCTGAGATGTGCTTGGAGCAGTAGTCTCCTTTGTCTTATCTTTTTTATCAGAACTCAAAAAGAAAATCAGCGAGAATACAAAAACAACAACCGCAAGCGTTACAGACAACACAATGATGGCGATGTTTTTCTTTTTCATCTCATTTTGTGGCGCAGAGGTTCTTGAGCTGTACGAGTAGACAGCGTCATCTTCCAGTGGATCGAAAACTTTGGTTTCTTCTTCTGCTTCAAAGCTCGAGCCGTCTGTATAAAAGTCATCGCCGTAGTCATCAGTGTCGCCGGAGTCTTGTGATGGCTTTTGTGATGAACGTGAGCTATATACAGGGTCGTCAAAGTTGTCATCATATGAGTCAAAGTAAGAGGGATCTTCTTTGAAATGCTTGCCTTGTACTTTATTCTCTGAAAAATTATCAAGGTCATAATCTTTGTAGTTATTATCGGACATAATACACCTCCAAAAGCTATTATAGTACCAACAAGTGAATTATAGCATATAAAACAAAAAAAGTCTAATCGATGTAGATTACTTGTGTTTATGAGGGCGATATTTGACAACAACTTGTGCTATTGTTATTATTCACTTAGATAATGGAGTGAATACTATGCCTAATACAAAAAACAGAGTGGACTATATCAAACTGAAAAAGAAACTAAAGTTTGTGAATAAACCGATGTTTGAGTTCTGTGGAGCGTATGTCAACTTTTTGGACGGTTGCTACGGACTCAACAAAAACGATCCGAAAATCAACGCCCTCGCATCAAAACAGCTACTATACAGCGAGGTCATGGCAGCGTTTGATTTAGAGCTCAGCCCTTTTGTAAAAGAGGAGATAAAAGCATTTTCGTTTTCTAATATTCTGCAGGGTGTATTAAAGGCGTTTTTGTTTGATTTCCAGAACATCAACAACTTTGATGCACTGCTTAAAAAGTACGATAACTATGAGCTGGAGGGCTTGTTCAACTTTATCGGCGGTTGTTTTATCAACGAGCACTCACAGTCCAACTGCGAGGACTGGCCAAAAAGCGATATGAACGGCATGAAAAAGTACATCACTGAGCTGTCTGAAGTGGACGAAAATGTCAAAACTCAGGTGCTCAACCTCTACGCTTATCCAAGTGAAACAAAGATGCGTATCAGACACATCATCTGCAGTATGTATGATGTCTTCAAGAGATTTGAGAGTGCTACTGTAGAACAGTCAAAAAGACAACAAAAGCGCTATGCAAACCTTATAGAAATTGACTACGATTATTTTTGTCAGATACTGAAAATAGATGAGATCACTGATGCTATCAACAGGAACGAAAAGGTCGAGCTGTACATCAGCTATATGTTCCCTGTCAGCTATTTCTGCAAAGAATACGATGAGGGCGGAGTTTTCCTTTTGAACGGGTTTTTGTGCGATGAGTATCTCGCTATGAAAATCGAACAGCATTCTGTCGAAAATTTCTTGTCCATCATTGGCGACAAGGAGTGCATGCAGATACTTATGAGCTACGCAAAACGTCCATATTATCTGCAGGAGTTATCCCGTGAGCTAGGTGTTGCTCCGGCGAAGCTGAGGATATTCAACAAGCGTTTTCAAGACGCCGATCTCGTTGACTATGAGTACACAGGTGGCAGACGATACTACTATCTGAACAAGGATCAGGTGCAAAAGTATCTTGATATGTGCAAAAAGCTTCTGGGATGATATGAAATTGATTGACACACAAAAAGGGCGGTGCAAAAACCGCCCTTTTATTATCTCTTTTTTAGTCTACATCATAAAACAGAGGCTCGTCTTTTTCCCTTTTTCGTCTGTTTTGTGAATATCCGGTACGCTGTTGAGCATACGGGTCGGTCTCGTTTTTGAGCCCGATGTCCTGAGCAAAAGTGTCGAAGTCATAGCTGTCATCGTCCAGGTTTTCTTCTCTTCTTTGCTTTTTTCTGGCCTGACGTTTAGCGTCTGTTGCTGTGTATGCTGCAGTAGAAAGCACTACAGTGAAGAAAATCGCAACAACCGCTAAGAATAGCAACAGACAGAATATCCACCACGCTATAGATACCAAAAGTATCAAAAGGGAAGCGAGTACCACGATGCACGCACATATGCCACCTGCTGCTAAATATGCGAACATATTATCCTGAATACTGAAAACAAAGTCGAATACAGGGTGGATAGCAACCGCAAGTGTGCACACTATCGCTATGAGAAGACACGCAGCAGTGCTGAGTGTGTGATAAATAAGCATATCCAGTATCATAGGTATGCAGAAAAATACCGCAGGAACTATTGCGTGATTTCTGTCATATCTACGCCATATCATGACCGTCATCGGAGCTGCAACACACGAAATCAGTGCAGCACCCACCGAACCCTGAAACAGCGGAGCTAAAAACAACAGCACAAATACAGCACACGCTGTAAGAAATAGTTTTTTGCCCGTTTTTGTACGTATAAAACCTTTTACAGTAACGCATCTGTTTTTGAACATTTCGAACAGATTGTTAAAGCTCATACACAGCACCATCCCCTCTGTTGAGGACAATTATACCATATAATGGAATTTTTTTCAAATCGGAGAGATTTTTGAGAGAGGACCGCTTTTGTGTGCTAAAGTCATAAAATAGTACATACATATTAGGGTAGCACAACACTCTTTTAGTCAAATAGCCTATTATGCTGAATTTGTCTTGATTTTTATAGAGTTTCATTATATGATAGGACACAGAAAATTTGACAATTTTATATTTCCGAATGAAGCCGACAGGAAATTAGGGCGAAAGTTCTTTCCGAAGGAGTAATACTCTCAGGTGATCAGGTGATCGAGGACTGTTGGTGGACGGAATTTCCGGAGAAGTTCTGATTATCAGAATGCCGAAGGTGCAAAGGCTCTGGCTTAATCTCTCAGGCAAAAGGACGGATTTCTACTTTTCTTAACAGGAGTAGTGTTTGACTTTGTGGGAGTATTGCGTGAGCAATACTCTTTTTTGTTGTAAAGTTGTCGGGTTTTAGTATTGAAAGGGGTAAAAATATGGAGAAATTTTTCGCAAATCTCACCAAAGTGAATGGTGTGGTCAACTCGTTTGTATGGGGTACGTTCGGTTTGGTGCTTCTTGTTGGCACAGGCATACTGATGACAGTGCTGACAAAGTTCTTTCAGGTAACACACATTGGTCACTGGTTCAAGCAAACTATCGGCAGCGTGTTCAAAAAGAGCGTTTCCGGTCACACAGGTAAAAAAGACAAGTCCATCTCTCAGTTCCAGTCGATGTGTACTGCGCTTGCAGCTACTGTCGGTGTTGGTAATATCGCAGGTGTTGCATCTGCTATCGCAACAGGTGGTGCAGGTGCGGTATTCTGGATGTGGGTTGCTGCGTTCTTTGGTATGATGACTAACTTCTCAGAAAACGTTCTTGGTATCTTCTACAGACGTAAGAACCCACAGGGCGAATGGAGTGGCGGTGCTATGTACTATCTCAGAGATGGTCTTGGCAAGAAAAAAGGTTGCAAAACCATCGGCAAGGTGCTCGCTGTGCTTTTTGCAATATTCGCTTTGCTTGCGTCTTTTGGTATCGGTAATATGGGTCAGGTCAACAAGATTGTTGCTAACTTCCAGTCAGCGTTCAAGATTGACGCTCTCTCGAACATCGTGCTCTATGGGGAGGGCGACGCTGTAGTATCGTTATACTCAGTTATCATCGGTGCAGTTATCCTTGTGCTTGTGGCACTCATCGTTTTGGGTGGCGTAAAGCGTATCGGTGCAGTTGCTGAAAAAATCGTTCCGTTTATGGTCGTTTTATTCGTGCTTGGCTCGCTTGTTATCATCGGTGTGAACTACGATGCTGTTGGAGCTGCTTTTGCTTCTATCTTCAAGACAGCGTTCAAGCCTGTTGCAGCAGCAGGTGGTACCTTCGGTTATCTTGTCAGCGTTGTTATCACACAGGGCTTCAAACGTGGTGTGTTCTCTAATGAGGCTGGTCTTGGTTCATCTGTCATGGTTCACTCTAACTCTAAGGTTAAGGAGCCTGTTCAGCAGGGCATGTGGGGTATCTTTGAGGTGTTCGTTGACACTATCGTTGTTTGTACGATGACAGCACTCGTTATTCTTACTTCAGGTGTATATGACCTTGCAAGCGGAACTATAGCTGAAGGGGCAGGTCAGGAGGCTACACTCGTTGCCTCTGCTTTTGACACAGTATTCACTTTCGGCGGTGTGAATATTGGTTCAATGTTCATCGCTATTGCTATCTTCCTGTTTGCGTTCACAACTGTGCTTGGTTGGAGCCACTACGGTACAAAAGCTTTTGAGTTCCTCTTTGGCACAAAGGCTACTGTTGTGTACAAGATCATCTTCGTGCTTATGATTATGTCTGGTGCAATGATGACATCATCTATCGCTTGGGATATTTCCGATACATTCAACGGTCTGATGATGATCCCTAACCTTATCGGTGTAATTTCGCTGTCAGGTTTAGTAGTTAAGATTACAAAGAACTATGTCGACAGAAAGCTCAAGGGCAAAGACGTAAGACCGATGCTTTCAGCGTATCCTGAAGTAGCAGAAGAAGTTATGACATACGAGGATATCTGATAAAGCTGTAACGTATGTGAGCTTTATATTTAAATAATATGTGGTAATACAACAAAACCGTGCTTCAGTTGAAGCACGGTTTTTTACGTTTTGTATTTAGTTTTTATTTAATAGGCATCAGCTGTGCAATGTGTAATTGGATTCGTGTTGCATCAGTGATACTGATGATGTAGTTTTCATCTACGTCAGCGTTCACAAGTGCAGCCTCTTTGAGCTGTTCTATCTCAGCACAGTGTCGCTGGATAGCTGTTGCGTCAGTGATGCTGATAATACCGTCAAGGTCAGTGTCGCCCAAAAGATATCCGTCAGGAGTGTTGGAGTAAGCCTTGTCAGCTTTATCCACCTTGAACACTACGTTTTTGCCGTTGAATTTCAGGGTTGGATATTCGTCTGCAGTTTCTCCGTTGTCAAGATTTTGGAACCAGGAATAGCTCAGAGGTGACAGATCTTTGTTGAGAAGGCAAGTGACTTCTCCGCTAGAAAATTGCTCGGCGGTTTTTGAGGTAGCTCTTGAGTCGTCTGCGACAGTATCGAGGTAGTAGCAGTTCACAGCGTTGCCTGAGCTTACGATGCTGTGGCTCGTTGAGCTTCCGGAAAATGTGCCGACATTATAGCAGTTTTCAACGTTACCATCGTTGTCAGAAACGATGCCTGCACTAGATGCAGGTGATTTATTCATATAGTCAAAGTTGACATCGTAGCCTTTTATGTTGCCCATATTAGCACAGTTTTTTACGGTGCTGAAAGTACTACTTGCACAAACACCTGCGATATTATGTGCGTCAGCAGTGACGTTACTGTAGTTGATACATTCTTCTATTGTAGAGTCGGAATAGAGATTCGCACAGATACCTGCAACTGCCCATGGCTCGTTTGATACATTAGCAGTAACATTGATGTTGCCGGCTACAGTACAGTTTGATATGACAGATGCGTTGTAAACACTTCTACAGATACCACCGACATCGTTCTCATGAACAGTGATGTTTATGTCTTTGAGGTTTAAGTTCTTCACAGTAGCTGCGTCAATTATGTTGAAAAGTCCGCCGACGGAAGAGTTCAGACCGGATATAGTGTGTCCCTGACCGTCGAAAGTACCCTTGAAACGGTTGCCCGTTCCGATAGGTGTTGTCCACTGTGCACCTTGTGGGAATGAAAAGTCGTCTGCAACGATGAAGTTACCATAAACATAGTCAGTGTGACCTGCGTTGATTTTTGAAGCCATAAAGCACAGATCTTCATAGTTGGAGATTTTGTACCCGTATGTTATTTTTGCACAGTCGGATACAGTGTTCACTTCATTTACGCCGTTGATTTGAGTGACGACACATCGATACACCGTGCTGTCCATATCATATGAGCTCAGCTCAATGGTGTCGTTTGTAGCATCGAGAATATCCTTGAAGCTGGCGCCGTATTTGTCATTAGTCAGCTTTTGCCACTGGTAACGAAGCGTTGTGTCCGGGTCCTTATCTGACGGGGTGGCTTTCACTGAAAGCACGACTGTTTCGCCAAGATATAAAAACGCATCTTTCGGCTGTTTTGTGATGACAGGCATTGAGTCAAAGCTTGTTGTGATATCAACACAAGGTCCTACAACGCTCTTTTTGGTTGAGGATACTGCCTGCAGAGCAAAGCTGTAGCTTGTGTTTTCGCTAAGACCATAGATGGTTGTGCTTTCGTTTTCTGCATCAACTGTTTTTATTGTAGTGTGTGTAGTTACGTTACCCGAAGTAATAACTTTCACAATATTGTAGCTGTCAGGTCTTCTGTTATATGCACTTGAAGAAGGCTTCGGGTTGGTCCACGAAAGTGTCACAGAGTCTTTTGTGACAGAGCTTACGTGAAGGTCGTCCGGAAGATATGGCGGTTGAGTGCCTGAAATTACAGAAGATGTTATGATACACGCTGGACAGCCATTTACACCATCATTCACACTTGTAGGATACCATACTAGCTGTGATGCCGAATAGCTGTAATCTGCAGGAGTGTTTTCAGGAAGGTTTATGTATGTGACCGACGATTCAATACCATTGGTGTTCATTTCAGTAGTACATGTCATCGTAGAGGATTCTCCCTCAAAACCGACTTTTGCTGTACCGGTGGTTTTGATGCCGAACATATCAAAGCCCCATGTGATTCCGCCGTAAGCACCTATACTGAGGGTGCTGCCGCTTCCGTTTATGTTACCGCTTGATTTTTCGCCTGAGTATTTCAGCGTGCCTCCAGCGTTGCCTTGGCCTGTGCCAATGTTGATGTAGTTTGTCGTGCTGTATATTTCGCCTTTTATTTCAGCATTGCTGTTAGTAGGAACAAGACGACCGTCCATCACAGTGAAAGATGTAGGCATGTCAGATGCGTTGCTAAAATAAGAAACGGGGTCACCGGTGGTGTATTCAGGATACAGCTCGCTTGTGTATATTTCGAGCATCTGTTCGCTCTTCATGCGGTCGTTGACGCTTCGAGCAACGCTGTTGTAGTTGGCAAGCGAAGTGACTGAATATACCGTTCCCACAGGAGCCTGAACATAAAAATAACTGGTTTTGTTATTATCTACCAGCTTGTATTTGTATATAGCAAGCGGAACAACGCACACAACGGCGTTGTCTTTATCTGCACCGCAACTGAGAGTCATACCAATAGTGCGTGATTTTTCTTCTACTGTTCCCGAGATAGTGTCGTTAGAGATTTCAATGCTACCGCCGAAAACAACACCGTTGCCTGCTGCGGAAACTTCGCCCTCACCCGCAAAGGTGATACCAAAAGAGGTGGTGGTTGTTGTTTCTGATGAAGTGCCGTAGCTTGTCGAAAGGCTGAACGAAATCTGTCCTGCAGCCTCCATATTTGGTCCGTAGTAAAGCTCGTTCCAGTATGGTGCTGACATCAGCACAGACACAAGCTGTGGGTTGGACCAACCATATGTGACTTCTTTAGTGTAATAAATCCCGTCAGAACCGTTTTCTATATAGTTACTGCTGCCCAGAAGCGGGTTGTAGTCGGGCTTCAGATCCATACTTTGTGCGGACCCGAGATTCATGCCGAGCTTGAGATAATCAGCTTTTGAAAGAAAGCTGGTAGTTTCAAAGTCACCTTCGCCGGCACTTATTATCGGCATATCGCCAACTTCCACTGCATTAGCAGAAAACGATACAGCCAGCATAGAAGTCATGACAGCCAGCACAAGTGCTATAGATATAGTGCTTTTGAAAAACAGTTTCATATTATCATCTCCTATATAAAATAGTCAGTTTTTTATCTGCCGTAAGCATACACCATAATTATTGCAATTTCAATAATTATACCATAAGTCATCAAAAATTAACAAATCACTTACCAACTATTTACAATTATATAGCAGCAGATGGCACTGAGCAGAGCTTTTAAGACACTATCCATCATACAAGAATGGAACTCTTAATGAGGGAACTTGTGAGGGTTTGCGAACCCCTCTTTTTTATTATAAAACAATTGATTTTGCAATTCTCTTGTGCTATGATGAAAGTGCCAAACAATTCGAATAATTTGCCATGTCAGTGTGTATTTTACTATTGTAAAAATACATGCTCTGTTTTCAATACAACTTTTGAGGTTAATTGATTTTGTTTCGCGACAAAGGAGCTATGTGTTTTTCTGCGTAGCTTCGGCTACGCATTTTTTTATTAGGGGGACTTGCTGTGAAAAAGTTTGTAAGTTTGTTGCTGAGTATTGTAATGGTTTTTAGTTGTCTCAGCTGTTTGACTATGACAGGTGTGAGTGCCCTTGATAGTAGAATAGAGAGTGCTTTGCAATGGGCAGTTGCAATTGCAAATGACACTTGTTGTGATAAGAGCCATGGTTATAGTCAGACGAGTAGATATGGTCCTGACTATGATTGTTCCTCCCTGGTAATAACTGCAATAAAAAATTCTGGAATTTCAACAGGGAGTGCAACATATACAGGTAATATGAGATCACAATTTGTAGCAAATGGATTTACTTGGATACCGTGGAGTTCTATTGGTAGTTCTGCGAATCTTCAAAGAGGTGATATTTTACTGAATGAAAAATATCATGTTGGATTCTACCTTGGTAATAATCAAATTGTTGAAGCACATGCAAGAAGTGCAGCTGATAAAGCATATGATAGCAGACCAGTATATCAGGCGAGCACTATACCAGGCGATCAAGACGGTCAAGAAATACGTGTAACTTCATATTATTGGTACTCATCTGGATGGGATGGAGTTTTAAGATATGAATCCCAAGAACCTGAAGATAATTATGTCGATTTAGGTACGGATTTTTATGCGTATATTGAGCATCAAAATACTAGATTGTTTTTGACAAATCAAAATACCAATGTTGCAGGAGAAACCCCTACAGGCAAATCTAATCAAATATGGAAATTTATAAGACAGCCAAATGGAGCGTATGCTTTGCAGAGTAATTTAAATGGTTATTATATGGATGTATATGCATTAGATGAAGATAATGCAAATGTATATACTTGGAGCGAATATCTTAATACGAGTAATCAACAGTTTTACGTATATTATGAGTATGGTGCTTATTATTTTAGACCAGCACACAGTTCTACACGTAGATTGGATATGTCATCAACTGAGGATCACAATTTATCAATTTGGGGTGCAGGAGAAGATTGGGCACCACAGGAGTTTAATATTGTCAAGATTGATGTGAATGGTAATTTACCTATTGATATGGGAACTGAGTTCTATTCGTATATAGAACATCAAAATACGGGTTTATATTTAACTAATCAAAATACTAATGTAGCAGGAGAGTCTCCTACAGGAAACCAGAATCAAATTTGGAAATTCGTTAGACAAGCAAATGGATCCTACTCAATACAAAGTGTATCTAATGGTTATTATCTAGATGTTTATGGTTCCTTTGATGAAAATGATACAAATGTTTATACGTGGAGTGAGTATACAGGAGCGACAAATCAACAGTTTTATATTTATGATATGTACGATGCACACTACATAAGACCAGCATTTACTGATTCTAAAATGCTCGATATGTCAACAGTAAACAATAACCTAGAAATATGGGTATATGGTAGTGACTGGGCACCGCAAGAGTTTAATATCATTAAAATAGATGTTTTAAAAAATCTTCCGATTACTCTTGGTGACAATTTTTACGCTAGAATTGAAAATATAGCTACGCATAAAGTTTTATCAGTTGTGGGTAATAATGTTGAAGGATTGGATAAAAACTGCGATAAACAACAAATATGGAATTTCATAAGACAACCTAATAATAGTTATAAGATTATTAGTTGTTTTGATTCTGGAGCGATGGACGTACAAGACTATGCTGTTACAGGTTCAGGAACAAATATACAGATAAATGTTGATTGGGATACTACCGCACAGCTGTTTTTTATTTATGATATGTATGACGCGTTTTATATTAAACCGCAGTGTTCAGATATGGTATTAGATATGAGCCAAACGACTTACAATCTTGAAGTATGGGATGCAGGTGAAGGATGGCTGGCTCAAAAGTTTAGTATAGAAAAAATAGAAAGGGATGAAATTGGAGTACACAATTACACTTCAAAAGTTATCGAGTCAGCAACTTGTACAGCAGACGGAATAAAAACATATACTTGTTCAATCTGTGGAGATACTTACACTGAAACTATTCCTGCTACTGGACATACAGAAGTTGTTGACAAAGGTTATGAGGCAACTTATGAAAAAGAGGGGCTAACAGACGGTTTACATTGTTCTGTATGCGACAAGGTGCTTGTTGCGCAAGAGATTATACCTATACTTGTTATGATAGGTGATGTTGATGGCAACGGTAAAGTCAGCATTGTTGATGCCACAGTGATTCAGCGTCATCTCGCAGAGATTGAAATACTCACAGAAAAGCATCTTCTCTGTGCGGATACATACAAGGACGGAAAAATCACTATTTTAGATGCAACCCAGATTCAGAGGTTCATTGCTCAGCTGATTTCAGAACTATAATTTCATATTTAATTTTTTAAGCCCTGTAATTTGATTTACAGGGCTTTTACATTTGGCTTGCGTTCCCCTTAGTTTAAAATAACTATTGAATTTTTCCGAGACTTGTGGTATCATACTGTGGTACGCAAAGCGTACACAGTTTTGAAGTACTGCAACACCATGTGTGAGCGGTGCCGACGAACCCTGACTGTGAAAATCAATACAATTTGCTGATATGGCTCAGGAGGCAGAGCACGTCCTTGGTAAGGACGAGGTCACCGGTTCGAATCCGGTTATCAGCTCCAGAAAAAGAGGATTTCCAATTAGTTGGGAGTCCTCTTTTTTCGTGTGTTGTAGGGCAGAAATCGATATAAACGGATCCCCGAAATTTGCAACGAGGCTCCAAAATCTCAGATTTTGGAGCAAGGACGAGTAGTGTAGCGATAGGTGAATCCGAATAGGATTTATAATAAGCGAAACTTATGAGGACGCTGGGGAGAAGAGGAGCAACAAAGCGCATACTGTAGCGGTTTTAAGGCATCAGCCGACAAATCGTTACATAAAAAGCGACGTTTGCGACGACGAGGTTATCAGCGACAAATAAAACCGCTTGGTTAAGCCCTTTTTTTAGGACAGCCAAGCGGTCTTTTTTTATTTATCCCCGATTTGATGTTTATTGATGTTTATTTGGGGTGAATTGGATAATTTGTAAGCAGTAAAATAGGCTGTACTCTAAATAAGAGTACAGCCTTTGTGTTTGTATGAGATTTTGAAGAACATACTCGGTGTCACTCCGATCTGCCGTGCAAATTCGGTTTATCACTTCTTGTTTGATAAGCGGTAGTTGTTCACAAGGACTGCAAGCTCCATACGGCTGTGAACATCAAGCGTAATATAAATATCCTTCACGTAACCCTTAACGGTATGTTCCGAGAGATAGAGGGTAGTTGCAATATCTTTGTTAGTATAGCCAAGACAGATAAGCTGTGCAACCTCGCGTTTCTTCGGGCTGAGCTTCAAAAGCGGATCATCCGAATCGTCTTTTTCTGCAGTAACGCTCACAGGCTCGGGTTTTACTTCCGTTTCCACGATAGGAGCTTTCTTTGCATCTTCTTCTGCAACAGGAACGGTATCGTCGGAAATACGGCGACGAAGGGCAAACATTAAAAACGGCTCAACCTGCGTAAACACGAACACAAGCACCGCCATGACCACCGCGTAAAAGATATACAGCGCGATAGGCGCACCGAGGAACATCTCGGCAATAACCGCATGGATAAGAACCGCCGTGATGGCAAGCCCGATAATTGCGGAGGCTACGTATCTTGACGGATAGGCTTTCATAATCGGCACACCGTAAAGCGGAGCGAGCATACATACCGTCATACCGAATCCAATGAGTATGCAGGCTACGTAGGAAAGTGCGGGAACGTATGCGGACACAAGCATTACAAGAAAACCGAACCCACCGAGTCCGACAAACAGGGGTGCCATGCGGAAGGGATGAATGTTCGCTTTCTTATGAATAAAATACATAGTAAAGCTTGTAAGAGCCACTACCAAATACATAATAGACACTCCGTGCTCGACCTTGCCTACGACCGCAGGACCACCAACGCCCATCAGCGCAGCAATGAATGCAATAAGATAAGCCCCCCACATCATCTTCTTCGGCGCGATAAGACCGTCGCTCTTTTTCACAAACTTCGGCAGATGCTCACTGCCCGCAGGCATACAAAGGAAGAAGATAAATAAAAGCACAAGAGCTCCCACCATCAAGAAACGGAAGGTGGAGAACGGGATAGCTACCACCTCGTTCTGAATCAAAGCGATTAAGAATACCGCTATGCCGTAGCCAAAGGTCAGATACTTGATACTGCTTTTTTCGGAAAAGTAGTTGACCACAAGGAAGGTTTCAAAGCTTATCATTAAACAGCAACAAAAGATCTGCAGGTAAATGTTAAAGCACAGGATATCGTTTGGCAGAGGGAGAAAGAAAGCGACTGCCGAAATGAGCGCAACACCCGTGGCGATTCGCTGTGTCCACACGATAATCCTAGGCAAAAAAATCATCGTAAGGATACCGAGTATGTAACAAACCGCTGTCAGCGTAGTGCCATAGTCTATGTTAATGGGAAGAGGGATTTTTCCATCTATCGCCGAGGACGGCTCAAGGAAATAAAAGATAAATCCCATTTGCCAAAAGGAAAACATGGAGAAGCAGAGGAGCATCCACAGAGAAATATCTCTCCTCTTTTTCTGGTTTTCTATGAGAATCGAGTGGTTCATAAAACACACCTTCCTTATCTGCGAAAAGCATCGCAAAATCGTAAAGACATTTTAGTTTTTCAAAAAACTACCCGAAAAGGGGGCTTTACCATAAAAACCCCCCAAACGAGGGGTATGAAAACACCATAGGTTAAATGTATAATTTAGATGAAAAACATACACATTATTGTCTTTAAATTATATACTATTTTTTCTGTTTTTCAACCTGTTGTTAGTATAACTACCATAATGGGTAGTTATAACGGATGTTTGCACCTTTTTGGGTAGGTTACAAATATTTTGTGTCACGATATAATTTACTAAAGGAGGTAAAATATGCAAAACCTAAATTACTTTGATTATCTCGCTATAGCAGAAATTGAATATAAACGGTTGCTTTCCAAGTATCCCGAACTGACGAAGCTTTCAAAGCGTGAACTTGACGTTTTCGCCCAGCTTCTTACAGACAAAACGCAGGCACAAATCGCTGAAACGCTGTTTATTACACATTCGTCGGTACATTTTCATTGCAAAAACATTTATCGAAAACTCGAACTATCAAGCAGAAAACAATTGCTGATAAAATACAAAGACATATAAGGAGGTTATTTTATGGGCTTTTTAGAAAGAGCTATCAGACGCGGTGTCAGCGATGCCGTGGGTAAGGCTATCGGCAAAGCCATTGAGCCGACCGTGACTGATTTGACAAACAAGGCGGCAAACGCTATTGATCAGGCGACACAGAATACCGAGCAGCAGGTGGTTCGCTCGTCAGGTCTAGAGGGTGCATTTTCTAATCTGGAGCACTCGGTGCAAGGCTACGCAACTGAGGCAGCAAAGAATATGAAAGTATGCCCGAGTTGCAACAAGCCGACTACAGCAGACAAGAAATTCTGTCCCGAATGTGGAGCACAGCTCCCCGAACAGACGGTGGCACAGGGGGCTGTCTGCACAAGCTGTGGCAAACAGAACTCTATCGGCACCAAGTTCTGCCAGGACTGCGGCGCCAAGCTCCCCGCAGCAATCGCCGAGGAACAGGCGCAAGCAGACCGCAACGCCGCCGTGATGGCGCAGTGGGATCAGTACCTATCAAATTATCCGAAGTGGAATTGCGGAGGATCGGAATTTAATATCGAAGAATACGATACTGGCTGTTTTGAATTTAGTGCAAATTTCAATGGAAATAATCTGGTCGCTCGCAGAGCTGTTGATGAATACAGACAAATTCTCTTGCAGGGCGGTTTTAGACAGGCAGGCGAATATCCGTGTATCGAGCATCTGTATAAGATGGAAAACGGCGTTTGTTATCATGTAGATACAGGTATGTGCTTTGAAGCTTCACCTGACAGCCCGTCTATTGCATTTAATATCCAAGAGCCTAGAGGTGGTTTTAACTATGTAAAACCCGAACCCAAAAAGAAAACAAGCTTTATGGATTTATTCAAATAAGGAATTGGAGGGAATTACAATGAAAAAAATATTGGTGCTATTACTGACTTTAATGTTGATATTCAGCCTTGTCGCTTGCGGTGAGCAAGGAGATGGAGGAAAAAGCAATAAAGACGGCGAAAAAACCAATGCTGAAGATATCGCAAAAGATGTGCTTGATGAGGCTGAGGAGTTAGATTCATTCAGCGAAGCAGCAGTAGAGCATTATCTGAAAGCGTATGGCATTTCTTATGAAGAACTGAAACCCGATTGGGAATACGAGATAAGTGAAAACGGTGCTTATGCCGACGATCCCGCAAGCGGAAGCGGTCATGCGGTTGTTATATTCAAAACATCCGATTCTTCAGAGCTGACTGACGAGCAGATTAAAGAATACTACGAGCAAGTATTCAAGGTTACCGCTGCCGCTTCTGACGATGGATACAACATCATCGGTCACGAATTTGTCGGCGAGGGCGAAAATCCTTCGGATGAAACAACTTTAGAAAAAGCATTGAGTGGCTTTTTGCAGGGTTGGTGCTTCCGCAAGGACGGAAAAAGTATGGCTGTATATGTGTCCGATATTTATGACAGCGACAAAGACAGCGAGCTTGACAGACTGTTCTATTCTTACGGCGTAAAATTCGACATCGGCGTCGG
>JAZQFT010000023.1:0-20953 GCA_045539655.1 Ruminococcus sp. | reverse complement strand
CCAGTCCAGCGCCTCGCAGCCGTACTCGGAGCAGCCGATGGGCTTATCCGGATATTTCTTGTGGAATTTATCAAACCAGGGGCCGTTCATAGAGGTGTCGCCACCGTACCAGCCGAAATAGTGATTATAGGAAACGGTGTCGGGAATGTGAACGTATTCCTCATCTATGCCGCAGGGGGAGACCACTGCCATGGTGGTCAGCCGGGTGCGATCCATGTCATGGCACAGGTCGTTGAGAATGTGATGGTTTTCGAGAAGATCTGGATCTTCTTCGCCACCCATAGTGATTTCGTTGGATAGACCCCATACTACGATAGATGGGTGGTTGTAGTTCTGAGTGATGAGCTCTTTCATCTGAGAAACGGTGTTTTCTCTGCCGTTAGGCATATGCTTTGAAATATATGGGATCTCAGCCCAGACAACCATACCATATTCGTCGCAGAGATCATAGAAATACTGATCGTGCTGATAGTGAGCAAGACGGATGGTGGTAGCACCAACCTCATAGATGAAGTCCATATCTTCTTTGTGATGCTCAGGGAGTAGAGCGTTGCCAAGTCCCCATCTGTCCTGATGACGTGAGACACCTCTGAGTGGATATTCTTCGCCGTTTAAGATGAAACCGTTTTCAGGATCAATTTTAAAAGTACGGCATCCAAAACGTGTGGATACGTTGTCGATAACGTTTTCATCATCAACGAGTTGTGCAGTAGCAGTATAAAGATAAGGGTCTTTTCTTCCGTGCCACAGGTGAACGTCTTTGATGGTGAGCTCTACATCTGTATCAGCAGAAAGTGCTGTAGCGATGATGTTATCGTCAGCATCTTTGATGGTGTAGTTGATTGATTGGCCAAATTTTCCGTTGGTGAGATATGTCTGGATTTTAACTTTAGCATCATTACCGATAACTTCAGGAGTGACAGCGATACCCGGTCCACCATAGTATTCAAGGTCAAAGTGAGATTCGCTCACACAGATGATGTTCACATCTCTGTAAAGACCGCCGTAGAATGTGAAGTCAGCAGTCTGAGGATAAACTGTTTCGTTTGGTGAGTTGTCTACAGCAATTACGAGCAGGTTGTTTGTTTTTATATGATCAGTGATATCTACTCTGAATGTTGAGTAACCGCCATCGTGATGAGTGAGGTGTGCACCGTTGAAATAAACATCAGCTGATGAGTTAGCGCCGTTGATTTCAAGAAAATATCGCTGTGCTTCAGGCAACTCGACTTTCTCAAAAGACTTAGCATAGTAGCATGTGCCTCTATAGTAATCGTTGCCACCGTCCTGACCGTCAATATTGTTCCAGCAGTGTGGGAGATTTACTATATACCAGTCGTTTGGCATAGTAGCAGGGACTTCGTTTGCGTGTTTTGCGAAAGCCCATTTTGTGTTAATGTTGAGAATCTTTCTCATAAGATATTCCTCCGTTTTAAAAAATAACAGCGCCCAAACAGTATGTCGGGCGCTGCAAAAATCAAGTAATTATTCTTCTACAGTTTCGCCGTGCTTTTCTTTGAGGATAGCAACGTTAGCATCAACCTGTTTTTTGTGGAGTGGATACCAGAACCACAGTACAAGTGCAAGTAGCAAGAAACCAACAGCAGGAACGAGTGTGGAAACGTTGAATACGCCTTCCAAAACTTCCTTGGACTGTCTCAAAGCCTGTGCAGCGAGCTCAGTGTCGTAGCCAATCCATGTGAGCAACCAACCCGAAAGACCAGCAGCAACAGCCTGACCGAGCTTGCGAGCAAATGAATAAAGTGCATAAACAGAACCGTCCTCACGGATACCGTTTTTGATTTCTGAATAGTCGATAACGTCTGTGATGAGAGCCCATGAAACCATCGAGAAGATACCAAGACCGAGCCAGCACAATGTCTGGAATGCAATGTATATCCATACGTTCTGTGGACGAACAATGAACAAGACAAAGCATACAACAGCAGCGAAGAGGTTGGATACGATAGAAACCTCAGCTTTGCCGAATTTCTTAGCGAGAGGCTTAGAAACGGCTGCAGAAATAAACATACCAACCATCATAGTGAGTGTTGATGCTGACTGAGCTGTAGCATTCTGATAGTAGTCTGGGAATACATAAGCAGCCATATTCTGCATTGTCAGCTGAGCAAGAAGCATTACGATAGATGCAACGATGATAGAAAGAAGCGCACGGTTCTTCACAGCGTTTATGAGCATCTTTCCAACAGAGTTCTTCTTGAACTCGTCTTCAGTAACCTCAGGTCTTACACGCTCAGTTACCATGAAGTAGCAAAGCAGATATGCACCGATAGCAAGTACAGAGAACAGACCTGCAACGATTGTGACTTTTGAGCCAACGAGAACGTTGTTTTCATAAGCGAGGATAGGGAGCAGAACACCTATAACCATACCAGCGAGTGTACCGCCCATTGTTCTGAAAGTGGACAGTGACTGGCGGTCGCCAGGATCGGACGAAATAGCTGATGCCATTGAGCCGTAAGGAATGTTGATAGATGTGTAGAATATAGAGCCCCAAAGAATGTATGTAACAAAGAGATAGCCGATTTTGAATGTCATAGACATATTAGCAAAAGCACTCTGATACATCAAGAAAGAAGCGATAGCAACAGGGCCGCACATTCTCAAAATCCATGGCTTGAATTTACCTGCTTTTGTTGTTTTAGAACGGTCACAGATACGTCCCATAGTAACATCTGTGAAAGCGTCTACAAATCTTGCGATCATCATGATAGTACCAACAACAGCGGCTGAAACGCCCATAACGTCAGTGTAGAACTTCATGAGTATCATTGTGGACAAAATGAAGGTGAAGTCGTTACCAAAATCGCCGAAGAGGTAACCAAACTTGTCCCTTGCGCCAAAAGGTCTTATTTTATTTTGAGTGTTCATTTCCTCTCATTCCTCCTATGAATGAATATAGTTGGGTTTTCACCAATTTTATTATAAAAAACTCTCATAAAGATAGTGAGTAAAATATTACGCAAAATTTGTAATATTTTAATATAATTACTATATTTACTGTTGCAAATGCTTGTAAAGTATATTAAAATATTAAACATAGAATTGTACAGTTATGCAAAATTGACAAATTATAGAAAGGGGTTTGGTGATGTTTTACGAAAACGAGTTACGTTTTTTGTGCGAAATATTCAAAAAGAATCGTGTTCGTGTTACTTTTGCATCACCGAGCGAAACAATCGCCAAGGTTATTGACAACAATATGGAGAAGCTTTTGATAGGAGAATCTCAGAAAGAGTTGACAATTTTCGATGTTTTTGGAGAAATCAAGCCTTATACAATATATAAATTTTCTAACTCCTATAGGCTGTATTGTCTGTTTTTGCTATTACCCCAAACGCAAACAGATACTCTTGTTGCAGTAGGGCCGTATCTGGATTCAAAAGTAGACAACAGGTTTTTATTTGAGCTGTGTGAAAAATATAATATTAGACCGGATAAACAAAAAATGCTCAAGGATTACTACGCTTCAATACCGGTTTTGTGTGACAGTGACCCGATTTTTTCTGTGATTTATACTTTTGCTGAGCGCATCTGGGGTGGACGTGCTTCCTATACCGTTGTGGATACTACGGCTGATTTTTCAGCTTTGCCGTATATAAGTTCAAAAGTGACAGACGATTCTAACCACGACTTGCTTTTGAATATGAAGCTGATGGAACAGCGATATGCGTATGAGGATGAGCTGATGACAGCTGTTTCGATGGGAAATGATCACAAGGTGGCACGGATATTATCCACACTGTCTCCGGAAAATTTTGATAAAAGGGTTTCGGACTCGTTGCGAAATCTGAAAAACTACAGCATAGTGATGAACACTTTGCTTCGAAAAGCAGCGCAACAAGGTGGGGTGCATCCACTTTATCTCGATGACATTTCTTCCAGATATGCTGTCAGCATAGAGCAGGCTTCTTCAATAGAAGGTATCCAAAGCCTTATGTCAGAAATGGCGAAAGCGTATTGTCGCTTAGTCAGAAAGCACTCAACAAAGCAGTATTCTTCAACAGTACAAAAGACTATAGCACTGATAGACTACGATTTATCGTCTAGTCTTTCGCTGAGTTCTTTGGCACAATCCCAGAACATCAGCAGCGGTTATCTTGCAACCATATTCAAAAAGGAAACAGGAAAAACCGTGACCGAGTTTGTTATCGACAGAAGAATGGCTTTTGCTATGCGACTGCTCAGCACTACAAGACTTCAGGTTCAAACTGTTGCACTGCACTGCGGTGTTATGGACGTGCAGTATTTTTCCAAGATTTTTAAGAAAAAGACCGGAAAAACTCCCAAAGAATACAGAGAATCTGTGAAAATGCAGAACAAATCTGATACATTATAATTATAAAGAGAGGATGAGTTTGTTGAAATTTTTATCCGATGATTTTTTGCTCAGTAACGATACAGCGAAAACCCTGTATCATAATTATGCAAAGGACAAACCAATTATCGACTATCACTGTCATATAGACCCACAGGATATTTTTGAGGACAGACGTTTTGAAAATCTTTCGCAGGTTTGGCTGTCTGGGGATCACTACAAATGGAGAATAATGCGTTCTAACGGAGTGGACGAATACTATATCACAGGAGAAGCTACTGACAGAGAAAAATTCCAGAAGTTTGCACAAGCTTTGCCACGTGCTATTGGTAACCCGATGTATCATTGGTGTCACCTTGAGCTGAAAAATTATTTTGGCTACGAAGGTGTTTTGAATGGAGATACCGCACAACAGGTGTGGGAGATTGCTGAAGATAAGCTGAAAAATGACAGCTCGATGTCTGCTCGAGGTTTGATTTTACAAAGCAATGTAATGATGGTCGGTACAACCGACGACCCGTGCAGTGACCTGAGATGGCACAAAGCGTTGAGAGAAGAAGGTTTCAGTGTTACGGTGTGTCCGAGCTTTCGACCTGACCCTGCTCTGAATATTCACAAAGCAGGTTTTGTGGAATATATAAAGAAGCTGGCTACGGTAGTAGGTTTTGAGATTTCTACCCTCGATGATATAAAGAGAGCGCTATCACAGCGTATTGAGTATTTTAACGATAACGGATGCAGAGCATCTGACCATGGACTTGACTATGTCATGTTCAGACAGGCCACTGACAGCGAGGTGAACGCAATATTCAAAAATGCACTGTCAGGAAAACCTATCAACAAGGAGCAAGCAGAAGCATATCAGACCGCCCTGCTTTTGCACTGTGCAAAGGAGTATTCAAAATACGATTGGGTTATGCAGCTGCATTTCAGCTGTATGCGCAACCCTAACACCAAGATGCTTAATACACTTGGACCTGATACAGGCTTTGACTGTATCGCTGTCACTGACAGCTGTGAAGCAACCTATAAGGTGATGGATGCATTAGAAAGAGAAGATGCACTTCCAAAAACAATTCTTTATAGCCTCAATCCTGCTGATGATGAATGGATAGACACACTCATTGGCGCATTCCAGTCCTCACAAATTGCAGGAAAAATCCAGCACGGAAGTGCATGGTGGTTCAATGACAACAAGGTGGGTATGCAAAATCAGCTCACAAGCCTTGCCAATTTAGGAATACTGGGCAACTTTGTTGGTATGCTCACTGACAGCCGCAGCTTTCTGAGCTATGCACGTCACGAATACTTCCGCAGAATCTTGTGCAATCTCATAGGCACCTGGATAGAAAACGGCGAGTATCCGAATGATCTTGAATTTGTGGGTAGCCTTGTAGAAGATATATGTATAAATAACGCAAAAAGATATTTTAATCTGTGATAATATATGGTGTAGGAGGTTTATATTATGCCAATGCAAATGGGCTTTCGTTGGTACGGCGAAGGAAATGACAAAATAAAACTGAGCGACATAAAACAGATCCCCGGTGTCAGTAGTATCGTGTGGGCACTGCACCACAAGATGCCTGGTGAAATCTGGGAGATTGATGAAATTGCTCAGGTCAAGCGTCAACTTGACGAGTACGGCTTTAATATGGACGTTGTCGAGTCGGTCAATGTTCACGATGACATAAAAATAGGAAAAGATACCCGTGATATGTACATCGAAAACTACAAGCAGTGTATCCGCAACCTGTCACAGTTTGGGGTCAAGGTTATCTGCTACAACTTTATGCCTATTTTTGACTGGACACGTTCTGATTTGTTCCATCCTGTGGGTGATGGTTCAACAGCTCTGTTCTATCAGAAAAATATGATTCAAGATGACTACAATGCTATGGCACAGTATATCCTTGATTTCACTGAAAAGTATGATATGTCGTTCCCTGGTTGGGAGCCTGAGAGAATGGCAAAGCTCGATCAGCTTTTCAAAGATTATAAAGATGTTGACCACGAAAAGTTGTGGGCAAACCTCAAGTATTTTCTGGAGGCTATTATGCCTACTTGTGAAGAATGTGGCATCAAGATGGCTATACATATGGATGACCCACCATGGGATATTTTTGGACTCCCTCGACTTCTCATCAACGAAGAAAACATTGACCGCTTCCTGAAAATGGTTGACCATCCGTGCAACTGTCTGACACTTTGTTCAGGTTCACTGGGCGCTGACCCTAAGAACGATGTTGCAAAAATTGTGAAAAAGCACTGTGATCGTATCGCTTTTGCACATATCCGCAACGTAAAGCATTTTGAAAACGGAGATTTTTCCGAAGCAAGTCATCGTGATTGTGATGGCGACACAGGCATCTTAGAAATACTGAAAGCATATCACGATTGTGGTTATGAAGGATATATCCGTCCTGACCACGGACGTCATCTGTGGGACGAAGGTCCGGGCAATGTGCGCCCAGGCTATGGATTGTACGACAGAGCACTCGGCATTATGTATATGCTCGGTGTGTGGGATATGCTCGATAAACTGAAGGAAAATAAATAGGAGGAGTTATTATGAACAAGCTACCGTTAAATATTGATTATAGCGGCAAGGTCGTTGTTGTTACCGGTGCAGGTGGTCTTATCTGTGGCGATATGGCACGTGCTTTTGCAAAAAGTGGCGCAAAAGTAGCGGCACTCGATTTGAACGAAGAAGCTGTCAAAAAGCACGCTGATGAGCTCAAGGCTGAGGGATATATATGTGAAGGCTACAAGGCTAACGTTCTTGAAACCGAAGCACTGCAGGAAGTACACAAGAAGGTGCTTGCTGATTTGGGACCTTGTGATATTCTTGTCAACGGAGCAGGAGGAAACAACCCACGTGCAACAACGGACAACGAGTATCATCACGAAGCAAAAGAGGGTGGAAAGTCGTTCTTTGATCTGGACCAGAACGGTGTCGATTTTGTGTTCAAGCTCAACTTCCAGGGCACTTTGCTTCCGACACAGGTTTTTGCAAAAGATATGGTTGAGAAGGGAAAAGGCTGTATTTTGAATATTTCTTCAATGAATGCGTACATTCCGCTGACAAAAATTCCTGCATATTCAGCAGCAAAAGCAGGTATATCCAACTTCACTCAGTGGCTTGCTACTCATTTTGCAGGCACAGGTATCCGTTGCAATGCTATCGCACCGGGATTTTTGGTATCAGCTCAGAACAAAGCTTTGTTATTTAACGAAGATGGTACCCCTACAGCACGTAGCGCAAAGATTCTCAACGGCACACCAACACATCGTTTTGTAGACAGCGATGAGCTGCTCGGTGCTACTTTGTTCTTATGTGATGACAACTCAGCATCCGCTATCACAGGTGTTGTGTTACCAGTTGATGCAGGCTTTGCGGCATATTCAGGAGTATAAAGGAGACTAAGTATATGGAAAAATTCGTACCAGTAGTAGTGATAAAAGAACTACAAGAAACAGACAAAATTTTAACTGCATTGAAAAACAACGGCATCAATACTGCCGAGATTACATTCAGAACTGCGTGTGCAGCAGAAGCTATTGAGTATGCTTGCAAAAACTACCCTGATATGAGCATCGGTGCCGGCACAGTTATCAATGCTCAGCAGTGCGAAGCGGCACTTTCTGCCGGTGCACAGTTCATTGTGTCACCCGGACTTTCGCCATCAGTAGCTGAGATTTGTAAGAATAACAATATTCCGTATTATCCGGGATGCGTTACTCCTACAGAGATTATGCAGGCGCTGGAACTCGGCATTACAACAGTGAAGTTTTTCCCTGCTAACATCTACGGCGGACTCAAAGCTCTCAAAGCTTTGTCTGCACCTTTCCCACAGATCAAGTTCATTCCGACAGGCGGTGTTGATAGAAGTAACATCGACGAGTTCTTAGCTTTTGACAAAATCGAGGCTATCGGCGGAAGCTTTTTCGTAAAAGAATCTCTTGACAAAATGGAGGCAGAAAACAAATGAAAAGAATAGTAACTTTCGGCGAGATTATGTTACGTCTTGCCCCAAACGGATATTATAGATTTTTCCAGAATGACCAGATGCAGGCAACCTTCGGCGGTGGCGAAGCAAACGTTGCTGTATCTCTTGCAAACTATGGTATGGACAGCGTATATGTCACAAAGCTTCCTAAACACGCTATCGGACAGGCTGCTGTCGATTCGCTGCGTGCTTTTGGTGTTGATACATCAAAAATCGTTCGTGGTGGTGAGCGTGTTGGCATTTACTTCCTTGAAAAAGGTGCTTCACAGCGTGGTTCTGTGTGCATTTATGACCGTGCATATTCTGCAATCCAGCAGGCACAGGCAACTGACTTTGACTGGGATTATATATTTGATGGTGCAGATTGGTTCCATTTCACAGGCATCACTCCAGCTCTTGGTGCTAACGTTGTCGAGATTTGTAAGCAGGCGTGTATCGCCGCAAAAGCAAAGGGCGTAAAAATCTCTTGTGACCTTAACTACAGAGGAAAGCTGTGGACAAGAGAAGAAGCTCGTGCTGCTATGACTGAGCTTTGTCAGTATGTTGACGTTTGTATTTCCAACGAAGAGGATGCAAAAGACGTCTTCGGCATCGAAGCAGAAGATACTGATATTTATGGTGGCAAACTTAATCACGAAGGATATAAATCTGTTGCAAAACAGCTCGCTGATAAATTTAACTTTGAAAAAGTCGCTATCACACTTCGCACTTCTATTTCAGCCAGCGACAACGACTGGGCAGGTATGCTCTATGATGGTGAGAACTACTGCTTCTCAAAGACATATCACCTGCGTATCGTTGACCGTGTGGGCGGTGGCGACTCATTCGGTGGCGGTCTTATCTATGCCCTACTTTCAGGAAAAGACACTCAGGAAACTATTGAATTTGCTGTTGCAGCATCAGCTTTGAAGCATTCTATCGAAGGCGACTACAATCGTGTGAGCGTATCTGAAGTCGAAAAACTTGCAGGTGGCGATGATTCAGGGCGTGTTCAGAGATAAGGAGTCCTTATGTCAGCACTCGACAGTTATAAGAAAAACAGAGATTACTTAGTATGTGTTGATAGCGATGGATGTGCTATGGACACGATGGATATAAAACACATCCGATGCTTTGGTCCTTGTATGGTACAGCAGTGGGGGCTCAAGCAGTGGGAAGAGAAGATTCTCACTCGTTGGAACGACATCAACCTCTACACTATGACACGTGGCATTAACCGATTCAAGGGCTTGTCTGTTGCCTTGCAGGAGATTGATGAGCAGTATGTTTGTATTGAAGATTTATCTACGCTCGTGAATTGGGTGGAAAACAGCGATGAGCTCTCAAACGATGCTCTGAAAAGAGCTATAGCACAAAACCCTGACAGCGTTTCTTTGAAAAAAGCGCTACAGTGGAGCGAAAGCGTCAACGCAAGTATAAAACTTCTTCCGCAAGAAGAGATAAAGCCGTTTGAACTTGTGAAAGCTTCGCTTGAATTTGCCCACAAAAAGGCTGATATTGCTATTGTATCTTCTGCAAACCTTTCGGCAGTTCTTGAAGAATGGGAAAAGCACGGGTTGCTACAGCATGTTGACGTTGTTCTGGCACAGGACTCAGGCAGTAAAGCGTACTGTATATCTGAGCTTCTCAAAAAAGGGTATAAAACCGAAAACGTGTTGATGTGCGGAGATGCCCCAGGTGATTTGGCTGCGGCACAAAAAAACGGCGTCAGCTATTATCCTATTCTTGTGAAACTCGAAAAGCAAAGCTGGCAGGAGTTTATGGATACAGCGTTTGACAAGCTGCTTGATGGTACTTACAGCGGCGAATATCAGGACAAAAAAGTATTCGAATTCAATAAAAATCTAGGGAACTAACGGAGGACTAATATGGTTGATTTGAGATCAAAACCGTACAATCTTGCTGATGAAGATATCAAGTGGGTCGAAGATACAATTTCTTCTATGACCGACGAAGAAAAGGTCGGCCAGCTGTTTTTTCAGCTCACAGCAGGTATAGATGAGGCTTACCTCAAAGAACTGATAGACAAATATCACTTGGGTGGTTGTCGTTACAACGGAATGCCCGGTGCTGCTGTGCAGATGCAGAACAGGATTCTGCAAAAGTACGCAAAGATACCTGTTTTCATTGCTTGTAACACTGAAAACGGTGGCGATGGTGCGTGCTCTGATGGCACATTCATCGCAGGCGGTATAAAGATCGGTGCCACCGACAATGTTCAGTACGCACACGACTTAGGTCGTATGAGTAACGAAGAAGCAAAGGTGGTCGGATGCAATATGGCGTTCGCACCGGTTTGCGATATCCACTACAACTGGCTTAACACAGAAGTTGTTGCACGTGCGTTTGGCAACGACCCACAGCGTGTTGCAGATATGAGCAAAGCATATCTTGAGGGAGCTCATACGATAGAGGGTTTCTCGTGTGCTGCAAAACATTTCCCTGGTAACGGTCAGGATTTCAGAGATGCACACATTGGCAACAATATCAATAATTTTAACGAAGAAGAGTGGATGGAAACCTACGGCATGGTTTACAAAACCTTATTTGATGCAGGGCTCGATGCTGTGATGGGCGGACACATCATGATGCCAGAGTATATGCGTGAAGTTAATCCTGATATCAAGTACGACGAGATGCTTCCGGCTACACTTTGTCCTGAGATTATGACAGGACTTTTGCGTGACAAGCTCGGCTTTAATGGTATGGTAGTAACCGATGCGAGCCATATGGTAGCTATGACTGATCGTATGACCAGAAAAGAGATGCTTCCTGCATCTATCAACGCAGGCTGTGATATGTTCTTGTTCTTCAACGATCCTGACGAAGACTACAACACTATGCTTGACGCATATCGTGACGGAACTATCAGTGAAGAAAGAATGGTTGAAGCGCTCACTCGTATTCTCGGACTCAAAGCTCATATGGGACTTCACAAAAAGTCGCTCGATGAGCTGGTTCCTCCACAGGAAAAGTTGGCTGAGTTGGGCAAAGAAGAGTACAAAGAAGCGTCAGCTTCTATCGCAAAGGACGCAATCACACTTGTCAAATACAAAGATGCTGATGTGCTGCCTCTTTCACCTGAAAAATACAAGAGAATTATGATAGTTTATTTGAGAGGACCTGCAGGACCTATGGACGCACTTGTGCAGATGGCTATGGGTGCAGCTGGCGCTAAGAAAAACCCTGCTGAAGATCTTCGTGACAGACTCATCGAAAAAGGATTTGATGCGTTTATTTATGAGAGCCCTGTAGAACGTATAAAGAAAGCGATTGCTCAAGGCGAAAAGCCTAGTCTCAACCTCTATTTTGCAGGCAAAAACGCTATCGCTGATTTCAAGTCTGAGCAGGATCTTGTTATCACATTGTGTGACGTGATGAACGGCAGACCTGCGTTCGGCTTATCAAAAGGCGGTGGCGAAATTCCGTGGTATGTGTTTGAACTCCCTGTTGTTGGTGTGAGCGTGAACGCTCCTACAATGCTCGCTGATATTCCGCAGTTCAGAACATATATCAACGCCTATGATTCAAAGCCACAGACTATGGATGCACTGGTGGATAACCTGCTTTCGGGTCCTGATGCATTCAAGGGCAAAGACCCTATCGACAGTTTCTGTGGTCTTTGGGACGCTACAATTTAATCGTGAAATAATAAATAATAGAAAAGGTCGCAGTTTTTACTGCGACCTTTTTGTGTATAAAATTGTAGTTATGCTGAGTGAGAATAAGAATATACGCTTGTTATTTATCAGAAAGCTTCTCTTTAGCAGCTTTGAGCTGTTTGTATATGTTTTGCAGTTCCTTACGAGAAGATACCCCAAGCTTGCTGTAAATATTTTTGTTGTGATATTTCAGCGTGTTCTCTTTAATGTTGAGATTGTTCATAATTTCTTTGGTAGTAAGACGTGCGATATATGAGTCATAAATCGCCTTTTCAGTAGCTGTCAATCGGTTTATCCCATTTATAAATATTTCGAAACGAGCGGTATCGTATTGCTCGTTATTTATTGTGGTTTCAATCATAGCGTTGATATCCGTGCTGTTTATTTCTGAAAAGCTCTGTACAATCTCGACTTGTTTTACGATATCTTTGAGCTTTTGGTTCTCGTTCATCACAAGATAAATGCCGAGCAGGAATAGTTCGCTTATGATGTAAGAAACAGAAAGCATTTCGAAATCAATGCTGACCAGCTGTTCAATAAGCCATACACCGATGTTGACAAAAACCGCGATAGCAAGAATAACAGCATGGGCAGTGGTGTCTATAGCTTTTTTTACGGAAGCTCTGATAATCACTGTGACCATAGAAGCAAAGTAACCTAGCAGATAGAAAAGATACAGCGGATGTAATGGTCCGTAAACCTTATTAAGCGTAGAAACACCATTTACTATTTCAAAAGAAACTTCCTTGTAATAGATGTCCAAAATACCGGGGCTGGCAGCCACCAAAAAAACAAGTATGGCGATTCCAATCAAGAAAAAGGGTAACATCCTATTATATTTTGTGTTGGTTGTATCCAGAATGATTATCAGCATTGCTAGCGGTAAGAACACAGAACCCAGATAAGAAATTCTGTTAGCTATCAGCGCTGTTTGTAAGCACGAAGAAACCGACAGAAAGGTGTATCCGACGTTTACGACAAACACTGAAGAAAACAGTGTGATGAACCACGCTCTATTTTTTTTCACTAAAAAGCAACAACAAATCAGCAACAAAAACGACAGTATGGCGGCAGCACCATAAATAAATGATATGCTGATGTTTTTTTCGCCGATAACATTACTGCAACCACATAAATTGAATATAATAAACAGCATCGCAAATATGCTTGCAGATATTTTTTTCATAACAAACTCCTTTGTGTGTAGCTTATGAGTTTTTGTTTTTTTTAGCATACTAATCTCCAAAAACACATACCCACACTTTTAGTGTGGGGACATTTGGTGTAGGAACTAGTATAATTAACCTATAAGAGTTATCAAGTAGAGTATAGACCTTGTTGTGTTAAGTCGCAAGGGTACCCTATTCGCACAAGATGTTTACATCTTGTGCGGAGTATCTGATTTATCCCACAAAAACAGGGACCACCCTCAAATTATAATCTATTTTGATTTTTCAGTCAATATCGCCATTTGGGTTATATGTACTCTCTTTGAACTTACTTTGGAGGTTGCTTTTATGAAACGAATTTTGTCAGTGATTTTATGTGTTTTAGTTGTTGTCAGTTCAATTTCTATGCTGCTCACTTCGGTATCAGCAAAAGAGGTTGAAGTTGCAGACACAGGATATCAGATATTTGTCACAAGCTATGAACAACTCAAAAAACTGCTTTATAATTCACCTAACGACGAAAAATATATTTTGCAAAACGATATCATCGTTAATGATAACGATAACGATAATACGCTTGTAGTCGGCGCCTTTACAAGATGTACACTTGACTTAAACGGCTACACCTTGAGTCGAAGCACAAGAGGTATCGACAACTGTCTTATACAGGTGGATGATGGCGCTAACTTTTATGTTGAGGACTCATCAAAAGACAAAAGCGGCAAGATGGTTTTCAGCTCTGGTAACTACGCAGGTACAAGTTCTGTTATCATTGCTAACGGCAATGTCGATATCTACAGCGGTAATTTCGAGATAAAGACTCCGTATGAAGTAGGTGGCGGTGTAGTTTTCTTGGTGGAAACGGGCTGCCTCGATATTTACGACGGTGTGTTCGATTCGCACGATGCTTTTGGTGGAGATACTATCGAACTCAGGCACAACGCACCTGTTTATACCGTTCCTCACTGTAATATTTATGGTGGTACATTCTACGGAAAAATCTCTAACTTTGATGTTTCATCATTCGATAATTATTCAAAAGATGGATGCCTTTACCCGAGCGTTTATGTTTACGATGGCGAGTTTTACATAGCACAGCCTGATGATGAGTACGCTGGCTTTGCATACTGTAACAACGGCTGGGGACGAGTTATTGTTGCAGGAGGTACAACTTACTATAAATGCCTAAACAGCACAGATCAAATCTATATTGACGGCGTGAGCAAAAACCTCATCTCAGTTGACTACGAGGGCAAAACAGGTTACTACTATGAGATAACTCCTCCTACGATGATAGGCAGCGAAAAACTCACTCTCTTTGAACGCCTGAGTAATAAACTTATGAAAAAGGAAGTTTCTTATTACGGCACTAACAGCACCGTTTATCAACAGAACAAAGAAGCTTTTGATGTTATCCTGAACTATGTTGATACAATCACTGTTCCTGCCATCGCAGAGGAATCTCCGCTTTTGTTCATTGAGAACTCCGAGAATGTAAAAACAGTATCATGGTATATGAGCGACGAGGCTCATTATGACAAAGAAAACACACCGTGGTCAGAGCTTGGTGATTATAGAGGAAAAGTCAATCCTTTCCGTTTTGACTTCAGACCTGAAGAAGAAACGCTCCTCTACATTCGCTGTCTTATAACACTGGACGACGGGAAAGAGATTGAAGATGTAATCGCTATTCGTTACGAAGAATTAAAGCCAAATCCACCTATAACTTCAGTCGATATAACAGGAGTCACCGCTCCAAGTGTTGGTGCTCACCCTGATTTTTCTGTTGATGATACTTCGATGTACTACATCAACGGTGTTTTCTGGAAAGACACCACAACAAACAAATACATCAAAGAAACAGATGTTTTTGAGGCAGGTCATACATATGAGTTTGAGGTGTGGCTCAGAGCACACGATGGTTACAAATTCAACACAGATTCAGACGACTGGATTGACATAACAGCTACAGTTTCAGGTAAAGAGGCGGAAGTCGTTTTGCCTGGTGCATCTAACGCAGCAATGCTTACTGTTAAATATGAACTGCCGAGTGGTATATTGCTCGGCGATGTAGATGGCGACGGAAAAGTCGCTATAATAGATGCGACAACTATTCAACGCCATCTCGCAGAGATTTCGATTCTTACAGAGCAACAGCTCGCTTGTGCAGACACGGATAGAGATAACAGGATCTCTATCCTTGATGCTACAACAATCCAGCGCTTTTTAGCTGAGATTATTCCACAATTGTAAAGAGAATGTGTCAAACACATTAATATAACTATTTGAAAGGAAAATTATTATGGGACTTATTAAAGCTGGTGTAGGGGCACTATCCGGTGTTCTCGCTGATCAATGGAAAGAATTTTTCTATTGTGATGCTATCGAAAAAGATGTAATGGTTGTAAAGGGAACAAAGCGTGTTGGCTCTCGTTCCTCAAACACCAAAGGAAGCGACAACATTATTTCAAACGGTTCGGGCATCGCTGTAGCTGATGGCCAGTGTATGATTATTGTTGAGCAAGGAAAAATCGTTGAGGTTTGTGCAGAGGCGGGCGAGTTTACATATGACGCATCTAGCGAGCCAAGCATTTTCTCGGGAAATCTCGGCGACAGCATAAAGGAATCATTCAAAACACTTGGTAAACGTTTTACATATGGTGGAGATACAGGCAAGGACCAAAGAGTTTATTACTTCAACACAAAAGAGCTTGTCGGCAATATGTTCGGCACTCCTAATCCTGTGCCATTCAGGGTTGTTGATAAAAACATCGGACTGGATATCGATATTTCTGTCCGCTGTAACGGTACATATTCTTACAAAATCAGTGACCCTGTTCTGTTCTACACAAATGTATGCGGAAATGTAGAAAGAGAATACACAAGAGAAGAAATTGATAGCCAGTTGAAGTCAGAGTTCTTGAACGCTCTTCAACCTGCATTCGCAAAGATCTCTGATATGGGTATTCGTTACAGCGCTTTGCCGGGACACACAATGGAGCTGTCAGATGCAATGAACGAAGTGCTTACCGAAAAATGGGTAAATCTTCGTGGTTTGTCTGTAGTTTCTGTTGCGATCAACTCTATCACTGCACCAAAAGAAGACGAGGATATGATTAAGCAACTGCAGAGAAACGCTGTTATGCGTGACCCTACTATGGCTGCAGCAACACTCGTCGGCGCACAGGCACAAGCTATGCAGGATGCCGCTAAAAACAAAGCAGGTGCTATGACAGGCTTTATGGGCGTTGGCATGGCAATGAACACAGGCGGTATGAATGCGCAGAATCTTTTTGCTATGGGTCAGCAACAATCAGCACAACAAGCCCCACAGCAGGGTGGATGGAACTGCTCATGCGGTAATGTAGTCAGTGGCAACTTCTGCCCTAATTGCGGTGCAAAAAAACCTCAGCCTCAGCCTGCTGCAGACTCATGGAGATGTTCTTGTGGTGCAACAGTAAGTGGTAAATTCTGTCCTGAATGTGGCACACAAAAGCCTGCTGCAGACGGTTGGAATTGCTCATGTGGTGCTGTCAATAAGGGCAAGTTTTGTCAGAATTGTGGTGCTAAGAAACCTGCAGGCGCACCACTTTATCAGTGTGATAAATGTGGCTGGAATCCACCTGACCCACATAACCCACCTAAATTCTGTCCTGAATGTGGCGACGTCTTTGACGAAAACGATGCTAAATAAGTCTTAGGAGGTAAATATAATGGGACTTTTTGATAAGAAAAACTGTGACATCTGTGGTGACAAAATCGGTCTTCTGGGTAACAGAAAACTCGAAGACGGTAATATGTGCAAGAATTGTGCAAAAAAATTATCACCGCATTTTAGCGATAGAAGAAGCTCAACAGTAGCAGAAATTCAGAATCAGCTCGCTTACAGAGAGCAGAACAAGAGTGTTCTTTCAACATTTGCTCCGACAATGACTTTTGGTGACAACGAAAAAGTTTACATTGATGCGATGAAAGGTAACTTTGTTGTATCTCGTCGCACACCTGGTAACTGGTCAGACGAAAATCCTGATGTTATTCCGATTTCCAGTGTTGTCAGTTGCAATTTGAGAGTTGACGAGGATAGAGATGAAATTTACATAGAGGGCAGCGATGGTGAGAGAAGAAGCTACAATCCGCCAAGATATAACTTCTACTATGATTTTATTGTTGAAATCCACGTGAATAACCCATATTTTGACGAAATTGAAGTCAGACTTAATAGCTCTCAGGTCGACGGTATGGGTACTATGGAGTACAACAGATATCAGCAGATGGCTATGCAGCTTACAAACAACCTCATGCAAAACGGTAACATGGGTATGAATAATGCTATGCCTATGAACGGCGGTTATGCACCTGCAAACGGCTATAATCAGCCTATGAATAATGGCTATAATCAGCCTATGAATGGTGGTTATGCACCTGCAAATGCTTACAACCAGCCAATCAACCAGGGCTACAACCAGCAACCTGCATATGGACAGCCTGTACAGCCACAATCCGCTGTGCCACAGGCATGGTTTTGCACCTCTTGCGGTACAAAAAACGAGTCGGGTAAATTCTGTCAGTCCTGTGGTACACCACGAGGATAAAGAGTGAGTTTACAGTTGTAGCGATTGTTCTTCTAGTATTGGCTATAATCATCTTTGCTATTTATATGTAAAAATGTGATGATTGTAGCTGATAAGGACGCAACGCTCTTTAGTGCTGAAAAACAAATTGTACAAGATAAATAATTTAACTGAAGATTCAGAAAAAATATAAATTTTTCTTAAAAAGGAGATGATTAATTATGCCAACAATTTCAGAACAGAAATGTCCTTGCTGTGGTGGTGGGGTAGAGTTTGATACAGGTGTACAAAAGCTCAAATGCCCATACTGTGATACAGAATTTGAGATTGATCAGTTGCAACAGGATAGCGTTCAGGATACGGATTCTATAAATTGGAATTCACAAGAAAACGAGTGGGGTGCAGGAGAAACGGATTCTATGAATGTTTATTCTTGCCAATCCTGCGGTGGCGAAATTATATCAGACAGCACTACAGGTGCTTCCAAATGCCCTTATTGTGACAATCCTGTTGTAATGAAAGGTCAGTTTTCGGGTGATTTGCGTCCGGATTTGATTATACCATTCAAACTTGATAAAAAAGCAGCAAAAGAGGCGTTGAAAAAACATCTTGCTAATAAGAAATTTGTTCCAAAATCATTTCTTGATAACAATCGTATTGAAGAAATCAAAGGTGTATATGTACCACACTGGCTCTTCACTTGCGATACCTTTGCCAGCGCAAACTTCAAGGCTACTAAGCAAAGGCGCTGGAGCGACAATAACTATAATTACACGGAAACTTCCCATTATGATGTTTTCAGAAGCGGCAACATAAGTTTTGACAATGTTCCTGTTGATGGTTCAACAAAGATGCCTGACGACCTTATGGAATCAGTTGAGCCTTTCGATTTATCGCAGGCTGTTGATTTTAATACAGCTTATCTTGCAGGCTATCTTGCTGATAAATACGATGTTACAGCTGATATGAGCATGAATAGAGCAAACGAGCGAATCAGAGAAAGCGCAGGAGATGCTCTGCAAAATACAGTCAATGGTTACAGCTCGATTGACTCACGCATTGTGAACATAAATATAGCAAACGGATTATATAAATATGCGCTCTATCCTGTATGGATACTTAACTCCACTTGGAATGGTAACAACTACACCTTCGCAATGAACGGACAGACAGGAAAATTTGTTGGCAACATACCAACAAATAATAAGGCAGTTGTCTTAGCTTCATTATTGCTTGGTGTGGGAGTTTCCGCTGTATTATGCGGTTTAGCCTTCCTGTTTGGGTTGATTTAAGGAGGTAGTGAAGTGGGAATTGCAATTTGCATTATTATCGGCATGGCGATAGGTTTTATTGTTATGTTTTCGATTGCATCCAAAAACAAATCAGTGAGAAAGCAAAAAAACGCCACGGTCTACACCCGTCCCGGAAGTTTTGTTGTTTCGGGTAGTTATGACACTTTCCTTTACAAAAATGTAGAGAAAACACCAAAATCAAAAGAATAAGATAGGAGATTGTTTTTATGAAAAAGTATTTTTCAATAGTGCTTGTCCTTGTTATGCTGCTGTCACTAGTAGCTTGTAATGGAGGCACAGACAAACCATCGGGCGGTAGCGCAGATATTGAAACCTCATTGTTTACTTTAAGTTATGATGATAGTGTCTGGAAATATTATGAGGAAGATACACAAAACGAAGAAGATTATTGTCGTGTATGCCTTCAGATTCCTGATCCTGAAGACCCTGATTACTATCTTATTGAAGCTGACATCTCAGTATCTTTAGAAGAACCGTACGATTTCCGTGAGGATTTGGTTTATTACGGATTTGACCAGTACGAATACGCTGAGAATAGCTCTTACGAGACAACTTCTATCGGTGGAGTCGATTTGCTTAAATATGACGATGGAGATACACTGTTATACTTCAATCGTATTGAAAATGCGGGAGCGACTGTCAGCCTTGATTTTGATGCACAGGATACAGCAGACAGCAGAATTGAAGAACTCTTAAAAGGGCTTACAATCAACGTGGAGGATACAGGCAACGAAGATGGTCCATGGGAGTGGGAAGGCACACCTTTCTCAGCGAGCGATGCAAGCGTTCAGGCTGGCTCTCTTACTATCAACTCAAAGTGGATAGAAATTGAAGAGTACATCTCAACATATGAAACATTTGACCATTCTGTTGCTGCAGTTAAAGACACAGTATATCTTCTTGTAGATGGTGAACTCAGAAAATATAAGCTTTCTGACAATAAACTGACATTTGTTAATACAATCGAGCTTCCAGATGACGATTACACAAGTGTCGAAGCAACAGACGATGGCGCACTGTGGCTCAGTGGCTCAATGAACGATATCATTTGTCTTAAGGACGAGGCCGTATCTGCAACATACGAGGATATCGATGACCTTGCTATGCATCCATCGGGCAAGTGGGGCATTGATTATTTCACAACAAACGAATGTGAGAAAATCACATACAGTGGCAGTACATACACATCGACTGAGATGGTTTTCTCCGATGTTGAGTCTATAATGCATCTAAATGTTGATGAGAATAATATATATGTATGCGGTAGCGACACTGACAGCAATCACAAGGTGTTTGTATATGATACTGACGGCAAGCTCCAGAAAACTCTGAGTGATGCTGAGGGTGAAAGTCTTGGTAGCATTACATTTGTGACACAAAGCGACAACGGCTACATTGCCTTCGATGGCAATATGAGAGATGTTATTTTGTGGGATAATGACGGTAAATTTGTAGCAGAGATAGATGGTGATGAGCTCTTTGGTGCATCTTATCCATGGTTCTGCAACTCAGCACTGCTTTCTGATGGAAGTATTATTACAATAATGACAGAGGAACGTGAGGACAGATCTGCAACAGAGCTTGTTGTATTCACAGTAGAAGGCTTCTGATAACAAATAATTTATGTAATAAATAGTTGATTAATAAAACTTAACCACATAATTAAAAAACCGACTCTGTACACACAGAGTCGGTTTTTATTATAGTGACTATAAAAAATCGTCGCAGATCTTTTGAGTCTGCGACGATGGTGCGGGTGACAGGTGCTTAGTATTCATTAATAGTTATCTCGTCTTACCCTCATTGTGGTTCATATAGATTCATCATCGCTCTCGCTAAAATCGTCATACTATGACGATTTATTAACGCTCGCCTTCAAGTCCTGTCAG
>JAZQFT010000022.1:0-29741 GCA_045539655.1 Ruminococcus sp. | reverse complement strand
TACCGTGAAGGAAAATATCATTAAATTTATTAAGGAAACCTACGGTGTTTCTTCTGAATATCTTTGGGCATCAACTCCGGAAAACGCCATCTTCCGAAATCCTCATAACGGAAAATGGTTTGCAGTTCTGTTAGGTAATTTACCAAAATTAAAGCTTGGTGTGAACTCTACGGATAAAGTTAATGTGCTCAATCTGAAATGCGACCCTATGCTTTCTTATTCTTTTATTGATAATCAGCGGATATTTAAGGGCTATCATATGAATAAGGAACATTGGATATCTGTTATTCTTGATAATAGTGTCCCTATGGAAGAAGTAAAAATGCTTATTGATATGAGTTACGAGATAGTGAACAGCAAGTAGCTGACTGAAGTCTGAAGCCTGTGTAATAAGTTTCACCATTACAGTTGACAATCACAGAATTTTTGATTATAATTACAAAGTTGCATAAAATCCTTAAACCTCCAGAACGACCTATCGTGCCACGGTGCAGTTGGGTACCGCAAGAGGGCGGACAAAGCAACCTTTCTGTATAGTAAGCAACTTTACAACTTAAAAACATTTCGGGGCGTGGCGCAGTTTGGTAGCGCGCTTGCTTTGGGACTGCGACAGTCATACACGAGTCAAAAAATCCCATCCGCAAAACCCTCGCAAACATCGGCACGTTCGGCTTTGAAAGAATCTCGAAATCAAAGAAAAGTTTGCAACGACCACATGAACTCCACAAAGGTTCAAAATTAAAAAATCAGCCTGAAAAATCAAATTTTCAGACCGAATATAAAATCCCAGAAATATCATCAAAAAAATAACATCGGGGCGTGGCGCAGTTTGGTAGCGCGCTTGCTTTGGGACTGCGACAGTCAAACACAAGTCAAAAAATCCCATCCGCAAAACCCTCGCAAACATCGGCACTTTCGGCTTTAAGAAATTCCCGAAATCAAAGAAAAGTTTGCAACGACCACATGAACTCCACAATGGATGGTTTTTCCTAAAAAGCATCGGTTTTCACAACTAAAAATCAGCACAACCCAGAAAATTTCGGGGCGTGGCGCAGTTTGGTAGCGCGCTTGCTTTGGGATTATGGTGCCGTTTTCATGGTCCTGTCCGAAGAACCGCATAAACACTGGCTTTTTCATCCATTGAATTTCAATGTTTTGGGTTTTGACCACAATTTTGACCACAATTACAGACTTTTTCTGTCTGTTACATTTGTTCCGTCTGTTACGGATCTTCACAAAGTTTTTATTATGTCGAGGCGTAGCTCAGTTTGGTAGAGTGCCTGGTTTGGGACCAGGATGCCGCAGGTTCAAGTCCTGTCGCCTCGACCAAAAAAGGCAGTAAACATCAAGTTTTCTGCCTCATAAATGGGAGCATAGCTCAGCTGGGAGAGCATCTGCCTTACAAGCAGAGGGTCACAGGTTCGAGCCCTGTTGTTCCCACCAAAAAGCACTGAAGCATTCTCATCGCCTCAGTGCTTTTTCTACTATCTCCACTACTTCTCACAAACTATAACATTAAGGAGTATTCTATGGATAAAAGAATCTTTCTTTCCTATTGTCACGATGATATCGAAGATGTCAATTACATCGATAATATTTTTTTGCGTTTCAATATTTATTTAACTAGAGATATAAGAGATTTAAAGTATAACACTAATGTGCACAATTTTATGGATAAAATAAATGAATACGATAGAATTATCATTTATGTAAGCGATTCATATTTGCAATCTATAAACTGCCTATATGAAGCATCCCACATATTTGACATCAAAGATCGAGTCGTTTTTATACTAAAGGACAATACAGACATTTTTAGTTTAGAGGGTAAAGAACGGTTTATTTTATATTGGAAATTGAAATATGAAAAATCATTAAATAAAGATCCAGTCGTTTTCAAGAATGAAATTGAGGATATACGCAGAGCATACCATACAATTGGAAGATTTATTGATTTAATAAAAAAAGAATATATTATGAAAAAATCTTCTCTTGATTTTAATAATTTACTTGATACTTTAAATTTAAATAGAACTTATCCAGAAATCATTACTAAAGTCGTTTTTGATTGGATTGCTCGGTATCCTAAAGCTAGGTTATCTCCCATAATCGCTCTAATTAACGATCTGTATAACTCCACAGAAATAGTTTTGTCCGAATTCCCTGATATTCCTGATAATGAAATTCCCTATCTATTTAAGAATATTACATTTCTTTCAAACAAAAACGGAATCGATTTATCAATAGAAGTACAAAATTTAGATACAGGAGAAAATAAAAATATTCGGTTCTCACGTTTAGTTGAAGTTAAAGAAAACAGTCGTAGAAGCAACCATCATTCTAGATTTTATTTTTTATGTGAAAATCCTAGTAAAAAGCAACAATTTTTCGAAACAGAAAGGATAAGCAAAACTTCAACTCGTACAACAAAAGAACAGTGTACGATTAATATGGACTATTTAGACACTTACAGAATCACTATACGATTTAGTCAATAAATTCTCTGTCCTATTATTCCCACCACAATAGTAACAACTTGAATATTTTGGAGTATTATGAGATGTTTAAACTAATTTGCAAAACCAAATACAATCAACTTATGAAAATCAAATCTGAGCACTCGGCACAAGGTGATTTGATAAATAATCTCAACAAGCATTTAAAAGAAGAGCGCGTATTTTTTAAAGCCTTAATAGAGAATATAAAAGAAAATAAAGCAACCATTTATGATATCAAGGTAAACAAAAACAACACTGATACATATATCTGTATTATCGATAAAAGAGATAAACACTTTAACGGCAATCTAAATATGTTCGTTATTAATCCCGAAATCATCCCGATCGAAACACCTGCAAATTATAATGATATGCCTTTTATGGAAACAAAGTTTAATGATGGGATGGTCATATTACAAGAATTACATAGTGACGTTAAATCTGGGAACTATGAGAATATGGGATATGGAACGATGATGATTCAGTCATTGATAAAGCTCGCATTAGAAGCGAACTGCACGTCCATTGAAGGAAAATTATCCTTCGTAGATGCAGAAGTAGAAAACAAAAAAATCAAAAGAAACCATTTCTACAACAAACTTGGTTTTACTATAGTATTTGACGACGATTCCCAGAAAAGCGGAAGCTTTTGCAAGCAATTATCACCTTCTAAATAACACCTCATATGAAACTATTGTTAATGTAACTCGACTAATGCTTAGACAATAAATAAAACTTCAAATCAATTCAAAGAAGCCGTTTCTTTTTGAAAACGGCTTCTTATTTTATTATTACAGTATCATTTTTGGTAATATAAAAACTATCATATCAACCTTGTATTAACAAAAACTATTCTCCGTTAGCTCTATCATATGACACGCCCCTTGAGTAGATATTTAAAATTTTGTCGATTCACCTTTTTTCCTTACAATAACAATGAATTATTGTAAGATAGAATAAAGGATATCTTTTTATGGAGATACTTATGAATGTGAAAGAATGTATAGAAAAACGATTTAGTTGCAGAAAATATGCAGATATACCAATACCGATAGAAATAATAAATGATATTTTAAGTGTTGCAACATTAGCTCCTTCTCCTAAAAATCGTCAGCCATGGCGATTCTTGGTTTTACAAGGTGAATCAAAGAAAAAGATAATAGATAATTGTTTCTGTGCGTTATCTAAAAACTCGGACGCCGCGGACTATCTAATGGAACAGGAAGTAGAGACTGAAAACCAGACTTTAAAAATTCTTAAGCAAGCACCCGTCTTAATATTAGTGTTTAATGCTTTTTCTAGTGAATTAGTTTTAAATAATTACAATGCTTCTTTTGACTACCTAAATATGCAGGCAATTGGAGCAGCCATACAAAATATGTTGTTAAGAGCCACCGAACTTGGACTAGGTAGTTTGTGGGTAGCGGATATCTTACGTGCTGAAAAATTAATATTGGAACAATTCCCAAATCAAGGAAGATTAGCTGCTGGAGTAGCTTTAGGAGTTTGTGATGGAAATGATATTAATACTCCTAAAAGAATACCAGCTTCTAAGTTGATAACATACATGGGAGGTTAAACTATGAATTTGCTTTGGTCTGGACCTCGTGAATCCGATGTTTCAGAATTAGACATTTTTTGTGGGAGTACCACAATTTTCGGGTCTAACGGACATAAAAACCGTTCTTATTCAAAACGCAAAAAATTACGCGTAGACCATAATAAACCAGACTGCATCACCGATGATTTTTATAATCAAGCGCTTGAAGAATGGATATCGGAATATCCAGATTTAAAAATTTTGTATTATAATTCTATATACAGTCAATATCTTCCCGAAAAATATAAAAAACGAGTTGTAGGTTGCAACGATTTATCCTTGCTTGAAATGTTAGACTCAAAAAAAGATGTACGCAAATTAGCATCTAGAATCATTCCTGTTGTACCATTTCAGGAGATTTATAGTGTAAATCAATTGCTAAAAATTCTTTCTGCCACTAACAATGAAAAACGTTATATTTTACAAGAAAACCACGCATCTGGTGGGTACGGAACCCATATTATTGACAAAAGCAACATTGATTTGTGTATAGAATCACTTGAAATAAGCAAAGGTTATTTTATATCCCCTTATTATAGTGATACAATTTCAATCAATGTACATTGCATTATATTCGATGACGAAATAATAGTTTGTCCAGGTTCTATACAACTTGTAAAAGAAATTAATAATAAAATTAGTTACCTTGGTTCAGACTTTATCGAATACCAAAAACTAACTGATGCAACTAAAAATTTCACAAACGAGTACAGTAGGAGCTTTTGTGAAACATTACGAGATATGGGATATCGTGGTGTGCTAGGAATTGATTATTTAATTATAGATAATAAACCGCATCTGTTAGAAGTCAATGCCAGATTCCAGGCATCCACACCATTACTCAATCGTGGATTAAGGGACGCAGCTCTTCCAAGCGTTCAAGAGTTACATTTATCTGCTTTTGAAGGTAATTGCATAATCAAAAAAAATCAAATAGAAAAACTTAGCGTCTCATATAGTATGGCTTCTTATACAACTGATACTTGGAAAAAGGATATATTGCTATTAAAAGCAAATTCTCAAAATAATATCGTTTGCATAGAATTTGATGGTTATGATAAAACCGAAACAATACTAAAAGGGGCATATTTGTTTCATATTATTTTTAATACAAATCTGTGCAGTATTAATGCTGAAAATAGTTTGTGGATATATGAAAACTTATATGATGTTTATAATGACTTTACAACAGCAATTTTGAACAAAAGCATACTACATATTAAAATTTCTTTGCTAAACCAAGGTGTTATAATTACCGAAGAAGCTAGAGAACTCATACAGAAGCATGGGAAAATACGTAATGCTGTTTTTAGTGCTATAGATTTAACCATTATGGAGGATTTGCATATTAATTGTCCTACGGATGTCAAATTAATATATCTTACGCCATGGACAATCAAAGTTAATAACAACAATTTAAAACTGTACTATTATGATAATGAAATTAGTGATGTTTCAATTGATATGGCTGATCCATTTGCAAACAGGTTAACCAAATCGGGATTACCCTACCAAAGAATTAGTTTTTGGGCAACTGACCGAATGCGAATCCATCACACAATATCCTGCATTTTCAAGAAATGCAATGTAGGCTGTGCTTTTTGTGAAATCCCTAAACAAAACCAGTTGTTGTGTGTTGATGATGTGTTTGAGGTTATAGATTTCTATTTGTCCCAACAAAACACTTTTCGTCATTTCTTAATTGGAGGTGGATCTGAATCTTACGAGCAGGAAGCCGAACACATCACACAAATTGCTACATACATACGTCAAAAAAGTGATAAACCTATTTATTTGATGTGTCTTCCTCCAAAGGATTTATCTGTAATAGAGTCTTGGTATAATATTGGAATTACCGAAATTGCTTTTAACATAGAAATATATAATAGAGATTTGGCTAAAAACTATATGCCCGGTAAAGGTGCAATTTCATTAGCTCAATATTTATCCGCGCTAGATAAAGCGGTTTCGCTTTGGGGAAAAAATGGAAATGTAAGAACACTATTTATAGCTGGACTAGAAAAGAAGGATAGTTTATTAGAGGGGATCGAAAAGGTTTGTTCAATTGGTGTAATGCCTATATTATCGGTTTTTAGAGCTTTGTATGAAACAGATTTGCAAAATTTGGTTCCACCTTCAAATGCTTGGTTGTATGATTTATATTGTCAGAGTGAATTGATTTGTCAAAAGTACAATTTGCATTTAGGGCCAAGTTGTCCAGCGTGTCAAAACAATACCCTGAGCTTACCTTTCTAAACGAAAAAAGAGACTGTTAATTATATCAGTCTCTTTTTTGCGTTAATTTAAACTAAATCGATATTAAATATTCGCTCTAATGCATCACATTCTCTATCTAATAACTGAATCTCCAAGGTATCTATATGTATACCGGATCGCTTTAACTCCTCAATTTTTCTGTTAAGATTGTTTCTTATATTTTGTGAGAGTGCATCAGGAACATATTGGGAGTCCGCTCGGGAGGATTGTAACAGTCTCTGTTCTTGAAGTAAATTAATCCGCAACTTAAGAGACTCTATTTTATCATGTGATAAATCCTCGCTAGAACACTTTAGGGTTTCTTCACATTTTCTTGTTTGGTCGTATAACATCTTTTCATTTTTTTGCTTGTTTTCTTTTTTGTTTTTTAAAATTCTATGAAGGCCATATAATCCGGTTATAACAGTTGATGCATTAGCGGCCTCTTGTAATACCCTAGATAATATTGGGGATATAATTTCCCACGTATTCTGAAGCAAATTTAGTAATTCATTGATATCACCAATTGGGAGCCAATCAATAATATTTGGTGAATTATGTCGTATTTCCATATGCTTACTATCTAAATTCACCCCAGTCTCTTCTGCTAACTCATCTAAAACCCTCATTAATATTCCCAGTTTTTCATAGTCGTCCGATTCGATGTTTGTATGAAAAGATAACAGCAGTGTTGGCTTGTTCTGAGGATTATCTCTCATTAATTGCTTTATCATAGGGAAATAATACAAGAATTCTTGATACTCCGCTCTATTTATTAAATCTAAACTGATTAAATTTTCATTGATTTTTTTATATAATTCACAACGCTTTTGTACACTTACTTTTATTTCTTGAGCTGCTTGAACACAAAAAAAGTATAGTTTTCTAAAATCACCTGTTCTTGCACTATTCAGAATTCCTTTTTCATTGGTTTGCTCAGCTAATCTATATTGCTTGTTAGCTAGATAACAATTTGCTAAAGGAAAATAATCGTCATGGCCATCAAAAAAAGCAATTAATTCAGGAAGCAGCTTTTTATATTCGCTTATGGAAATGTTCGGTTTCTTTTCATTTGTAGTTGCTATATTGATCTTATCATTAGTGGCAAATATATATTGCAAACCTCCAAATGTATATGGGATTTGCATAAATGGGAGTGTAACATTATTCATTCTAACATTTCTAAAAAAAGTATATTTAAGTGCCAAGTTACTTAGATCAACATTGACGAAGTTTGTGTTTTGGAAAGTACATAGCTCAAAGTTGGAGTGTGCAATTGAAATATTTTCAAATGTAACACGATTAAAATTTGTCCCAGTAAAAGCACACCCTTCTATTGGACACTCCTTGAAAACACTCCAAGTAAATACACTATATGCGAAATTGTTACCTTTAAATTTGCAATTATAAAAAACAGAGTTATCAAATAAAGAATGCTGTAGTGCGGCATTATATATCCTATTAGTAAAAAAATCACATGAAGTGAATTTACTACCATTGCCACTTAAGCTGTCCCAATTACACTCCCCCCACACACATTCTTTAAAAGATGATTCATATAAAATAGCGGAACTCAAATCCTTTGGCATTTCTTCACCTTCTGCAGAACCTAAAGCACCTCTATAATTGTAATCTTTAATTATGTAGGAATATATTAATTTTTCTGCTTTCTTAACTTTGCTTTTGGGAATTTCTTGTGACATATCAACTTTCCTTCAGTTTATAGTATTTTATATCATAATCTTACAATAATTCATTGTTATTGTAAGGTTAGTATACAAATATGCTAACATATTTTGGTAGGATTTTCAATAAATTTATCAAAATATGAGGTGCATTATGAAAGATTTTAACGTTTTAATTTCTAAGTTTCTAAACATTGCTCAATCCACTAAAAACTTATCACAAAAAACACTAACCGCATATGACTCTGATCTGAAAGATTTCTGTAATTATTTAGGTGAAACACCGATAGATGAGGATACAATTCCTACATATATACATACACTTTCTAACGAGCGCAAACTTAAAGATAGCACAATAAACAGAAAACTAATTGTTCTAAAAATGTTCTTCCAATTTCTATATTCAAACCATTACATCGACAATAATTTTTTCGCAATCTATAACTATAAATTCAAAAGAGAACGAAATCTTCCTAAAACAATCACGGTAAAAGAAACTGAAAAGCTTTTATTATGCTCTACTAATCTTAAGCTAAGTGCAAAAAGCGATTTTGAAAAATGGAAAACAGCACGCAACTTAGCTTTAGTTGATATACTTATTAGTACCGGAATTAGAATAGGTGAAGCTGCCAATATAACCATTGATGATATCATTAACTCTGAGCATACAATACTAATTCACGGCAAAGGAAGAAAACAACGACTTATATATATATCTTGTCCTGAAACATGGAACAATCTCATTAGTTGGATTAAATTGCGGACAACACAACCTGTAAAAACAAACAGGCTTTTTGTTAACCGTTACGGAGAATCAATCAGTATACATGGAATAGAATACATTTATAACACTATTAAAACAAAGTCCAATATCAATGTACATTCTACTCCACATTATTTGCGGCATACATTTGCTACAAACCTTCTTGCAAATGGGGCAGACCTTCGTTCTGTGCAAGAAATTCTTGGTCACAGCAGTGTAGTAACAACCGAAATTTATACCGAAGTTACAACAAAAAGAAAAAAGCAAGTACTAAATAAATACAATTACAGAAACAAACTATAACGAATTAACAAAAAAGAAAAGCAAGGATACGCAACTAATCCATATCCTTGCTTTTCACTTTTGTATCAATTAGCAATTTGCTCTTTTAGACTTTTCAGATGCTATTTCTGCCTTCTTTTCGACTATCATCTGTTGGAGCTTAATTTCGCACTCCTCTTTTGTTTTTGCATATACTGTATATCTAACTCGCTTACCATCAGCATTTGTAGGACTGTACTTACCTTCCCATAAATTCTCGCTTATCTGATATAAACCACCCGTACCACTCTTACGGATTTTGCCCTCTTTAGGATGAAACTCTTTAGGTGCAATTTCTCCAACTTCGAGACGGGTCGCCTGAGCGAATACATCATCTCCACCTGAGGTTATCTCTCTAGCTATTCTCTGATCAATTCTGGTTGCCGCTTTATCTATCATTCTGTCTGTTATGTGTGCATATGTATCTATCGTGGTGGCAACTGTCTTATGCCCCATAATACTGGATAGTGTTTTAATCTCCATACCATTTTCCAGTGATAGTGAAGCAAATGTATGTCTTAGGTCATGAAATCTTACTTTTTTACATCCTGCTCTTTCAAGTATCTGTTGGCTTTTTCTGTATATCGTATGAGGATTAAGGGGTTGATCAGTTTTTACTGGTGATGGAAACATCCATACCGAATCGTGGCCACTCATATATTCACTTAACACATTGACTAATATTTGAGGTATCTCAACCATTCGCACAGAATTATCTGTTTTTAATGTAGTAACTGTTTTACCACCCTTGGAGGGAGACACTTGTCTTTTTATTTGTAGTTTGTTCTGTTCGATTATCAAATCATCTCGTTGTAAACCTAGTATTTCTCCGCGCCTTAGCCCTGTCGCAAATTCCAATAGGAACAACTCATAGTACCCATCGTAATTCGCTTGGATTAGAAACCTCTGTATTTCTTCGGGAGTTAGTATTTGCATTTCTTTAGCTTTCTTTGGCGGAGTTTTTATTCCTTTCGCAGGATTTTGACTCAATAATTTCTCACTTACAGCTTTTTTGAGTGCACTATTACAAATAATATGGCAGTTTCTAATCACAACATTCGAAACTCCTTCACCATGTTTTTCGACTCCTGCTTTTCTCCCGTGTTGTTTTTCCCGAGTATAAAACTGTGATAAGTCCTGCTGTGTGAGATCCTTCAGCATGATATTTCCAATGGCAGGAATTATATGATTATATATTGTATTTTCGTAAGATGATTGTGTTGTTTCCTTTATGACAGGTTTCGAGTAATACTGATACCATGCATCCAACCACTCTCCAAAGGTCATTGTTGGTTTAATATGAGATGTTAGTCTACCCTGAACAGACGTGGTATCCTGTATTAACTCCTTTAGCTTAGCCTTACATTCTGCTTGAGTTTTACCAAACACACTTTTATATTTAGCCTTACCTTTCTCGTCATACGAGCATACAATTCGACCTTCCCAACGACCATCCTTTCTAAGCCTTACGGTTCCGCTACCGTTTTTTCTCCTTACTGCCATGGTTTCATCTCCTTTCCGAGTATATTTTTCAAGAAACCATCTACAACAGTTGCTGCTTGTTTACTCATATCATTTGTAACATGTGTGTATGTATCAAGGGTAAATGAAGCATTTTCATGACCAAGGAGCCTTGAAAGTGTCTTTTCATCAACTCCAACCATAATAGCATGTGTTGCAAATGTGTGTCGCAAATCATGAAATCTGATAGAAGGTAATTCTGCATTACGCAAAATATCTTTGAATTTATGATAAGCTGTGCTAGGCGATAATGCTTGGTCTGGATTTCTGAAACTGGGGAACACCCATTCAGTTACGGCATATTGTTTTCTGCGCTCTAATAATAGACGAGTTTTGTGGGGAAGTTTGAAAATTCTATGTCCATTATCGGTTTTTGTTTCACCGAATATGATTTCTCCATCTACCACACTCAGAGCGTGGCTGATTTTAATGATACCTGTTTCAAAATTAATGTCTTCCCATCTTAATCCGCATATTTCGCCTTTACGCAATCCTGTCGTAATTTCCGTATAGAAGAAGTCGTACCATAACGGCTCCTTTTCGATTGCATCGATGAATATATTAAGTTGCTTTTCATCAAACACCTGAATCCCTTTATAGTTAGGTTTCGGTACAGTAGTATTATCAGTTGGATTTTTTACTATCATATGTGCCTTAACAGCTGCATCCATAGCTTCATGAAGCAACATATGTATTCCTCTGACTGTTGAATCTGCTAACACTCCATTGTTATTGCTGCCATATAACTTCAAATAGTTGTACATCCTTTGAATATCAGTTGTAGTAACCTTTTTTATCATCTTATCTCCGATGACTTTCTTTATCTTTGCAATTTTCCGTTGATAGTTACTAGCTGTTGTTTTTCTTAAGTTGGTGCATACATACTGTTCATACCATGTATCTAACCATTCGCTTATGGTCATATTTTGATCTTCTGTTATGCTTGCACCTTCGTAGTCAGATATAAGATTACGAAGCTTAAGAGTAACTTCTTTCTGCGTTTTACCGGTTACTGATTTGTATATCGGTTTCCCATCAGATTTATGACCGATAATTATTCGACCTTCCCAACGATTGTCGGTTCTGTATCGAATTGTTCCTTCGCCATTTGCTCTCTTTTTACCCATAAGCAAACCTCCTTTCGCAAACACACAATATCAATATAAAGCGTTAAAGTCCAGACAATTTTTGGAAGATCAGCTATTTAATTTGCTTTTCTACCCACTCAATAAACTTATCGCGCGGAGTTACCATTCGGCTACCCAAACGCAGGGTAGGGAACCCTCTTTGATGCATAAGTTCATAACAACTTGCAGGAGAAATCCCCAACAAATCCGCTACCATTTTAGCGTTCAAGAATACCGGAAGCTGATCATAGCTTGTAAATTTCGATGCTAACATTTCTATTCTCCTTTTTCATTCTTATTTTCCCAATACTCTTTGGGTTTAACTTTTTCGAGAAACAGCCTTAAAGCAACTATGCTTTTGGCTTTACCAAATTTTTTGAAAGTATTAAAAACTCTGTGTCGATATCTGCCACCTCTGGCTACTCGTTCATCAAGAATTGTAACAACTCCTGTGTCAGTTTCAGTACGAATAAGCCTACCTACTCCCTGACGAAGTTTAATCAGCATATTGGGAACACAGAACTTTTCGACAAAATCAAAAGTACTAAAGCAATCCTTTTTCTTTTCTTCCATCAGTAAACTTCTTTGTGGAAAAGGTAATCGAACTATAATAACAGAAGAAAGTTTGTCTCCTGCAATATCTATACCTTCCCACATAGAGCCTGCGGCAAACAAAATAGCATTATTGGCTTTCTGAAAGCCGTTAATTGCTGTCTTATTTCCTCTTGACATTTTAATAAGCTGAAAGTCTTTAAGTTGCTTTTTTAGAACTGCATACACGGAATTCAAGGTTCCGTATGATGTAAACAAAATAACGGTGTGTCCGTTTGTCGCCTGAATCAGTTCTATGCAAATATCAGATATCTCGTTTATGTAATTAGGGTTATCTTTAATCTTAGGAAGTTCGTTTGGGATATAGAGGCGAGCATTATTCTTATAATCAAATGGAGAGCTAGTAGTTGACTCTGAAACGTAGTCCATAGGTACATAATCAAGCCCATATTCCATTTTGAAATACTCAAAATCAAAACCATCTGACATTGTTCCAGATGTCAACACATATTTTAGTCCTCGATTCCACACGCGTGTATACATCAGTTCAGCAATGTCCAACGGAGTACAATTAAAAACTATCCCCCCATCTTCATCAACAGTTATCCAAGTCAAATTGTTTTGATATTCGAGAAAGTGGTTCAAAGTATTAAATAGCTTTGCATAGAGCCAAGCTTGTCTACCTTCATAAGGCAACTTCACATCTTCTATATTCACAAGTGTTTCCAAAATTCTCTTAATGTAAAGAGAAATCCCAGAATCAACCTTAACGATTCCACCGCTATAATCATCCGAATTCTGCTTCTCAGATTTTTTAGCCACCGTTTTGATTAACTCTTCACTTAGCTTTAATAACTTTGAAAGTAAGCCCTTATACTTAGCCGTGTTTTTCTTAAACATGCACTTGCCTTTACTGTCTTCTATATAATCTATAACATCTGCTACAGAAAACGAAGATCCAAATACATCTTGAGCTGCTTCTTTAAATTTATGGGCTTCATCTACAACTACAAATGTACTTGATAGGAGAATAGGCTCGCTTTCATCTTCTGAAAGTTTTAGAGATGTTAAAAGCAAATTATGGTTCGTCACCTGAAAGTCTAAATCTCTTTGTCTATTCATTCCTTTAGTCATAAGAAAGTATTTGCAGTTCTCTTTATTTGCACATTTATGGCAACCTCCAATATTGTTAATTTTCTTTTTAATTGACCTATTGATATCATAGTTATCTAAATCAATACCACGAGAAAAAACTTTCATCTTTTTCAGAACAGCTAATGTTTTACTATACTTTTCCGGATACTGTTCAATCTTAGAAAGGTAATCGTTAAATCTACAACGACATATGTAGTTTTCTCTGCCTTTACGAAGAGATACACTAATAGGTTTAGGAATTATAAAATATTCCATAAGCATTCTTGAAAGTTTTGGAATTTCTTTTCTCACTAATGTCCTCTGTAGCTCTATGCTTGAAGTCGAAATCGTAACAGGTTCAGTAATCTGATGTTGCTGCTTGTAATAATATTTTGCAACTATTCCGGCAACAAGATAAGCTAAAGTTTTTCCTGTTCCTACCTCAGCCTCACAAATTGCCACTTGCTTTTTAGTTAACCCTTTGAACATATCAATACACAGATTAATCTGTGCCTCTCTGACTGCGTAACCATAATTCGGAAGCACAACTCTGAAAATGGTATTTATCATTTCAATCGGTTCAATATTGTAATAAGCCATAGAACATAAGTATCTTCTATCTCCTGTGTGTTTTACCGAGTACAATATATCGGGTATCATCGTATGATATGTTTCATTAGAGTACATTTCCGAATGTTTTTTTGAAACTATTCTCGAAGATCTATCTGTTGTCATATCGATTGCAATATATGACACAATCGTTTTTCTATCAATATGGTAAATCAAGTATCTGTTTTCAAAAGTAAAATCATAAATCCCATTTTTATACGCTATTCCTTTAGCTAAACAATCCTCAAACAAATCTTTATGTACGATTTCTATTTCAAACACTTTTTCATCTCCTGTTCCTTTTAATCGAACAACAAAATGCTACGCAGGAATGCTTTGAGTCCTGCGCAGTGTTTTTGTTGTCCTTTTGACAACTTACCCTTTCGAGTAATATGAAAACTGTGAGTAATTAAAGCCATCCCACAGTAAACTATTAAAAACATTTGCATGAATGCAGTGCGATCATCTATCAAAAGATAAAACGCCATATATGTCGTAAAAGGCATCAGTTTTCATCCAGAAACAACATATCCCTTTTCCTCTTTTAAGGGCTGTATCTCTACAGAAGTATCATTATCTGCACATAGGAGGAGTGCTATAGCACGAAGGAAGGTTATCGCTCGCTCTTACGAGGTCTTGGCGTCTTCCTCCGAAAGCACTCCTTTATCCTATGAGTTAAAGTTTTATCTGCATTCAAAGTATTAAATTGTCAAGGTTCATAGTGGCTATAAAAAAATAGCCTCTATATACTAGAGCACGAAAAAGCCATTTTTATAAGCAAATTCATAAATTGGATAATATTTTTTTAATTTTTCCTATTTTTTGACTTATCGATGACTGAGAAACTCCTTTCATTTGTGCATATTCATATTGTTTGTAATCCCAAAATACTAAATATGTAATTATTTCTAATTCATCATTCGATAGTTGCAACAATCTACGTAATAATTTCTTGTTCCCAATTTCTTGAAGCCACCATAACTTATCTGATGTATGAAATTCAAAAGGAGCAGCAAGTATCTCCAAATATCTTTTTACTATAGGATTCTTGTCCTCCTCTGTCGTTTCATCCTCATCAATCACCTCTAAGTATTGAGTTCTTCTCTTGAATGAGAGATTCTCACAAAACTGCATTTTGTCAAATTCATATAGGGCATCTATTGTTTCTTTACTCATTCCCAGAGATTCATAATACTTTTTAAGTTTTTCCTGTTCAGCTTTAAACTTATTATATTCTTCGCCAAAATTGACCGACATGGTTATATCTCCTTTTTTCGTTTTAATTTGCGGTTAATACAAAAAAGGATTAAGGATAACGAGCTATATATTCTTGCCACTTAGATTTGTCATCTATGTCCAAAATAATGATTAAATAAAAAAAGTCGAACTTACTCTTTACAAACACAAGAACAAATTCGACTTTTCTTTTTATGTGATATTCTATTGTAGAAATTGAATTGCCTAATGGCCAATAATAACAAACTGCTTGTTGTAGTATGAAAGTTATAATAAAGATTATCACTCCTTACATTAGAACGAACAACGATTGACGATAAATATAATCAATTTGTTGTATAAAAAGGGCCCCCGTTATTTTCAAGTGCTGAAAAAGCTCAATTCTTAGATTTTTATGAGCAATTTTAAGTAAAATTGTCACAAAAATAGTATATAAAAAAATCACGGTAGAAAAATGTCAATTCTCTACCGTGAAAATAATCTATTTTTGTGTTATGTTGTCGTTTTCAGTAAATAAAAGTATTATATCCTAAACCACAAAAGTTTCCTCTAGCACTATTTATACAGCTTTATCAAAAAGAAGAACCCCTGAAAACAGGGGTTCCTATTTGATGTAATTGTTTTAATTTCAGCAAAGCAAATGTATTAGATATCAGAATTCAACTACACCTAATCTTATTTTCTGAATTTTAGTCGAATCGGCCGTTGTAATTCTTCCATCATCGTTAACATCTGCTAAATACAGCTGCTTATTATTAAATGTGTAAGTGCCAGCAATATATCTTTGTATACATGATTCGTCGTTAGCGTCAAGATCACCATCCAAATCAACATCTCCTCTACGATAATTGATTTCTTCAAGAATCCAACAACTTTTTTTGGATGATGATATATTAGATGCAATTATTGCTTTATCTGCATCACAACCTATGAACCACTCCGTAGGACCTGTTCGCGTATAGAAACGAACTAAAGAGTAGTCATCAGTCAAAACATTAAAACCACCTTCAAATATCGAAAAATTCAATGTTTCAGACCCAAGCATAACTGTTTTAGAGCTTGAATCTATTACACTACCATAGTTTGCAATGCCTTGAGTAGAACCATATGCAGATTTTAGATTGTACGCACCTGTTGGACTATTTTGAATAATCCATTCCTGCTTGGTATTTGTACTTGAGTACGGCTGCATCATCAACTGGTTTGTGGATGTGTTCAGGGTTAAGTATTCTTTTGTGTCGAGATTCTTAATGCGATAAATACCCTGTCTAGCGTCTTGCGTATAGTAGGTATTATTAGTACTATAAGCATATCCATATCTAACTTCATCCGTATATGTAGAGTTTCTATTAACTGTAAACTCATACATATTATTAGATGCACCTAAGCTAAAATATGCCATTTCTGTAGAACTATGTTCTTTGGCTGACGAAGCTTTTTCAACACCATTATATTTCACACTTAAATCAAGGTTAATATATGGGCCTATTAAAAGTGCCCGATCACTAGTTCCTTCATTAACCTGTGCGTTTTCTCTGAGCCAGCACATGCTAATATTCATTTTTGTGGCACCATATTTAGGCTGAACAAATCTGTGTGTCTGCTGAGTTCCACTTAAAACATCAGTACCATATGTACCTTGGCTTACAATACAAGCCATTGTCCATACATCCGGAGCTCCTGCGCCTTGCCGTTCTGTAATGCCTTGACCTATGGTCTCAACCGGTTCATTATACGGAGATGAAGCTACCTTTCTGTGGCAAGATGCCATTACTATAGCTTTTATTGCTTGTGGATATGCTGATAGTGAAGGTTTTAATTCTAACATGAGAGCAATGGAACCTGTAAGCATAGGAGCTGCCCAACTAGTTCCATTAGTAACAAGACCATTGGTGTTGGTCATACCACTTAACGGTGACCCTATATTACTGCTATTTGTAGCCTGACTAGGCATAATCACATCAGGTTTTTCAAGTCCGTAATATCCACCACCAGAATTTGACCAACTACTATATGGAGCTATAAAATCATCGCTTGTTGTTGCTGTAAAGTTAGTAATATAACCGCCCACAGTAATAACATTGTGTGCTAATCCTGGTGAACCAATACGGCTGTTGGGTTTATCCCCATCATTTCCAGATGCAACAACTACTGTCACATTGTGATATGAAACGAGATGATCTATCCACTTTTCTGTAAAATAGTAGGTATAGTTCAAATTATAGCCTTGTTCTATATTTTTTAAATTGTGACTTAAATTAATAACAGATACACCTTGTGACAATAACCACTCAAATTGTGTATAGTCAAAAGTACCAGCTTCGGCAATTTCCTCTGGATTGCTAACACTATATAACTGTGCATTTTTTGCAATTCCATCAGAATCTCCTACTATAATTCTTGATGTATTCAATGCATGATCTGTAATTGCATTTTCGTTATTAACCGTTATATTTGCACCATTTATTGATGCATTATCTGTATCCGGACATCCTGTTTCCATCATACCAACTTTCACATTGTTTCCAGTTAATCCTAATACATCATTTGCCTTTGAAATTCCTGACGCTTCTCTTTCAATCGCAAGCAAGTTATCGACAGATGAATCCTCTGTTATCGACAAATCGTATCCCACAACTGGAATATAATATCCAATTTCTTCGATTCTGTTGTCTGTTTTTAATCGCTCTATTTCGCTTACAGTAAGGTTAGCAACAATGGCAGGAGCAAAAGAACTATTGAATGTAATATTACTTTCATCAATGTTCAAATCTGATATGATTTTACTAGATTTTTGAGAATACTTTGACATAGATACATCTCTTCTAGATAACACATACTTATCTGTAAGTTCTTTTTCCTTGTCTCTGTTATCTTTTGTTCTCTCAAAATATTCGTTCATCTCTTTTTTTGCATCTTCTTCGCCATTCTTGTATGCCGTAATCAACTCAGAAGAAGGCATTTCATAATCAAAACGAATGGTTTCAAGAGACAATCCATAATCTTCTTTAACGGTTTCTTCGACCAAATTTTGGTCAATATCTGCATACCAGATATATACTGGTATTTTTTCGTTTTCACCTGATGATTCCATTTTTTCTTGAAGTACTGTGTTGATTTTTTGAGATGTATAACGCTGAGTTTCCGCGTTAACACTCACTGGAAGAGCAAAACTAGAAGATATCATCAGCAATATCATCATCAGGCTAATAATTGTAAAGTAATACTTTTTCTTCATATTATCCACTCCTAATTCATATGATTTTGTGTATAACACTTAGTACAACGCAAACTAGTATGTCACATAATCTCCACCATAAATTGCTAATGCTATTGGAGTAACATGACCTGATGGGCCATGGCGCGATATGGTTACAGAATATGTACCCAAGTCATCGCTAGGAACATCAAATGAGAGAAGTTGGAAAGTGTCAAGCACATCAAATGATGTAAAAACTCTTCCATCGGGGGAAGTTACTGTAAGTTTCAAATATGAATTTGTATTATAATCTAAATTGCTTGACGTACTATGGTTATCTCCATTTGCAAAACACACATTTGCCTGCCAATTAAGTGCCATACGCACATTGCCACTTCTATTAATATTAACTATCAATTCTTTGCTTGTCATACTACCTGATGAAAAATAACCAGTATAGTATTTAGCATAACTAGAAGATATACAAGAACGTGTTCTTGATACATTAACTACTCCCGCACCATATTCGCGATCCATATCTGTTCCACTTGTATCAATACTAGTTCTGGATTTCTCTCCATTTGCTCCAGCCATTACAAGGGACTTTATCAGAGTTGGATTGGTTGCTATTCCTGGATGTGCTTCAATTAATTCAGCTATTGATCCAACAACAAAAGGAGCCGAAAAACTATTTCCAGTCTCTTGAGATGCAGACGTGTTTCCAGTCAATCCTGGAATTGCAAAAGGATTACCTGGCGCAACCACATGTGGAAAATATAGACCACTGGATGAATATGCTGATTCTATGTCACCACTATATTTGCTAAATACATAACTACCATTTGAATCAACACCTAAATCAATAGCTCCCACAACTATTGCGTTCTTTGAATATGCCAAAGGAGAAATGTTAAGCATACCATTTGCTTCATCTGTATCTAATTCTTGCAAGTAACCAGAAGCAACAACAACAGTAACATTATGTTGGTTCGAAACATGATCAATCCATTTTGAAACATCATTTATTGTCGTATAGCGATAATTAGTAAGAGAATTGCTTATGTTAATTACATTAACTCCATTACTAATTAACCATTCTAAACCAGCCTTCCATGAGTATGTATCGCTATAAGAAGTGCAATATAAAGTTGCTTCCGGAACCATTCCAACAAAGTTTGTTGCATCATCGCTATAACTACCTATAAGCTGACTTGCAGTTATCGAAGGATGATTATCAGTTCCGATAGGTGCAGAAGGATCTGTAATCAATACATCCTCTTTGTTTTTGAGCGGCTTGCGCACACGACTTGGTAACCATGAATCTATTGAGCCAATCTTAACTCCATCACCAGTTAACGAGTCATACGCTCCTATAGCGTCAAGACAATCATCAAATGTTAGCTCAGAATTTCCTGCTACAGTAGAATAAGTATTTGAGTCTAAACTATCATCCAATAATTCTTCCTCATAATAATAAAGACATTCAACGCTATCAAAAGAAGCTAAATCATACACATCTGATTTTTTAACACTAACCACTATATTAGGAGCAAAGCTACCAAGATAGATAACATCACAATAAATTTCGCTTGCAGTAATATTTTCAATCATTTCTGTATTATACTCAGAGTAAATCAACTGAGCATTTTCTCTCTCTGCTACAATTAACTCCTGTATCTCTTGTATGGTCAGCTCTAAATCAGCAGTATCAATTAAAGCAGTATTTAAATCAATTGTATTTGTTGCCTCTAAAGGCAAACGCTCATCATCAATCAAAGCATCTATATCTTCAACTGTATTTGCAGCAAGCTCTGATTTATTGATATCTTTAAACCATATTGATACAGGAATCATTTCATCGTCTGTAGCTGCATTTAATGCATCGATCAACATAGAGTCCATCTTGTTCTCTGTTGCCATATCGGTTGCAAAAACCGATATACTAAAACAAGAAATGAAAATTGCAGATATTAATACAAAACTCAATAAACATTTAAATATATATTTTTTCATAATTAATCTCCTGTCTACATTAATTTTTAGTGATTTGTATAATTTTCACTTGTACATCGGACTCTCCTCCTTGTTATTTGGTGAAGTTTCTTCACGCCCAAAAATATAATATCACATTAGACAAAAATTATCAACTATTTATTTTGTGTTTATGAAAATTCACAATTGTATCTCATGCTAAAACATTTTGCTTTTCCTTTTAGCGTAAACTTCACTAACATAGTCACTATATAAAATAAACTTATTATTGATTTTTTTGTGTAAACAGGCTATAATAATATTAACAGATAACATTTGTAAAGGAAGTGTATTTATGAAGTTAAAGAAAACCATTGTAATGTTATTATGTGCAACAATGCTACTTGCTTTTTTTATCCCAAATGTTATTGCTAGTAGTCATGAGATTGCATACGAACCACTCCCACAAATAAAAGAAGGTTACAACCGATATTTTTTCCTTGTGCCAGATGATTGGATCAATGAATACACCGATTCAGTAGGAATTTACTGGTGGGATGGAAGTGAGGCGCCCGATAGTTGGCCTGGTATAAAAGCAAATAAAGCTGATGCTGAAAATGTATACTATTACGATGTTCCGATAGATGTAACTAATATTATTTGGAACAATTATTTAGATGGCGGAAGTAACTCTGAAAATCCTATGTATCAGTTTGCAAAACAAACCACTAACATAATATCAGAATATTATTCAGAGGGGGATAGCAGATTATACCCCGAGGGAATCCCCTCATTTAACAATATGATTTATGTTACCGGTCCTGAGTTTGCTGATCCCAACTCATTCCCAGCAGACAAAGCTTATGGCGAGTGGTTTTACTATTATGGCGAAGGTAACTACGGCACTACACCCAAAGAACACGAAGAATCTGAATACAATCGTTACTATTTCCTTATGCCTGATGAGTGGTACACCGAGTACACTGATAACGCAGGCATCTATTGGTGGGAAGGTACCAATGCTCAGGTAGCTTGGCCCGGTGTAAAAGCTAATAAATCTGATGCTGATAATGTATATTATTACGATGTTCCAAAAGATGTAACTACTATTAAATGGAACAATTACCTAGATTTATTGATGGAAGATAAAGAGAGTGTTATGCACTTAGATTATCAGACCATTAATATCACTATGTCTTCACCTGATGAGTATGAGGGTATGATTTATGTTATCAACCCCAATCTCACAACTGAGAATCCTTTTAATAATAAAAAAGTTTATGAGGGTGATTGGTATAAGTATTTGGGCAATGGAGAGTATGAAGCAACCGATATTCTCGGAGATGCTAATGAAGATAATGAATTAAACATTAAAGACGCTACGATCATTCAAAAACATTTAGCAAATATACTCACTCTTTCTGAACGAAGCAAGATCCTTGCTGACTTTAATGATAGTGGAGATGTAAACATCAAAGACGCAACTGCAATTCAAAAGCACCTCGCCGGAATTGCAGAATAACTATTATAAACAAGCAAAAAGAGAGTCCTATTAGGGCTCTCTTTTTTATTTAAAAGAAAGATGCTGTATTGCATGTTCGCAGTACAGCATCTCTTCGCCAAAAGGTTTACTATTTATTTCTTTTTTTATCGTTACGTCGTAAAAGCACCATTATCTATTTTTTTCTGTTTATGGCTTTTTTCTTATTAATCCATCTATCGTATGCATATCCACCTTTTTTTGACCAAAAGATCAATTGCAACGCGAGAATATAAACTGAATCAAAACACATAACTAAAACCACAGCAAAACTTCCCATTTGCTCTTTATTAATAATCCAGAAAAACGCACATATTACAGCACACAACAAATGTAGAAATATATTAATAAAATATAAGACTAGAAAGAGTCTAGGTATTTCCTCTTTATATCTTTTGTATAATAGCCATTCTAAAAAAGACTCACCAGACTTTCTTTTTTTGAATGCACTGTTATTTAATCGATAGCGTTTAATTCCATATAAAAACCAACGTATAAAAACAAATGATAATGTAGCTATGATTAACAATACCAGTAATTGGTCTTTTATATTATCCATAAATCACTTACAATACCTCCTACAATACTTAAAACTTGAGTAATCAACAATAGCCTCACCTATCCCAATACCAACATCTTTTAATACGCCCTTGCCTAGTTTTGAATAGTATTTTACTGTATTCTTTCCATAGTATGCAAAAGCCTTACCTGCTTCTTTAGCACCAGCTTTAAAGCCTTTATTTACGGTTGTTTTGAAGGTTCGCTTCACCGTTTGCTTACCCAGATTAGTAAGATGTTTCGAACCATTTCCTGCTCCACCGATAGCTCCTGTAACACCACCTATTACACCATCAAATACCATATCACCCACATCAAAATTGTTGAAACCATTGTTATCCACAACTTGCGACACAGTATTCTCAGCCATTGAAATCGCTGCTCCTCCAACTGCCATTCCAACGACACCAACACCCGTTGCTGCTAAAGCGCCACTTGCGGCACCTGACAGCATAGATATACCTAATCCTTCATTCCATGAATTTCCTTTAGCTATATTTGTTGCAACGGTTAACGCACCACTTATCACAGCACCTATTGCAGCTCCAACCACAATATGCCAGAAATAACCATCATCATCAGCACGATTAATAGGATTATTATCGCAATAGGCAAATAAGTTTTTATCCGTTAATGCCATTGGTGTAGCAGTCAAAACATCCATTGTATCAGCATTCACGAACCTACAAGTTGTTGGGTCATAATATCTGCTCTGAATATAATACAATTCTGTCTCGTTATCATAAACATAACTTCTGTAGCGCAGGGGATTGAGGATTGCGATGCTTGTTTCACCTGTAATTACAATACCAGCTGACGTTGTTACGCCGATAAGCTTACCATAAGCGTCGTATTCGTACTTTGCAGCTATTGTACCATTGCTGTTATACAGTGAAACTACATCACCACAGCTGTTAATTCCATAGTAGTAATATACTGGAGTTGCATCTGCACTGCTTCTGTACTTAATGCTGACAGGCGTATCATTTGCATCATAGCTGAACTCAAGAATTCGATTACCTCTAGTCATCTTCTGCAACAAGCCATTCTCATACACATAGCTGTAATTAGTAGTTGTACCTGAAGATGCTGTGACAGACTTACCTGTTCTCATACCACTTGCGTCGTAGGTATAAGTGATGTTGTTGCTCGAATCACTGTAACTTGCAAGCTCTCTGCCGTTCTGCCATGTAAGAGATATACCATCTCTGTAATTCAGCGGATTTCCAACTGCATCATAAGTGATTGTCTGACCATTGTAGGTAGTTAGCAGGTCTTTCCAATTACTGTTGCCATAGGTATAAGTTACATCACTCTTAACACCAACGGGATAGCCGTATGTAGGATGCAGATTTTGAATATACTTTCTGGTGATATTTCCACTTTCGTCATAAAAGTAAGTGGTATATGTATCTGTTTTTTGGTCATTAACACTTTTGAGCTGATTATATTCATCATAGATATAAGTTAGCAAAGTTGTTTCACTGTTGTCTTCATTTACTTTTTGGACTTTAGTAATGTTACCATAAGCATCATAAGTATATTTATAAGTTGTGTCGCCTATCTGCTCAGTTTCAATCTTTGTTGTGGTGTAACCATTGCCTCTGTCTGATGCTTTGTATGTATAAGCATGATTTATAGGTGTTGTAGTGTTAAGCACCTTATCTGTAATTCTTCCGAAAGTATCATAGGTGTAGGTTACTTCTTTGCTATTATGAAGAGTAGTTTTCTCCAACAAGTTGTCAAGACCATACTCATACTGAGTAACATTACTACCCTGCTTGTCAGCGTAGGCTATGTAGGTAATATTGTTGTTTAAGTCGTAGTTGTACTCAAGTGAATGGAGCCATCTGTCACCGCTTGCAGAAAGGTCGAGGACTTCTTTTGAGGTAAGTCTTCCTGTGGAATCGTAAGTAACACGATGCTCAAAGTTTGTGAGCAAATCCTGAGTACGATTAATATTTCCTGCGCTATCTGTATAGTTACGCTGAACTACAGTACCATTGTAGGACATAGAAGCAATGTTTCCGAACACATCGTATGTGTAAGCAACTTCAGAGCTATTACCATATGACTCTGACAGAAGATTGCCATTTTTAGAATCATAAGTGTTGGTTGAGAGAACACGTGAACCTACTGCAGTAGTTGTTCTGTTTCCAAACTTATCATATCCGAAGGTATAAACTGTACCCTCATGAGATATACCAATGAGCTTACCAAAAGCATCGTAGGTGTATTCTACACTCTGATTACCCTTTGAAACAGACTCCATTAAGTCTGTTTCGGCATCATATGTGTATGTTGTAGTTATTCCTTTGGTATCGGTTGTACTCTTAAGAGTACCTGTCTTTGAATCATAAACTTCTGTTGAGCTCTTGCCATCCTGATCAGTTGCTGTGACAGAATAGGTTGTTCCGCTTTCTGTTGTATAGTTATATGATGCATCGGATTTGAGAGAACCAAGACCATTAGCACTGCCTACAACTGAAGTTGCATTTCCGGCTTCATCGTAAGTATATGTGTAGGTTGCACCTTTTTGTGTTTTTGCTGTCTTTAACTGCTTTGCAGCGTCATCATAATATGTATATTCGTACTTGTTGCCTTTAGGATCAACATATTTTGTTAATTTGTTTGAAGCATATTCATAAGCTGAATTCTGCTTTGCATTTGCTACAACAGAAACAAGGTTTCCTTCACTATCATAAGTATAGCTGGGTACAGCTTCTTTTGTCAATGAAATATTGTCAAAATAAGCGTAGTTCCCCTGTCTATCGTAAGATAGATATACTCTGATGTAAGAAGGAGTTTTGGTTGCACTCGTACCATCGCTCAAAGTGAACGCACTTGTAGCATACTGCCATGTACCCTGTTCTAATGTTGTGTTAAAATAAATATTATTGTTTTTGTAGGTTCCATCTGTAAAATATACTCTGGCAAGGAGTCTGAAACAAGAGGAATTTGTTTCTTTGGGCACAGAATGTGCAGTTGCCCATCCGCTGAGAATATATGTGTCAAGTTCACTGCTGCCTTTTGTTACATATACATCCTGGTATATATTCTTGCGTTTATCTACTTCACCTTTAATACGGAAGGAAATTTTACCATCTACATGACCAGTGGAAGTTGTATCAGAGGAAGTAGACATAGTAAGATTACTACTACCAACCCAGGAATTAGGTACAGCTAAACTTTCACAACGTTCAAGGCTTGCGTTTTCAAGCAAATTATAGTTACTTGGAGCATCTGATTTTTCAAGCTGCACTGCATCAAAGTAAGCTGTACCTGTTGCAGAACGTAATGCAAGGTTAACACGGATATAATTTATATTCGAAGCAGTAGTAAAAGTTACGCTTATACGTCTGTAACCATTGTTAATATCGGTAGTTGTTGCACTTCGAATATGATCAGAATAATTATCCTTAAGCGTTCCATCTGTATTAAATGTAGTTGCACAAATTACAGCGCCATAGTTTTCTACACCACTTACAGGTGAGATGTTTTCTGTCTTCACATAACAAGATAGGGTATAGGTTGCACCAGGTTCCAAATATGTAACCGGCACATCCTGATATACTCTGCCACGGGCATTACCTGTTACTGTGTTAACCTTCATCTTCAGAGTTCCCTTTCCATAAAGAGGAGAGGTTGTATCTGTAGAAATAGTATAATCAACAGTATTAGTTTCGTTTGCACCCCAGGCTGCTTTCTTCCAGTTGTTTGTGGACTCTAAATTATGGTTTACAACTAGATTCTCTTTGTTAGCACCAAGAGAATAGCTTTGTTTTATCTTGTTTACAGATTTGATATTAGATGCAGTAGAATTCAGATCACTTGTATAAGTTGTTGCGGCTGCTCCCAGATCTTTACCACCTGCTGTTTTACAGCTCACTGTTTTAGTTCTACCCACATTGTCAAAGTGGTAAGTAGTCAAAATATCATCAGAATTGCCAAAGTCGCAGTCTGAACCCGCTGATCGCATTATTGTAGTATTAAACTTTGTGCGATCAAAAGTAAGTTTCTGACCTGCGGTACCATCTGCGGCAAACTCCTGGACTGTTTTAACTCCACGAGATCCGTTGTCAGAATAGGCAAAAGTAATATATGTACCATCAACATCAGTTACTTTTGTAAGCATACCATCAGAGTTATAGGTGTATCTTACAACATTACCATCAGGAGTTGTGATTGATGTCAGATACTCGCCCTCGCTATTGTAACCAAATGCAGTTGCTCTTCCGGATGGGTCTGTGATACTGGTAATATTTCCGTTATACGATACATTTAAAGTATTGCCATTTGCGTCATTAATTTTACTGATTCGGTTAGTTCCGGAGACATAATTTAATATAACCGTCTGACCTGTTGAACTGACAATTTTAGTAAGCAGATTTGTTGATCTTGCAAAGTGAAGCTTTGCATTATCTTTGTCAGTAATAATAAATTCTGTATCAGTTACTTTTAGTTCTAAACCCAAACCATCTTCGTCTAAATACTGAGTTGTATTATTTTCTGTTTTCTTGTAGAAATAATGATCTGTTCCATCCTCATCTGTATACACGTAAGGGAATTTTGCCTTATCTATTGCCTTAAGCGAGTATTCAGCTGTAGAAAATACAGACTGGTTGAAATTCATTTTCCAACCATAACCAAAAGGTACACCTCCGGCTCTGTAAGAAGCATCTGCCATGTTAGAGTTGTAAGTGATATATGAACTTACAGGAAGTTTAAGTCCGTGAGTGTCAGCTATTGCTGTCCGAAACACGAGGTTACCTGAATAATCATTGATATATGCAACACCTGCATTACCTGCACTGACAGTTGTGTAATTCCAATTGCTTTCAACGCCCCTGTTGTTACGGAACTCTATCTGGAACAAAGGCTTTTCTTCTTCGTCTGCAGGACGAGTTGAAGATATAAAACGTAAACCCTGATAATAATCGGCTTCGTTCATCATTACGAGATATAAACCGTTGTTAGATGAGCCGTTGTACCACTTCTTTACAAGTTCAGTAATATCCCAATCGTGCCATCCGTATGTGTAAGCTTCTGCAATCTCATAATCAATTAATGCAGATGAACGAGTAGGCTGAGTGTTCCATGTAACTGTGCTCTGTGACCAAGAAGAGGTAGCTTCATAAGCCCCGATATATAAATCCTGTGTCAGATAGTTATCTTCATGGAAAAGATTGATGTTTGCATAAACAACCATATCACCTATACCTAATTGAGGAAGATTGGGTATTTTAATAAGGGAACGTCTTAATTTGCTATCAGCATCGGGTCTTCCTACATAAATAGAGCCTTCATACCCGGAACTTCCGTAACCAAAACACTTGTTAGGTTCATACTGGCTTACATATGTACTGTGAACATTACCCCAATCCTGACCATAGGTGAAATACGGGTCGATTGTAACCGGATATACACGTTCTTTATCTTTAAGCCAGGATTTATCTGCAGTAAGTTTTACTGACAGCTTGCCTTTGTTGCTTTGTAAAATCTTGAGTTCAAGAGCTTCGCTTTCTACACCTTTAGCATCCTTCATATATGGTGCAGAAATTGTGTATACAACTGTACCGCTTGCATCTTTAAGCTCAATTGTTCTGTTGTCTTTGTTCTCTGCAATAAGATCACCGATATTATATTCGAGTTTAAATACGTTCTTAGCGTTTGATTCTTTGAGAATGATATTTTCTTTAACGCCTGTTGTGGAGTTAATAACCTCGAGATCAACATTGTTGTAAATGTTTTCATAAACAACTGTGCTGCTAAGATTTTGAAGATTCAGATAAGCTTCGTTACCAACAGGTTTTTCATTTATTGTTTTGTGTTCTATTGCAGAAACAATATTCGCTCCGGAATACCCCCAAGAGATCACATGACCATCTCTGGAAATTTCTATGAGCTTCGCTTTACCGGATTTTTTCAGATGTGATACTTTAGAATCACTGTCTTTATTCACAAAGATTTCTTCTGTTTCTACGGCTTCTTGTACAGCTCTGAGACTATATGTAGAAACCTCATCAACTGTAGCCTCGTCCTGAGTAGCGGCTACTATAGTTGTTTCAGAAGATTTGAGTGAATTATCATAATCCACATACTCACCATCTGCATTTTTATAATGCACAGGCACAGCGTATTGTGCTACGATTGTAGTGCCCAAATCGGTAATGAAGTGTTTTGTGTATTCATCTCGTTTTGTTGTATCTTCGCCGATAATATTTCCCTGTCTTATCGATGCATCTTCATCATACTGAGAAACGATGTCTGTGTTCTGTGTCACAGTTTCATCAACAGTCGATTGTGCAAATGCTGATGTAGTCAATGAAAATACCATTGTGATTATCAGTATAAATGATATCAGCGACATCGATAGTCTTTTTGCTTTAACCATATATCTTCTCCTTTGTAAAATAGAAAACTATTAAAATGTTTTTGCTTACTCTCTTGTCTGAATAAAAGTGGTTATGGTTCGATATTTTCAGTTAGTCCAGTTATGATTTCTTCTGCCAAAACGAACGCAGCATTCAAGACCATCGTTAATCCAATAATGCAAGCAAAGTTAGAAGCAATTATTAATAAAATGATTGATACTAAAAAGAACATAACACTTAATATAATTGCAACTAGCTTATACAGTTTGCATTCTTTCAGAGTAGTTATCTTATTTTCGTTTTGAACGGGAGCAAACATTATAATAACTAATACAGATATAATCTCAAGAAACACCATTACTAAATAGTTTTCGCTTATCTCCAAAAAATGTAGGCATACTAGAACTACAATGTTCGTTGATATTGAGATTAAATAACAAACTGAAAATTTAGAGGAGTGCAACCCACCGGAAAAGTTTCTTAATAATTTTAAAATAATTAGAAAGCAAATATTTTCTAGAAACCGTCCAAACAATGCTCCTATAATAAGCATTGTAATTATAGTAAGTACAGATTGCAAAACAACTACTAAACTGTATTGATAAACCTCCTCGTTCTCTTTTGAAATGTAGTTGTTGCAAGCAAAATGATTAACTATTTTACTTGCAACAGCATTAATTATTTTATCCATTTATATTTTTCGATTGCCTTCGGTTCATGTGGCTGATGAAAATAAAAACTGCTAGATGTATTCGCAACACTAAATAATACAAGTGTTAAAGCAAACACAGATGCTG